>NZ_SRRZ01000129.1 GCF_013179805.1 Microcoleus asticus IPMA8 | reverse complement strand
GATGCTTTGAGGCTGAAAAGATAATATTTTTAATCTCTAATTCCATTTGATTTGCGTTCTCTCATATCGCTTTTAGTCTAAACTCCAGTTCAACAGGTTCGCAGTATATATAAGAAGGCAGTTGACAGTTGACAGTTGTCACAAGAAAGAATGCGGTGAAGCCGATCGAATTTCATGTCACGATTCAGGCAGGTTATCAGGATCGATCCCTTGCGATCGCAAATACTCAGCTAGGCGATCGGCTCGCTGTCGTTCTACCCTCAACTGCTCCCGCATCTGCTGCATTCCTGCATCCGGCAGGGGATAGACATTTCCAGACTCGTCGTACCAAACCAGAATTTCTTGCTCGATGCCCCCAATAACTTGCTGGGATCGCCCTAGGCCCAGTTTCACTTCTGGCATCCAATAGGGTTCGCCAATCTGCTGCAGATACTGCCCGTCAATCAGCTTGTACACTTCAAACGGTTGATGCCGATCGCGCCGCCAAAATTCCGGGTTGTAAATAATGTAGTACAAAACCCCTAACCCGGCATAAATCGACATTTTCTCGTCGTACTCTCCACCGGGTTTGTGAGACACCATTTCCAATGCTAAGATCGGCACAACCTCGTTTTCTTCCCAGACAGCATAGCTGCGGCGAGATTTGCCCCTTTTTCGGCGCTCCACCCCCAAACTGAGAAACCCGTCGGGGACGACAGGCACTTTGGGACTGATTCCTGTGGTGTGATACACCGCCATATCCACCCCAAAGTACCAATCCATGCGATCAAACCAAATGCTGGTCAGGACAAACAACAATAGGTTGGGTAGCAGATTCTGGTCTTCGTTATCCACAGGCGTATCGTCCGAACAGGGCAGGTCTTCGGTGGACGGCAAGCTTAATTTTAGTTCTGGGGAAATCATGGCAGTTAACTCCCTTCGAGATCGTTAACCTGATTTTAGACTATAGCAACTTTTTTTGAATTTTGAATTTTTAATGCGGTAAAGTTTTTAATTCAACGGGTTCGCACTATATCTAATCAGGAAGAAGCAATAACATTTTGTTTGTTGAAATATCCCAATTTCAGCTAAACTTAAAAATACAGCCCACAACTAGGAGAACTCACAGTGGAAGTTCTAGACATCAAACACAATATCGAAACTTTGTCCGATCGACTGGGTGCAACCCAGGACTATCTTTGACATCCCCGCACTCACAGCCAAAATTCAAGACTTAGAGCAAATCTGCGCCCAACCAGCATTTTGGGACGACCAAGATCGAGCTCAAGAAACCCTCCAAGAACTTAATGACTTAAAATCTCATTTAGACCAATATCGCGGCTGGCAAACTAGCTTGGAAGATGCTAAAGCTATTTTAGAACTGCTGGAGTTAGAAGCCGACGAGTCCCTGTTCCAAGAAGCCTCATCGAGTCTTTCTCAGTTAACCCGCGAACTCGACCAGTGGGAACTGCAACAATTACTATCGGGGCCCTACGATGAAGGCGGCGCCGTTTTGACGATTAACGCCGGGGCCGGCGGCACAGATGCTCAAGATTGGGCCGAAATGCTGCTGCGGATGTACACCCGCTGGGGGGAAAGTCAAGGTTACAAAGTACATTTAATGGAAATTTCCGAGGGAGAGGAAGCAGGTGTTAAATCGGCTTCTTTGGAAATTGTCGGCCGCTACGCTTACGGTTATATGCGATCGGAAAAAGGCACTCACCGCTTGGTCAGAATTTCGCCTTTTAATGCTAACGACAAGCGTCAAACCAGTTTTGCAGGCGTCGAAGTGATGCCAATTCTCGATCGATCCGTCAAGTTGGACATTCCCGAAAAGGATTTGGAAATCACGACTTCCCGCGCGGGCGGCAAGGGCGGGCAAAATGTTAACAAGGTAGAAACCGCAGTCCGCATCGTTCACCTTCCTACCGGTTTGGCCGTCCGCTGCACAGAAGAACGCAGTCAGTTGCAAAATAAGGAAAAAGCTTTGGCATTACTCAAGGCTAGGCTGTTGGTGGTTGCTAAGGAACAGCGGGCTTCGGAAATTGCCGAGATTCGCGGCGACATGGTAGAGGCAGCTTGGGGCAACCAAATTCGCAATTATGTTTTTCACCCATACCAAATGGTCAAGGATTTGCGTACTGGAGTGGAAACAACGGCCATCGAAGATGTGATGAACGGCGAATTAGACCAGTTTATCCAAGCTTACCTGCGGCAGGAAAATCAGTTGGTAGCCCAAACCGATGCAACCGCGCGAATATAATTGGCGTCTTCACATACAAAGTCCTTCTACGCGGACAAAAGAATCAAGAGCGGTAATGGCAGCGGATTTGGTATAATTTTGGGGTTTTGGTCGATCGCCAGACCTTCAACAGGTCGCGCGGTCAAAAACCTTGATATGATAAAACTTGATCTAACGAACAAAAGGAGAAATAATGACCCAAGTTGTAATAGGCGAAAATGAAGGGATTGAGTCAGCCCTACGACGGTTTAAGCGACAAGTTTCCAAAGCGGGTATTTTCCCCGATATGAGAAAGCACCGCCACTTTGAAACCCCGTTGGAAAAGCAGAAGCGCAAAGCTATTGCCAGAAGGACTAAGAGACGCTTCCACCGCAACAACAAACCCTAGAATTATTAGCACTAAATTGATTCGGCAGATATAATGCCTTGCGATTCTAGTACCGCAGCGACTCGGAGAATCACCGCTTCGCTGTAGGGAGCACCAATAATTTGTACCCCCAAGGGCAAAGCGCCGGGCCGCTGTACGGGCACGCAAAGAACGGGCAAGCCAATAAATGATAGGGGTTGGGTGAACAGTCCGAGATTGGGACGCACTAAGATTTCTTGTCCGGCTATTACCATTTTCTCGACGCCAATTTCAGGGGCAGCTATCGGGGTTGCGGGTGCGAGGATGATGTCTGTTTGTTGGAATATTTCGCGAATTCGATCGCGGTACCACTGTCTGAATCTCTGGGCTTGCAAGTACCAAGTCGCAGGGATCAGGGTTCCCGCTAAAAAGCGATCGCGCGTCGCCGGATCGAAGTCTTGAGGGCGCGATCGCAAATTGTCTAAATGCAAGTTTCCCCCCTCGCAAGCGGTAATGATAAATGCCGCAGCCCGGGCGCGATCGGATTCCGGTATGGTGACAGTCGCAAGCCCCCCTATTTTTGGGGGGTTTGTTGTTTTTTCTGTGCTGTTACCACAAGCCAAGATATTTGTCAAGGCTTTAGCCACTATTTCTACAGCCTCCATTGCTTCCGGTTCGGCCCCTGTGGCGAAATACCCCTCAGCAACTGCAATTCGCAATCCTTCGATGCCTTGATTTAACTGCGGCGAACAAAGTTCTGGCGGGCGTTGAGTGCAAACTGGGTCACGAGAATCAGGGCCTTGCAGGACATCATACAGCAGCGCCATATCTCTGATCGATCGCCCAAACGGCCCCACACAATCCAAACTACTCGAAAATAAAAAAGCGCCAGCCCTGGACAAACGGCCGTAAGTAGGCTTAAACCCAAAGACACCGCACAAAGCAGCCGGTACGCGGATGGAACCATTAGTATCAGAACCGAGAGTGACGGGTACAAAACCGGCGGCGACTGCTGCTGCGGAACCGCCGCTGGAACCGCCAGCGATGCGCGCAGTATCGCGGGGATTGTGAGTCGGGCCGTAGTGGCTGTTTTCAGTGACAAAACCGTAGGCGTACTCATCCATGTTGAGCGTACCCACGAGCACAGCCCCGGCTTGTCTGAGTCTAGCGACCACAGCCGCCTCCTGGGTAGCCGGAGGATTGCCAGCGTTGATTTTTGACCCAGCTAGAGTAGTAATTCCGGCGATATCGAACAGATTTTTGACAGCGAAGGGAACGCCTGCTAAAGGGCCTGGGTCTTGGTTATTTGCGATCGAATTATCTATATTTTCGGCTGCTGCGAGTGCGCTTGATGCAGTGATTGCAGTAAAGCAATTAAAAGCTTTATCCTTAACAGCAATCCGTTCCAAAGCAGCACTTACCGCCTCTGTAGCCGTAACCTTACCACATTTAACAGCCGCTGCCGTAGCAACCGCATCAGCCGTCTCTAAAAAACATCTGCGTTCATCCGCGTTCATCTGCCCTCATCTGCGGTTAAAAATCTAAGGTTCA
The DNA here is from genome assembly GCF_013179805.1 of Microcoleus asticus IPMA8. Classification (GTDB taxonomy): domain Bacteria; phylum Cyanobacteriota; class Cyanobacteriia; order Cyanobacteriales; family Microcoleaceae; genus Microcoleus; species Microcoleus asticus. The sequence continues at coordinate 17,340 of NZ_SRRZ01000129.1, read as the reverse complement.
AACACCGGCGCGACTTCTACTTCTGGGGGTAAAGGAAACTCAGTAACGAGTCGGGCGATCGCAGCTATCCTCTCGAAGTTTACCACAACACCGGGCCGATGTTCCGGCTCTAACGGTAAGTTTATCAGTTCAGCGGTGCGATCGACATAATCTTCTACATTTACCATGAGTCCCTCCCAAAAAAACATCAGCGTTCATCCGCGTACATCCGCCCCCATCTGCGGTTTAAAATCTAATATCCAGATATAAGTGCGATCGATTATTGTATTGTAAGCGCGATCGGGCCGTCAGTTATTATTGCTCAGTTTTTTGTATTCCTCAGATTGTCTGATATCATCTAAAGGTGATATAGGTCCATTTGGTATATCGAGACTGAATTCTATACATATATCAAGAACAGCTTTATTATACTTTTTATAATCATCGTTTTCGTAATATGAATTTACGACTTTTGCCTGCATTCTCAATTTTCCTTCCTGCCATCCTCCAGAACCCACTTTGAGAAGTTTACAATTTACTGCTTTTATACATTTCCATTGAATCTCACTGCATATAAAACCTCCAGAATCAAATGAGATAGTGCTTAAGTCAGATTTAATATCAGTACGTTCTTGAGAAAGACCACCCTTATAACTAGGTTTTTCGTGATAACTTCTTAAAAACTTTTCCTGAAATTGTTGACTCATTAAAACCTTGAATTTGCCCACTGTAAATGTATTATTGTTCTCGAACAACAAAACATCATCATCGCGGTCTAGTGGTTGAAATTTATCATTCATAAATTTTTATTCTGTCATGTATTTTTAAATATCATACGTGTAGAAGCAGGAGTTACAAATGTTCCCGTGGGAGTGTCCACCCTAGGAATACAACTATCTTAACCTTTTTTATGTCTGCTTGTTTAGCTGATTTCATAAACTCAGCCCGCTTCGATGTTTGTCTTTAGCTCAAACACTGACTGTTTCCCGCAACTTTTCAACGGCAACATCCAGCGGAGGCAAAGTAAAATCCTCAGCATCCATCAATTCCTTAACCTTCTCAAAAACCTCAACCTCCGCCTCTTCCTGATCCGTCAGCTTATCATAAAAACAAGGGTCAGTAAACCACTGCTCAAAAGCAAACCTTAACACCCCATTCGGGTCAAGCATAAACTGCCAATACTTAGAAACTCGGTTATCAACTACTTCAAACAGCGGTGCCGGAGTCTGTATGGGGTAATAGCTGTAATTATCATCACAAATATAGTACCAAACTATTCCCTGCCACGATCGGATTGCATAAACAACATATTCCTTGCCAACTGTCAAAGGCAATTCAACCTTTTTAGTATAACCTCTTGCCGGATCGATATAATTTTCCGGTAGAAATTCCCCACTATTAGCAATACAGCGAACAATCATAACTTGTCTACCTATAAATTCTTAGGTGCTATTTTAGGATATTGTCGTTTAAACTTTAATTCAACTTGTTGCAAAATTTTTGCATTTTCAAACCAGTGCACTTGTACGGAAGCCCCATTAATTACAAAAGCCTGAATGCTAGTTATTTTGTACCAGTCTTCGGGATTACCTCCATAGAGGGCAACCAGTCTGGAAACATCCCCTAGTATATCGTCAGGCCCGCCCTGAATTGCTCTACAATTACCAGCCTTAGCATCTTGCAGTAGCAGTTGCTCCGGCAAATTTCTCGGACTCTCATCGGGAATAGCACCTTGATTCACAATTTAACAGCTTCAAATATTGTTTGTCAAATACCATAAAAACTCATCTTAGCAGGTGCAGTTTCCGCCAGCAACTTACCCCGCGAAATCACATACCGAACCGCAGCGCGCCTCCTAATTGCATCATAACAATCCTCAGCATCCAACACAATCAAATTTGCAGGTTTCCCCGCATTTATCCCATAATTCTCATCTCCCAGATTGAGAGTTTTAGCACCGTTGACAGTCACCATATTAAAACAAGCTGCAATCTCAGCTATTCCCGTCATCTGACAAACATGAACCGCCATATGAGCGACATCCAACATATTTCCCGTACCTAAACTATACCAAGGATCTTGCACGCAGTCGTGACCAAAACTCACATTCAATCCCTGCTGCCACAACTCCTTAACTCGCGTCACCCCACGGCGTTTGGGATAAGTATCCGCGCGGCCTTGCAGGGTGATATTAATTAAAGGATTCGCGATGAAATTAATTCCCGATTTTGCCAAACTTCCCATCAGCTTAAAGGCATAAGCATTGTTATAAGAACCGAAGGCCGTCGTGTGGCTTGCCGTCACCCGCGAACCAGCCCCGCTTCTAATAGCACAAGCAGCTACAACTTCCAAAAATCTCGACTGTTCATCATCGATTTCATCGCAGTGAACATCTATTAATCTATTGTATTTTTCAGCAAGTTCAAATATCCGCTCAACTGACATCACCCCATCTTCTCGCGTCAACTCATAATGCGGAATCCCGCCCACAGCATCCGCACCCATATCGAGAGATTTCTCTAAAAGTTGGTCATTTTCTGGACTTCCGTAAATCCCGTCTTGGGGAAAAGCCACAACTTGCAGAGTCATCCAATCTTTGACTTGTTCTCGAACTTCCAAAAGTCCTTGCAAAGCAGTCAGCGTCGGTTCGCTAACATCAGCGTGACTCCTGACAAACAAAATCCCTTGAGATGCTTGCAGCCTTAAAGTTTCAACAGCCCGTTTTTTGACATCATCCAGAGTTAAACTTTGCTTTCGTTCCCCCCAGATTTGAATTCCCTCGAACAAAGTGCCGCTTTGATTCCATCGCGGTTCCCCCGCAGTCAAAGCCGAATCGAGATGAATGTGCGACTCCACAAAAGGAGGACTAACTAATTTGCCTTGAAGGTCGATTTCGCGTTTGCCAAGTTCTGAGATGTGCGGCGAAACGGCAACTATTTTCTCATTCTCAATAGCAATATCTACCGTTGGGCGATCGCCAGAACCTAACAAACGACATTCGCGCAGAACAATGCTATACTTTTGCTCAGGCATGACAATTGCACTTATTTTAACACTGGTAAACTTTATCCTTTCTCGTTGCGATTCAGCCTAGTAAGACCAAAAGACTTCTCCAATCACTTGCGAACCCCCTCTTTCTCCTCCTCTGCGCCCTCTGCGGTTAAAAAATATTACTCAAACCACAAACCTACAACCATACTCACCAAGCAGAAAGCGCAACTTAAAATCGCCAATATCAGACAATATCAAACTCCAAGTTGTAATTTTTTACCAAATCAAAGCTAAAATGGTCAACTAAATTAGTATCGCTCAATTCCAAATTGTAAAAATCAACAAAATCCGCATCAAAATACGGCCCAGCGTGCCAAGTTCCCACATCTAACTTAATAAAACAATTGCCCGGAATCCGAAAAGCAGCCATATCCTCTAAACTCGGTTTATAGCTATCCCCAGGAGGCGCAACCGCCATCAACCAATCCTTCCCATCCAAAGAACCCAAACACTGAGTACATTGAACGTGCCTCGTAATTTGACGAAATTTGCGACCTTTCTGGTGCAGCCGCATAATGTAAAATCTAGGAATCCCATTTTGCAAGTTTAACTGAGCATCGTCAGCATCGAAAAACTTGCCGTCCACAGCCGCAAAAATAACTTGACCGTAACTCCGAAAATTCTCCGGTGTCACCCATTGTGCCAACAATTGCTTAGTCGAAATTGATTCGCTCATAAATCCCAACATCCCTAGCTCGATCCGTCATAAATATTCTAATATAAATAGTAAGACCACTGGATTTATACTCTGGAAACAGCCAGGAATAGGCTTTTCGAGTTGTTCCACAAAAAACTTAATTGATTTACTTCCAAATCGCTACAGACATAACCCATCATGCCCTTCCTCTTCCTTCTCTTCCTTAGCGACCTACCCTTCGGGAACGGCTTCGCCGAACGCGTCTTCGCGGTTCGTTAAAAAAATATTATTTAAGTCCGATCGCCCAAAACACCCTTACAATCAAAATCAGCACACTGCTGCAAAAAACGAGCCGGAATATCAGGTCGAGCACCCCAGTGCAAATGCAAATAAGAAGCGTGCACCTGACAAACTCCCCAACCTTCAGCAACCGCCTCAACTTCCCCCCGTTTCCCATACCTCCAACTGTGATAAACTGGATTACTCGGTTCCACAGTTAAATGCGATCGATGAAACTCATGTCCCCAAACCCGATCGAGAGCAGTTAACACCGAACTATCCCTCACCGCCACAGCTTCTCGGTATCCCAGCGTCAAACGCTTTCCCATCGCAGCAGCAGTTTCCAACACTCTCACCCCTGGCCAAGAATTGCCATCGAAGTCTACAATAGAATCACACAAATACATCAAACCGCCGCACTCCGCATAAGTCGGCATTCCCGAAAAAATAGCACTTCTTACCGCATCCCGAATTAAAACATTACCGCTCAATTTTTGAGCAAACACTTCGGGAAAACCACCACCAAAATATAAGCCTTGCACATTGTCAGGAAAAACCGAGTCATCAAGCGGGCTCCAAAATACTAACTCCGCACCCAACTCTTCCAACAAATCAAGATTGTCCTGATAGTAAAAATTAAAAGCCCGATCGCGCGCAACTGCAATCCTCACTCCAAATTGTTTTCCTAAAGAGTTGACAACATCATCTTTTTGAGCTTCAATGCGTGAAGGGAGACTGTGCCTATCCAAAAGTTGCTCTGACCCCTCACCCCCCCCATTTCGAGTTGCAGCCAACAAAGGCAAAAGTTGCTCCCAGTCAAAACTAACAGCAGCCAAATCAGCGAGTTTATCGATCGCAGCATGAAGATTCGGCAACTCCTCAGCAGGAATCAGGCCCAAATGTCGATCGGGAATAGTAACAGCCTCATCCCTACGCAAAACCCCCAAAACAGGTAAATTGAGCGGTTTTAGAGCATCTTGAAGCAACTCCAAATGTCGATCGCTCGCCACCCGATTTAGCACCAAACCAGCGAATTTAAGGTGAGGGTTAAAAGAACGAAAACCGTGGGCGATCGCAGCCACAGAACCAGAGAGCCTGCTGCAATCTATCACAAACAATACCGGCAAATTCAGCAAATAAGCTACATGAGCCGTAGAAGCAAAGGAAAAATCATAATTGCCTTCTTCTTTTCGATAATTAATCCGTGTATCCGTGTCAAAATCCCTGTCGTGGCTTCGTAATTCCTGATTTTTTCGACTCACTCCATCAAATAGTCCCATTACCCCTTCAACTAAGGCATAATCGACATTTTGAATATGATGAGAAAAACACTTTTTCACATAAGATTCAGACGTTAATACCGGGTCTAAATTCCGACAGGGGCGACCAGTAACAAAAGCATGAAACATCGGGTCAATGTAATCTGGACCAACCTTAAAAGATTGAACTTTCCAGCCGCGGCGGATTAAATAAGCTAAAAGGGCGATCGTTACAGTAGTCTTTCCCGCACCGCTGCGTTCGCCAGCAATTACTAAAGCCATAGTTCTAAATTATTTACAAAAAATACATATTTAACTAACCGCGAAGACGCGAAGGAAGAATGAGAAGAATAGTGGTAATTTTGTGGCTTTTTGGAAGTAATTTAGAGTTTTGAGTCAAAGAACAAAATTATTAATTCAAAACTCAAAACTCATAACTCCTAAAAAAGTAGGGCAGACATTGCCTGCCCTACTGAATATTAACTCAATCCTTCTTCCTTCTTCCTTCTTCCTTCTTCCTTCTTCCTTCTTCCTTCTTTTTACCGCTTAGCTAACTTCAGTATTTGAGCCGTCACTGCCAAACTTTCTTCGTAAAGCACATCTCGGCCCCAACTCTGCAAGTGCTGGCCCAGCAACTGTTCCGTCACCTGATCGAACAGAGGACTCACCTGGTTAAACCGATCGGTTTGAGCGCCGCCCTTCGTTTCCATCCGCATACAGCCGCCCACTTCCGAACACAGAACTGTACCGCAGTCAGCTTTTTCGTTCGTAGAACTCAAGCGCAGAGCAATCAAATCGCCCGGGACATCGCCCGTATCAGCAGTAGGAATAGCAGCCAACTCCGCTTCTACAAACCGTTCGTCCGGCCCCGCGAATTTAATTCGCTTGATTTGGTAATCGCCCTCTTCCTGTTTGAAAGCAACAGGACGCCACTGAAGCCGGCTCGCCAGCCAACCCAAATACATCAGCGCTTGCGTAGAATTGTCCTGTTCGTAATCGATCGTCACCCGATCGATTTCCCGAATCGCAGCGCGGCGTTCCGGGGCGTCAAAAGCTTCAGCAGCCAACTCTTGCCACGCGGCCAGCCGGCGCCAATTGAGATCCGCGATCGGAATTCCGTCTTCCATCAGACTTTGCATCAACAGCAATTCCGCTTCACACTCAGCAAAGCTGCTAGAGTCAACAATCACAGAACTGCTAATTGCCGCCAGCCGCTGGAACAAACCTCGATCGGCATCAGGATTCGCTTTCCACCACAGCAGCGTCGGCAAATTGGCGATCGTCAGCGCCGTCACGATGCCGCTCACCCGTTCCAAAGCAGCTTCCGTACCCCGCAGCGTAATGTACTCGCAGCAGATCAGATTGCCAGTGGTGCGCTGGTGAACCGGACAATAAGCAGCCACTTGAGCCTGTACGCCCGTATCTTCCCCCGCCGTCGGGCACAGAGCAATAATCCGGCACGGATTGGCAGCCACGATCGCGTCAGCCACGCCCGAGCCCCCGGAACCCAAACCACTGGATCCCATCTCCTCGCCTTTTGAATTTTTGCGAGCCACTTCTTCCCGCAAAGTCGCCAGCAATTCAGCGTTAGGTTTGCCAGTTCTCGGCAGCCCGTAAGCTTTTTGAGCCGCCCTGATGCTAGATGCCGTCATCGGCCCGGTAATACCGTCCACCGGCCCGTCGTAAAAGCCCAGATCCGCTAATAACCGCTGAGTTTCTTCGGGTTCGTAGACTATAAAAGTAAAAGTTGTTGCCCTACTAGCGATCGAAACATCGCCCTTTGACCCTGATTCTCTGTAACTTTCCCAAATTTGACTCAATTCGGCCTCTATTTGGTCGAGCGACACATCTTTAGGATTTTGCAGCGAAACCAGAGGCGGAGCTTTAATCGGTGTCATCGTCATCGGTTTTTTCTCCTTTGTCAGTTTTTAGTCATCAGTGATTGGTCATTAGTTCAGTAGCCCTGGAGATCCCAAAATTTTAGACCCTAGTTTAAGCTCTCAGATTCATCTGTGCAGTAAATCTAAAATCTAAAATCTAAAATCTAAAATCGACTGACTTTTAAAGTCTGCGCCACTTGCGGCCGTCTCTGTTAATTAGCAGTTCTGCTTCCGCCGGTTCCCAAGTACCCGCTTCGTATTGAGGAACCAACTCCTGTTCGTTGGACGATTCCCAAGCCATTAGCGCCGGCGTTACCACCCGCCAAGCTTCTTCCACTTCATCAGAACGGGTAAACAAAGTTTGGTCGCCCAGCATACAGTCAATTAACAGTCGATCGTAAGCATCCGAAGATGTCACCCCAAAGGAAGAACCGTAACTGAAATCCATATCCACCGTCCGAGTCCGCAAATCCGGCCCCGGCATTTTCGCCTCAAACCTCAGCGAAATCCCCTCGTTGGGATGCACGCGCATGGTCAAAACGTTAGGGGTAGTTTGTTGCGCCGCCGACTGAAAAATCATCAGAGGCACTTCACGAAACTGAATCGCAATTTCGCTGACTTTTTTCGGCAACCGTTTGCCGGTTCGCAGGTAAAAAGGCACTCCCTGCCAGCGCCAATTGTCGATTGTAAACTTCATGGCCACAAAAGTCGGCGTTGTCGAATTGGCAGCAACCCCCGGTTCATCGTGATATCCTGGCACGGGTTTGCCCTTCATCCAACCTGCGGAATATTGACCGCGAATCGCTGAGAACTCCAAGTTATTCAAATCTGCCAAGCGAGTTGCTTGCAGAACTTTCATCTTTTCGGTGCGGATGCTGTCAGCGTCGAGCGAGTTCGGCGGTTCCATCGCCGTCAGACAGAAAATCTGCATCAAGTGGTTTTGCAGCATATCCCGCAACGCCCCAGAGGATTCGTAGTAACCCGCCCTGTCTTCTACGCCTACTGTTTCTGCAACTGTAATTTGTACGTGATCGACAAATTGCCGATTCCACAGCGGTTCAAAAATCGCGTTAGCAAACCGGAACACCATTAAATTCTGAACAGTTTCTTTACCCAAATAGTGGTCGATCCGGTAAACTTGCTTTTCTTGGCAAACCTGCTGCACGACTCGGTTGAGAGCTTTTGCTGAACTCAAGTCGCGGCCGAAGGGTTTTTCAATTACCAAGCGGTGTTTTGCTGGGTCAACTAGCATTTGAGCAGCGCCTAGTTGCCTAATTGCTTCTGGGAAAAAGTTCGGGGAAACTGATAGATAAAATATGTGATTGCCGCGAGTTTTCCTTTCTTCGTCGATTTCCGCTAAGAAAGCTTTGAGTTTTTCATAGCTTTCGGGGTTATCAATGTCGCCCGGACAGTAGTACAAACCTTGAGCGAAATCTTTCCATAATTCTTCACTGCCAATGCCGCCGCCAAATTCTTCAATGCCTTCGCGCATTTGCTCTCGGAAGTAATCGTGACTCCAAGGGCGGCGGGCTACTCCCACCACGGTAGTTTCCGGTGGCAAGCGCCGATCGCGCTTCATCTGATAAATTGCAGGTACCAGTTTGCGCTGGGTGAGATCCCCAGAAGCTCCGAAGATCACCAGAATTTGCGGTTCCGGCACCCGTTCTTTTCGCAAACCGACCCGCAGTGGATTTTCAAGTAGCGTTACCATTATTTATTTTCCTTGTTCTAGTGCTGTTAACCCTGCCAAGACACCATGATAGTTTGCGGTCATTTCTGCTAGTTGCTGGGTGAGAGAGTTAATCGCTTCTTCATACTGCTAGAGGAGGCAGATGATTTTGCTCTCTAGGAACTTTGAAACCCATTAATCTCAAAATTCTTAGAGAGGATTTAAAACTCAGCATTTAGGAAGCAAAACAATTATCTATTCCGACTCCTAAATGCTTCTGCCTTTCAGGATACAGATATCTCCCTAAGCGACGGGTGACAACTTCTGGACTTTCTCTTGCAAGGAATCTATCAGGGATTGGAACGGATTGACGAATTTCTCAATCCCGTCGAGGAGCAAGTCTGCCATCACTTTGTCCAAGTTGATGTCGATGTCGGGATCTTTGAGACTTTCGATCAGCGTGTAAGCTTCTGCAACGTTGTTCTCAATCCGGGGTGCGACATCGCAGTGGTCGAAACAAGCTTCAACAGTGTTCGGAGGCAAAGTATTAACGGTGTCGGGGCCGATTAGTTCATCTACGTACATGACATCGCTGTAGTTGGGGTTTTTGGTGCTGGTGGAAGCCCACAGCAATCGCTGCACTTTCGCTCCTTTGGCTGCTAAAGCTTGCCAGCGATCGCTCGCTACGATCTCTTTATACTTCTGGTAAGCTACCTTCGCATTGGCGATCGCAATTTTCCCCTTCACTGCTTCCAGTTTAGCTTTTGTGGAAATATCTGTGACATTTTTGAGTTTCTCGTCAATCTTGCCATCGATATTGATGTCGATCCGGCTCAAGAAGAAACTGGCAACAGAAGCAGTATTGCTCACATCCAAACCTTTAGCCGCCCGCGCTTCCAAACCGCGAATGTAAGCCCAGAAGGTTTCGACGTAGCTGTCAACCGAGAACAGCAAAGTCACGTTAACGTTAATCCCTTCGCTGATGACTCGCTCGACTGCAGGCAAACCTTGAGCGGTTCCCGGAATCTTAATCATCACGTTTTCTTTGCCGATCGCATGATAATAGCGCAAGGCTTCGCTAATCGTGCTTTCTGTATCGTTGGCGATCGTCGGTGGCACTTCGATACTGATGTAACCGTCCAAACCATTCGACTCTGCGTAAACTGGGGCGAAGATGTCGCAAGCGTTGCGGATATCTTCAAATACCAGAGATTCGTAAATCTCCATTACAGATTTACCCGCCCGGATGCCCGCTTCGATATCCGCGTCGTAAATCACATTACCCGCGATCGCTTTCTCAAAAATAGCCGGATTAGATGTAATCCCGCGCAGTCCCCTACTTTCAATCATCTTTTTGAGTTCGCCGGACTGGATCAGATCGCGAGTCAAATTGTCCATCCAGATACTTTGGCCAATTTCTTTGATTTCTAACAGGTGATTAGTTGGCGTTGCTGTCATTACTGTAACTCCTACAATTTGATAGCTGTTAATTGGGACTTGAAAATTGAAAATTGAAAATTGGTAATGGGGAATTGGCAATAGGGAATTGGTAATTGGGAGTCGAAAGTTATAAGTTAAAACCCTCTTCCTTCTTCCTGACATCCGTTACATTAGTTACATAATCCGTTGCCGAACTTCCTTGTTCCTGACATCCGTTACATCCGTTACATCCGTTACCGAACTTCCCTCTTCCTTCACTCTTGGACTGTTCTAGGATTGCGCGCTCGATCTTGAATAAAAGACTCGACCATCGCTACATTTTCTTTACTGCCGACAATCAAAGGCGATCGCTCGTGCAGTTTGGTCGGCACAACGTCTAAGATGTCTTGAATGCCCGTACTGGCGCGCCCGCCGGCTTGCTCCATCAAAAACGCCAAAGGAGCCGATTCGTAGAGCAAACGCAATTTGCCCTCCGGTTGTTTGACCGTTCCGGGGTACAAAAACACGCCTCCCTGGAATAAAATCCGGTGGAAATCTCCCACCAAAGCCCCGCCGTACCGGGCGGTGTAGCCTTCGCTGCGGTGTACGTAGCGAATGTAATCTCTCAAAGATTCCTCCCACTGCCAGAAGTTGCCTTCATTAACGCTGTAAATCGGGCCGCGATCGGGAACCTTAATGTTTTCGTTAGCTAGAATAAACTCGCCCAAACTGGGATCGAGGGTAAAGGAATGAACACCCTGACCGATCGAATAAACCAGCATGGTACTAGGGCCGTAGAGCACGTAGCCGGCCGCGATTTGTTTGTGTCCGTGTTGCAGCAAGTCGGAAGCAGAGCCATCTGCATCGTCTCCCTCTTGCTTGCGGATGCTGAATATGGAGCCGACATTGAGATTGATGTCAAGATTGGAAGAACCGTCTATGGGGTCGTAGAGCAGACTGTAGCGTCCGATCGGACAGTTTTCGGGAATGTAGTAGGGTTTTTCCATTTCCTCCGAAGCCAAGCGGCAGACAAGTCCGCTTTGCTGGAATACCGAGATAAACACTTCATTGGCATAGATATCCATCTTTTTGACGGATTCTCCCTGCACATTCACAGCCCCTGTAAACCCCAAAGCATCTGCCATTAATCCGGCTCTGCTGAGTCGCCTAGCGATCAGCTTGGCAGCTAGTCCGATGCGATTCATCAGGGCGCTGAGATCCTGAGCATCTGCTGAAAAGCTGTGGAGTTGCTGGAGTACGTGACGAGATAGGGTTGTGCAATCGCGGTCTAAGGCTTGCACCTGATCGGTCGGGCCCAGGCGGGTTTCCCCTGTCGGCGCGTTTACCATGATTTTGATGTCCTCCCTGTCTTGCTGCTCTGGATTTGGGTTCGATGGAGTCCTTGACACTTGCCCCTGAATCGGCTTTTAGACCGATCGACCCCTAACTTCTATCTTAGGAAGGGTTTTGCCAAAGGGGGCTAAACTTTAGGTGAATTTTAGATCTCCATCGAAAGTGTTATCAAAGAGTGAGGCGTTCGATCGACTATTTAGTCGGGCATTGTCTTTAAAATTACTAAATTTTTTAATAAACCGCTCTTGACGTAGAGGAAGAGCAGAAGGAATAAGGAAGAAAAAAGAAGGAAGATTGTTGCTTGCTTAATTATCAAAAAGATTTCTAAAGATGTAGCAGGAGGAATTGCTTCTCTAGGGGCAAAGAATCTCGATATTTATTAAAATACGACTGCAAAAGGGGAAGCCGATCGCACTTCTTGAATACGTAGCTAAAAGATTAGTTGAGAGTAGCGATCGCCTTTTCGATTGGTTATGCTTGAGTCAGGGCAATCGTTTCTGTCAGTTTACTGACAACAAAAATAAAGATGTTTGTGGTTAAATAGCGTAAAGGCAAGAAATATGTCGCCGTCACAGGGGTAGTGTCGTTAGGCTCCTGTATCTCCTAAGCGTGAAGGTTCGATTGATGAGTATTCCTTCTGAACATAAAAAAATTATCCTGTTTTTGGCAGCCAACCCCAAAAATACCACCCCTGTGGACTTACAGAAAGAGGCGAAGGAAATTGCAGAGGGGTTGCAACGCTCTAAAAAGGACGACAAGTTTCAACTGGAGCAACAGTGGGCGGTGACACCTAGAGAAATGCAGCGAGCCATATTAGATTATAAACCAGAGATTGTGCATTTCTCTGGGCATGGTGTAGGAGAAGGCGGTTTAGCATTGGAAGATGAGGCGGGACAAATTAAGCTTGTAAATACCAAAGCTTTGGCAGCTTTGTTTGAGGCGTTTAAGGAGTACGTGGAGTGCGTAATACTCAACGCTTGCTATTCAGAAGTGCAAGCTGAGGCGATCGCACGTCACATTCCATACGTTATCGGCATGAACCAAGCGGTGGGAGATCAGGCCGCACGAGAATTTGCTGTGGGTTTTTACGATACCTTGGCGGCGGGGGAGTCGATCGAACGTGCCTATAAGTTGGGTTGCGTTAGCATCAGCATGGCTGATATTCCCGAAGAACTTACTCCGGTATTAAAGAAGAAGTCGGATTTTTCGGAGTTGGATGCAGCAGAGCGATCGCGCGCTGCTTCTGTTAGCGATATCGTTGAGGAGTCGTCGCCTGCGGTGGAAAATAATGTGCGATCGATCGCCGCACCTCCCGTTTCTCTTCTCAATTTAGATAACCCAGAAGGTTCTGTAAGTTTGGATTCACCCCTATATATAGATCGACCTCCCATCGAATCGGACTGCTACCAAACTATTGTAAAACCCGGAGCTTTAATCCGAGTCAAAGCCCCCCGGCAAATGGGAAAAACTTCCTTAGTGCAGCGAATTTTATACCGCGCCAAGGAACAGGGATATCAAACAGCGTATTTAAACTTTCAATGGGCTGATGGCAGTTTTCTCACCCATCTTGATGATTTGTTGCAGTGGTTTTGTGGTGAGATTACCAATGAATTAAATTTAGAAGATAGGTTAGGAGAATATTGGAAAGGCGTTCTCGGCAGTAAAAATAAAAGCACGAAGTATTTCCAACGCTATCTACTATCTGACAGCGATCGGCCTCTTGTTTTAGGGTTAGATGAAGTCGATCGGATTTTTCAGCATTCCGAAATAGCCACCGACTTCTTTGGATTATTACGAGCTTGGCACGAGCGGGGCAAAAATGAGGAAATTTGGAAAAAGCTGAGGTTAGTCATTTCTCACTCTCAAGAAGTTTATATTCCTCTCAATATTAATCAGTCGCCATTTAACGTGGGATTGCCCATAGATTTACCTGAACTAAATCAGATACAGGTAACAAATTTAGTGAATCGACACCAATTAAATTGGTCACATCAAGAGATTTGTGACCTGATGGAAATGGTGGGCGGTCATCCTTATTTAGTTCGAGTTGCTCTCTACCAAGTTGCCAGGGGGAGAATTACCTTAGATAGCTTGCTAAAAGTCGCTCCTACTGAAGAAGGCCCTTACTACGATCATTTACGACGGCATTTAGTTAACTTGGAAACAGATGCAGAACTAGCAGCAACAATTAGACAAGTGATTAACAGCGAACAACCTGTAGAAATTAATACTGGAAAGGCTTTTAAATTGCGAAGCATGGGCTTGATCAAATTTCAGGGAAATGCTGTAATGCCATTGTGTGGTTTGTACCGTCAATATTTTCGCCATCGCCTAGCCTCTCCTCCAGCAAATATACCTGCTGTGCCACCAATAGAGAGTCATTTAGCAGCTATTATGTTCTCGGATGTTGTTAATTCCACCGCTTTATCAGTTGCCAACCAAAAGCAGACACTAGAATTAGTGAATCGAGATTTCAGCATCATCCGAGGCATCTGCGATAAATATCAAGGCAAAGTCCTTAAAGAAATGGGCGATGGTTTATTAATTTGCTTTGCAGAAAGTGCCGTAAAAGCAGTCGCCTGTGCGCTAGAAATACAACGAAATTTTGCCGAAGCTGCTACAACCTTACCTCCGAATCATGTCCTCCAACACCGCATTGGTATTCACTTGGGGGAAATCTTCATTTTTAAAAATGATATCAGAGGGGCTGGTGTAAATTTAGCTGCTCGTTTAGAAGGGAAAGCAGAGCCAGGAGGAATCTGTATTTCTGAAACAGTTTATCAAGTTGTTAAAACTCACTCAGATTTAAATGTAATTGACTTAGGTCTGCAACAGTTAAAGGGAATTCCTGAACCTGTACGGCTGTACAAATTGATTCCTTGATTATCTGATTTTCTACCTATAAATTAACAATGACTTATGAAGGATTATCAATATCAAGTTGGAGGGAGCCTTCCTGCCAACGCCCCAAGTTATGTCACTCGAAAGGCGGATGAAGAACTTTATCAAGCTTTAAAAGCCGGAGAATTCTGCTATGTTCTTAATTCCCGACAAATGGGAAAATCATCCCTGCGAGTGCGGACAATGCAGCGGTTACAAGCAGAGGGAATCGCCTGTAGTAGCATTGATATCACAGAAATTGGCACCTCAGATATTACGCCAGAAGAGTGGTATGCAGGTGTGATCGATAGCATCGTCAGCAGATTAAATTTGTATGACGTTTTTGATTTAGATGAATGGTGGGAGCAGAATAGATTACTATCGAATGTTAAACGATTTAGTAAATTTATTGAAGAAGTATTACTCAAGAATCTCTCAGCAAATATAGTGATTTTTGTCGATGAATCGGACAGCTTAATCAGCTTAAAGTTTAAGATAGAAGATTTTTTTGCCGTGATTCGTGATTGCTATAATAATCGAGCCGATAAACCCGACTATCGTCGATTAACATTTACGATGTTAGGGGTGGCAACTCCCTCAGATTTAATTCAAGACAAGCGACGTACTCCGTTTAATATTGGTCGAGGGATAGAGTTAACGGGGTTTCAATTAGCAGAAGCCCAACCTTTGGCAGTTGGGTTAGAGAGTCAAGCAGAAAACTCGCAAGCATTGTTAGAAGCGGTGTTAGATTGGACAGGAGGACAGCCGTTTTTAACGCAAAAAGTTTGTAAATTGCTGCTCGATAGTGCCAACTCTGCCTTCAGGCAAACTCCCGCTGAATGGGTAGGAAATCTAGTTCGAGAAAAGGTGATTGAGTATTGGGAAGGACAGGATGAGCCAGAGCATTTAAAGACAATTCGCGATCGCATTTTACGCAGCGAACAACGGGCAAGTCGGTTATTGGGACTATATCAGCAAATTTTGCAACAAAATGAGATAGCGACTGATGATACTCCCGAACAAATGGAACTCCGATTAACCGGGTTGGTGGTTAAGCAGTCTGGCAAACTTAAAGTTTATAACCGGATTTATCAATCGGTTTTTAACCTCAATTGGGTGGAAAAACAATTAGCGGAGCTCCGCCCTTACAGCGAAAGTTTTAAAGCTTGGATAGATTCTGATTGCCAAGATGAATCGCGACTGTTGCGGGGTCAAGCGTTGCAAGATGCTCAAACTTGGGCAGCCGATAAAAGTTTGAGCGATTTGGATTATCAGTTTTTAAATGCCAGTCGGGAAGTCCAACAACAGGAAGTTGAACGAGAGTTAGAAGCACAAAAACAAGCGAATCAAATTTTGACTCAAGCGAATCAGACGCTAATTCAAGCACAGGAATTGGCCACGTATAAAGTCACTCAAGCCCAGCATTTAGCAAATGTCATCCAGGAAACTGCTTTTTCTAATGAATCATTTCGTTCAGGACAGACATTCCCAGCACTTTTGGAAGCATTAAAGGCAGGGCAAGCATTCAAACAACTAGATTCTTCATCCGAGACGACAAAACATATTAGAGGACGAGTGATCGCTGCGCTGCAACAAGCAGTGTCCGCAGTAAAAGAGCGCAATAGTTTGGAAGAGCATAGCAATGTGGTCATTAGCGTCGCCTTTAGTCCAGATGGAAAAACTTTGGCTTCTGCAAGCAGTGACAAGACAATCAAACTGTGGAACCTGCAAAGCCAAAAACCCATTGCTACCCTCACCGGGCATAGCAATTCTGTCAGAAGCATCGCCTTTAGTCCCGATGGCAAGATATTGGCTTCTGCAAGCTATGACCACACCATCAAACTGTGGCATCTGGAAACCCAAACACAGGTCACAACCCTAACCGGGCATAGCAATCAGGTCTATAGCGTCGCCTTTAGTCCCGATGGCAAGGCATTGGCTTGTGCAAGCGGTGACAACACCATCAAACTGTGGCACCTCGAAAGCCAAAAACCCATCGCTACCCTAACCGGGCATAGCAATAAGGTCTTGAGCGTCGCCTTTAGTCCCGATGGCAAGACATTGGCTTCTGCAAGCAGTGACCACACCATCAAACTGTGGCATCTGGAAAGCCAAAAACCCATCACTACCCTCATCGGGCATAGCAATTCTGTTTTGAGCGTCGCCTTTAGTCCCGTTGGCGCTAGCCTGCGGTCAGGCATTGGCAAGACATTGGCTTCTGCAAGCTTTGACAGCACCATCAAACTGTGGCACCTGAAAAGCCAAACAGAGGTCAGTACCCTCACCGGGCATAGCAATCAGGTCTATAGTGTCGCCTTTAGTCCCGATGGCTTGACATTGGCTTCTGGAAGCGGTGACAGCACCATCAAACTGTGGCACCTCGAAAGCCAAAAACCCATCGCTACCCTCACCGGGCATAGCAATTCGGTTTTGAGCGTCGCCTTTAGTCCCGATGGCCAGACATTGGCTTCTGGAAGCAGTGACAACAGCATCAAACTGTGGGTTTGGGATTGCGATAAACTAATGGCATTAGGTTGCAATTGGATTAGCGATTATCTTAGAACCAACCCGAAAGTGACAGAAGAAGATAAACAGATGTGTGCTGATTACCTCAACCAAGAGTCAATCAAATAGGATTTAGGCAAAAAATGCGGCTGTGGTTCCGGCAGAAGAACGCGAACTTTGCGAATTTGTTGTAATCCTGGCGATAAACATCAAGCAGGGGAACCGATTTCAATCATTCCTGCGGTTAATTGATGATTGATGGTTCTGATGCGGTATAGTGCTGTTACTTTTGCCCCTACAAAAGCCGGTTATGTAGATGTTCTGCGTCCAGAAGTGGAATAATTAGGGCTTGCTGAATAATCGATCGCAAATCAATAACAAGAGTGATCGATATATTCAAGCTCGGTTAAAGATAAGTTTTTTTTGTAT
>NZ_SRRZ01000128.1 GCF_013179805.1 Microcoleus asticus IPMA8 | reverse complement strand
ACAATCGAACCACGGCGCAAGCCCCTTTTCTCCATTAACTATGATTCTCTAGGCTCCTTAAGCATCTCAGGAGTTTTCTGCACCACTAAGGGCCATCAATTAGATTTTTTAGCATATCCCGCATTGAGTCTTTTGACCACAGGCTCATTGCTATTATTAGACATACTACCAGTTGTGATGGTAGCCCGCGATGGCGTTTTTCCTTAACTTTTGTTTTGAGAATCGCCGCTTCTATTGCTGTTGATGGAATTGCTATCTCTATAGCTTTGAATATCTCCTTACTTTTGAGCTTGGGAGATTCTAATAATAATTTTTTAAAAGGCACTGTCCTTGATTTCCTTTGTTGTAAATAATACATAGTTTACCACTTTTTCAGCCTTAAGTGAACCGTATTGGGTTAAGGTTTTGGTACAGGGCTGGGGATAAGGATAAAGTGCGATCGGGCTTACCCTACTGGAAAACCTACGGCGTAGAGCCTTTATCTTTCCTTATACTCAACGCCTCCTCGAACTAACGTGATGTTATGGGGAGAATTTCTGAATCATCATCTAGCCAGAGGAGGACAACGTTCTCACAGGCAAAGCCTATATCGTTCCTCAATATGAGAGCAGGTACATTTCCACCAAATAATTAATCAGGCACCATCAAACCCTTCAATATTCTCCCCTTCTCGTCCTCCTTCAACCCTTTACACTGCACCAAAACCCCAAAACCCCCCAAACCCATCGGATCGATCAATTGATGCAAAGCCTCCCGGCGCTGCAAAAACGTTGCCACATCCAATACTTCTGCATCATTTGTTGATAGAGAAGCAATACGATCGCCCAAACCCAAGGCCATCAAAAACAAAGCCTGTTGAGTGAACCCCACCGTATCCAAACCGCACAATTCACCATGCCTTTCCAGCGCCGTAAAATTAACATGAGCCGTTAAATCCTGCCGCCCCACATTAATATAAGGATTATTGTGATATCGGTGGCGATAATAACACTGTAGCGTTCCCTCCCTGCGCCTCGGATTGTAATAGCGGTACGCCGGATGGCCATAATCAATAGTTAACAAATATCCCCGCTGCAACTTTTGAGCAACTGTACTCATCCAGTCCAAAGCTGCCAAATTAACCTCACTGCGATAACCATCTCCATAAACACTTGCCGACAAATCGATGCCCACAAAATCCAAATATTCGGCAATTTTAGGCGTGGAAACTTCGCCAACTCCCTCAATAAAATTTATTTCTTCTTGTATACTTTTTTGTATTTCTGCGGTCACGTAAATCTCCCTCACTTGCCCTTGTTCCAGAATAATTTGATGCACGGGTAAAGCATCCACTAACTCATTAGAAAAAAAACAACCAACAATTGAGTTATTAACTACCTCATCCCAATTGCACCACTTAACACAATTGATTTCGGCTAACCTTTGCCGCTGTTCCGCTTGGAGTACAGGGGAAACTTCAATAATAATGTATTCTAAAATATGAAATAAATCGGGATATTGTATTTGCAGATATTGCAGAATATTTTCGGCGAAAGTTCCCCGCCCCGCCCCCATTTCTACGACAGTAAAAGGATGAGGTGTGCCGAGCACTTCCCACATTTCCACAAACTGCTCTGCCAAAACCTCCGCAAAATCAGCACCCCAATGAGACGACGTGATAAAATCGCCTTGTTTGCCGATCGACTGGCGATCGCTATTGTAATAACCGTGGTGCGGATGATATAATGCCAAATTCATATATTCAGCAAAAGTAATTCGCTGCTGCGGACTGGCGGCAATTCTTTCGCAGATTAAAGCGCAGAGTTCCGGGTTACTATCATTAATATTTATCAGCTCTCGCTTATTGAAATCCATTCTTTAACCTCTCATTTTTTGACATTTTTCTAAAAAATAATTATATCATTTTGAGTCCGACCGCCTACTTGATATGTGAGCGTGCCAATTTTTGCTCGTTGTGATAAGCTAGCTTAAGCTTTTAAATGTAATACTTCTGTATGTCCACAAGAGAGTCTTATTTAAAAGAATTCAAAAATTCGATCGAGTTATTATTACCCGCTTATCTAGTTGTATTTGATTTAGCAGACACAAAAAGACGCAATCTTTACTTAGGTCACCAGGAAGTAGACAAAGATATCATCGTGTTTGATAATTTGTTAAAAAATTGCGTTTATTTACAAAGATGCAAGAGAATTGCCGGCGATATATGGGTGGCTTGTGTTACAGAACAGCAACTAAACGATATCCCCGATCTGATATCGAATTACGTACAAGAAGTTCCTATATTAGCAGGGTGGGAATGCAGGGCGAGAGACCCCAACGGAAATTCACTATTTATTGAAGAAAAAAGAAACGTTTTAATCAGTCGTGCTGTCCGCGCAGGCTACTTGTGGGTCGAAAATGTTAATCAGGTAATTATAAAAGTAAATGAATTACTCGATCGAGTAGGGTGGTTACCTGTCAATATATTAACTTCCCTAGAGTCGGAGGTGGCTGTTAATTCACCTAGATGGAAGTGCCTCCCCGCCGAAATTTTATCTATAACTGAGTATTGCCCGTACTGCCACGGTACAAACTTTCGCTGGTTAGAAGGAACGGACGATTCTGCTGAGGGTATTTGTACGCAGTGCGGAACCGAGGTAGATTTTCGTTACGGTTAATAAGCTGTCGGGCATCTTGCGTTGTATTTTTCGGGTGGGCTACGAGCTCCCACCCCACAAGAATTTCATCAAACTTGAGTGTAAAATTTAGATGCGCCTGGGCTTATATGGAGAGTTCAAACATCAGGGATTTAATTGTGTGGCCTGGTCCATCCTGGAGCAAACTGCTTCGCACCAAGCTATCGCTTTGGCTTTCCAATATTGAACCATCGGATTTAATAGTTACGTTTACCTGAAATCCCAAAGCATCCAGCAACGCCACTAACAGATAAACTTCATCTCCTCCTGTTTGTGAGAGCAGATTTTTTAACTTTTCATAGTGCAACTTAGCTAGCTCTGAAAGCTGAACTATGCCCCCGCGAGCCTCAACTATATTACTAAGTGATAGGTGCAAAAGTTCAGCTTCTGGATTTTCTTCTTCCAGAATCGCCTCGATATAAGCAGCCGCCGCTTCAGGTTTTTTCAGGAATTCAATCAAGTCGTCTTGGTAACTTACACTTTTAGGCATTTTCTCGACTCCTGTACTCTATCCAATATTCAATAGCTTTACGAATATCTCGATCTTGAGTGCTTTTATCTCCACCGCAGAGTAGGAGAACAATCGTTTGCTCTATTTGCCCAAAGTAGACGCGGTAGCCTGGCCCAGTCAATTCTTAATTCAAAAACACCTTCTCCTACTGAGCGACAATCTCCCAAATTACCGAGCTTAATTCTGTCTAGTGTGCCGCGAATCTTGGCTTCAGCTTTGATATCTCGGAGAAACTTCAACCATTCATTGAAAGGAATTTTGCCGTCTGGTGTGACGTAACGCTGAATTTCTTTTGGTTGATCTTCCATAATTTATAGTAGCCGATCGAGGATTCAGAAAAAAGGCGATCGCAATTTTGAGCAAACAGCCCAAAAATGCGATCGCCCTTTTCCTTCTACCTATCAACCGAGCCCATAATAATGTCGATACTCCCCAAAATTGCCACCAAATCGGCAATCTTCACGCCGCGCACAATGTGAGGCAAAATCTGCAAATTATTAAAATCCCCAGTCCGAATCTTCCAGCGCCAGGGAAACACACTATCATCCCCGATAATATAAATCCCCAACTCACCCTTGCCACTTTCAACGCGGACATAATGTTCGCCCTTCGGAATCTTAAAAGTCGGCGCAACTTTTTTGCCAATAAACTGATAGTCAAAACCATTCCATTCTGATTTTGGCCCGCTTTCTAAGCGCTTGGCTTCCAAATTCTCGTAAGAGCCACCGGGGAGTCCTTTCAAGGCTTGATAGATAATCTTAACCGACTCGCGCATCTCCCGAATCCGCACCACATACCGGGCCAAACAATCGCCAGCAGCTTCGGTACAAACTTCCCAGTCGAAGTCGTCGTAACATTCGTAATGGTCAACTTTCCGCAAATCCCACTTAACGCCGGAAGCGCGCAACATGGGGCCGGAAAGTCCCCAGTTAATCGCTTCTTCGCGAGAAATAGTACCCAGGCCTTCAATCCGGCGGCGGAAGATTGGATTGTTGGTAATTAAACGTTCGTACTCGTCAATTTTGGGAACGAAATAATCGCAGTAATCTTGGCACTTATCAACCCAACCGTAGGGCAAATCCGCGGCAACTCCGCCGATGCGGAAATAGTTATTATTCACCATGCGATAACCTGTGGCTGCTTCCCACAAATCTAAAATCATCTCGCGATCGCGCATAGTATAGAAAAAAGGAGTTTGCGCCCCCACGTCCGCCAAAAACGGCCCCAACCACAACAAATGGTTAGCAATCCGGTTCAACTCCAGCATGATTACCCGAATGTAACTCGCCCGTTTGGGGACAGCAATATTCGCCAACTTTTCCGGCGCATTGACTGTCACCGCTTCGTTAAACATCCCCTCCGCATAGTCCCAGCGGCTCACGTAGGGCACGTACATCACGTTGGTGCGATTTTCGGCGATTTTTTCCATCCCGCGGTGCAGATAGCCCAAAACAGGCTCGCAGTCCACCACATCTTCCCCGTCTAGGGTGACGATTAGCCGGAGTACCCCGTGCATGGATGGGTGGTGCGGCCCCATGTTGAGCACCATCGGTTCGGTTCTAGTCTCAATTCTTGACATAATTAAATGAATTAATGATTACTAGCTATTGTTGATTTTTGTTTGGCTTTTATGATTATGAAGGATATCGAGCTCTCTGAGAAGGATACCCCTGGATTAGATGTCAGTATTGACACCTATCACGTTCCTGTTTTGGGTCAAGAATTAATTGCGGGTTTAGCAGTGCGTCCAGGCGGGCACTATTTGGACGCGACGCTTGGCGGCGGCGGACACACGAGTTTGATTTTAGCGGCGGCGGCTGATGTTACAGTGGTGGCGATCGACCGCGACGAACAAGCCATCCGTTTTTGCCAAGCCCGATTTGCCAACTCCCCCGTTGAGTTTTGGCACGGCAATTTTGCTGAATATCGGTCCCCAGAGGCCGAATTTGATGGTATCATAGCAGACTTGGGCGTCAGCTCGGCTCAGTTCGATACACCGGAACGAGGATTTAGTTTTCGCCACCCAGCTCAACTAGATATGCGTATGAACCAGCAGCAATCTTTGACGGCAGAAGAGATTATCAATCACTGGGAAGAAGTTAAACTAGCAGATATTATTTATAAGTACGGCGAGGAGCGACTGTCGCGGCGCATCGCGAGGCGGATTGTGCAAGGGCGTCCTTTTCAAACTACAACAGAACTTGCAGGGGCGATCGCCTCCAGCTTCCCCCCCAAGCAGCGCAACGGCAGAATTCATCCGGCCACCCGTACCTTCCAAGCTTTAAGGATAGCTGTCAACTCCGAACTCGCTTCTTTAGAAACTTTCCTCCACCAGGCGCCAAGGTGGTTAAAACCAGGTGGGAGAATCGGAATCATTACATTTCACAGTCTCGAAGACCGACCGGTCAAGCACCAACTCAGAGGAACACCCAGTTTGCAGGTACTGACAAAAAAGCCGATCGGGCCGCAATCCGAAGAACTAGCTAGAAATCCCCGCTCTCGTTCTGCTAAGCTCAGACTGGCAGAAAGATTAACTTGATTCGGCAGTAGTAATATGCTTGCTGCAAAAAGTTCAGAGATTAGGGGGACTAGAATGCAACAATCAAGTTTGATTCGGCAAAGATGTAGGGAATAGCGCCAACAACCCACCGCTAACCCTCCGGGTAAAGTGGGGCTTGAAATACAGCCGATTTTGACCGCACTCAGGTAGCGATACAGGAGTTAGTAGTAAGTGTTAAAAATCACACCGAGGACAGCGGGCAGCTACTTAAGAGCTCTGCAATCAGAGCATTAATTAGTCATTTGGGAGGCTGGTGTGTTTGTAAAAGTAGCGACTGCTAACACGGTCGTTGCTCGTATCAAAGCACGAAAGCTGACTCGGGAATTTTCCCTATTGAAGCGGCCTACCGAGGCGGGTTACAGTATCAAAAGCCTCTCATCTGTTGTGCGAACAGATGGTGCGAAAGGAATGCTCACCTTAAGGTAAAACGGGTTTCTTTAACTCAACTTGACGTAACTGATATGTTGCATATATCCAGCCCCCCTTTTCCTCCCGCCACCTTGCTGAATACAGCTATGGTGGGGGTTTTCAAGGGGGAAGAAAGATGAGTCGGGGAGATGGAAGCAAGCTGAAATTGATGGTAGTCGATGACGAACCCGATAACTTGGATTTATTGTACCGGACGTTTCGACGCGACTTTCAGGTTTACAAAGCAGATAGCGCCCTCAGCGCCCTGGAAGTTCTAGACCAACAGGGCGAGATGGCGGTGATTATATCTGACCAGCGGATGCCAGAAATGAACGGCACCGAGTTTTTGGGGAAAACTGTCGAGCGATTTCCCGATACGATTCGGATTCTGCTAACGGGATACACCGATGTTGAAGATTTGGTCGAGGCCATCAACTCAGGTCAAGTTTTCAAATACATCACCAAACCGTGGAATCCAGAAGAACTCAAATTGGTGATCAATCAAGCCTCAGAAACTTACAAATACTACAAGCAGCGCAGCGTTGCACTGCGCCGCGCTTTGCGCAAGGAATCTCTGTTCAATGAGGTAATGAGCGTGATTCGCGGGTCGCTAGATTACTCTAGTATGGTACAAACTATTGTTCAAACCGTAGGCCAAACTTTTGAAGCCAACTATTGTATGCTGCGGCCGGTAGAAGCCGATCGACTATTGCCGAGTACCTTCCCCTACCAAGCCCAAACCTCTGAAGCCAGCAGCTTTTCTTTTGATGAAAATTTGCTGGTTCAAGCCGTAGCCAGCCGCCAAACTCAAGTGAACCAAAACAGTGGGGGGGACGGTAACTCGGTTGAGATTGCCGTGCCCCTGACTTACCAGCAAGAATTGCTGGCGGTACTCGCTTTGTCCCAGATTGGCGGTACTAACCCTTGGTCGGCAGAAGAGATAGAGTTAATAGAAGGTGTAGCAGCTCAAGCTGCTCTCGCCCTGTCTCAAGCTAAGCTCTACCAGCGCACTCTGGATTTAGCCAAGCAGATGCAAAACGAGTTGGAAGTGGCTCGCCAAATCCAAACAAACTTGTTGCGCCAAAGTTGGCCGGATTTTGAAACAGTCAGGGTGCAAGCTTGCTGCTATCCCGCGCGGGAAGTTGGTGGCGACTTTTTTGAAGTCTACGTCCACTCCCAAGGGGATATTTGGATAGCGGTGGGAGATGTTTCCGGTAAGGGAGTTCCGGCTGCTCTATTTATGGCCAGCGCGATTTCGGTGATGCGGCGGGAACTTTCCCAAGAAGTTTCTCCCGAACCCGATCGAGTTATGCACAATATGAATAGCAGTATGTCTGACGACCTGATCGGCAACAACCATTTTATTACAATGGTTGTTGCTCGTTACACTCCGTCAACGGGACACCTCGCCTTTGCTAATGCCGGTCACATTTACCCGATTGTTTGGTCTCACTCGGAGGTGAAAGCTCAAGCCGCTAGCGGTAAAACGCCAGCCGAGCCGAATTTCCTGAAAGCTCGTGGCATTCCCTTGGGGATACTACCAGTTTGGAGAGGCAAAGCAGGTACGATCGAATTAAAGTCAGGAGATGTATTTCTGCTGACGAGTGACGGGATTACTGAAGCTAGCGTGACCACTGAAGCGGTCGCAGGGGGTGTACCAACCCGTTCTATGCTACAACAAGAAGGGCTTTGGCAACTCTTGATTCAGGAGCCTGGTTCTTTCAACTTGGACAATTTGTTGGCTCACATCCGAGCCGACAATCCCGTTCAGGAAGACGACCAAACCATACTCTCTCTGGAGGTTCTTTGAATCTGTCAGCGACTCCCAACGCATAGTCGGGGGAGAGGCGAAACAACTGAAGCCCTGCTTGTTGACCGCCCGCACAGTAGTCCCGCAAAGGACTGCGTGACAGTCAACAGTAAAAAACCTAGCCCGCGATCGCGCGCAGCTAGTTTCCTGAATCGCTTTCCTGGGGGATTAAACACCTGTTAAGGGTTAAAGTAGAAGGCATTCGTCAGAAATAACCAACGCTTAAAAGCCAGGGATTGAAACAAAGATTTTTTATACCTCGCTGCTTGCAGTCTCGGTATAATTATCAATTGTTAATGGGGTTTGTACCCATAACTAAAGTTTTCAACTATACTCTTAACTTCTGCCTTCTACCGAATGACGAATGCCTGATTTTTAAACAGAAAAGGCTGGTATCCCCCGAGTAGCGACAAGTATTGAGACCGAATAAATTCGGCGCGTCGTGTTTCATCCCTGGTCTGAAGACACAGGGTTTTCAAACTTACGGGATTTTTATATGAATACTGAGCTTCATGTGCCAAGCGACTTGCGGTTTTTAACAATTGTTGAAAATTGGTTGCTGAGCAGTTTGGAAGTTGAGCTAGGAGAGCACGTCGATTGGCCGCGTCAGTCGAATCGTTTGCGCTTGGTGTTAGCAGAAGCCTATTCTAACGTGATCCGCCATGCTCACAAAGATCAACCCAATTTGCCCGTGTTAATTCGCTTGAATTTAAAAAATAGGGATATTGGTTTAGAAATTTGGGATTACGGTAAAGGTTACGAAATGGATACTTACAATCCCCCGAGGCCGGAAGCTAAACAGGAAAGCGGCTACGGCTGGCTGATTATGAGCAGACTTATGGATCGGGTGGACTACACTTTGCAAATAGACGGTCGCAACTGTCTGAAGTTAGAAGCTAGTTTGCCGGAAAAATCTTAATTTGTCATGAGTCATGAGTCATGAGTCATTAGTGATTGACAATGCACTTTTTGACTCGCTTTGGCTGTCTGTCGCAGGGTGCGGTGACAGCCACTTTTTCGTGCATTATCGTCGGCTCAACGCGAGACTGTAAGATTGTAGGGGTACAGTCCACATCGCACAAATACCGCAGAAACGGGATTTTTATACCGTGAGTGGCACTTCACCAGAGATTTGGATAAAAACCCGGTTTCTGCCTCATTCTTGCGATAAAAAGCTGATTGACCTGTCGATCGCACGACTTTAGCTATTACGTGCGATCGACAGGTCAAACCAAAATAGACAATTTAAATGTGAAACACCTTATCAAACATCTAATTTCTTATGTGACCGCAGATTTAGCAATTCTTGGGGAGAAGCTAACAGTTTGACGGTAACAGAAAGGATTTCTCGGTCAGAATTGAGCAAGAACAGCCATCCGACATTAACACCAAATGCGGAAGTTTGCACCCGACCGCTGACCTGAACTTCAACATTGCCATCTTCTAAAATTTGGCTGACACCTTTCTGGGGTTCTAGCTGCATTCCTCGCGCTTCTGTTTGTAGATAAGTGGCGATCGAGATGCTGCCGATAATTGGCTCTTCAAACGGCGCGTGCATAACGCCGTCATCAGCAAATAAATTAGCCGTTGCTTCAAAATCGCCCGCGTTTAAAGTTTCAAAATATCGCAGTACCGTTGGATTTGTGATGCCGGCAATCGTTATAGAGCTAGTTAAAATAGGTGGAGTTGTTGCGGTCATAAAACAAGTGATTTCAGAGGAATAAATATACTGTAATCATTCTCTTTGTCGTAGCAAATCCCTCAAAAGATATAAGTAGAGTTAGGAAAATAATTCTCCGAAAAAAGGAGGAACCGGAGAGCATCGAACCCAGCTTTCAGATCGATAAACCAAAATCAATACTAATTTCAAAAAAAATGCAACTCTAGGGAAGCCACAAACCCTCGCAGTCATCAGTCATTGCCAATCCTTCAATTCTTGAATCTAAAATCTAAAATCTAAAATCTAAAATGATCTAAACCCAGACACCTGCCGGCATCTGGGTTCCTGGGTAAGTCTGTTTGACAGACCGAACCAGAATATTCTATTTGCGCATCAAATTGAGCAATTCCTTAGGAGATGCCAACAAGTCGATCGCCACAAAGAAAATTTGGCCTTGGGGATCGAGCAAAAACCGCCATGCGATGTTCATACCCACATTCGCGCCGAACCAGGGAGTTTCGACTTTGCCGGTGACTTTCACTTGTCGGTAGCCATCTTCTGCGGCTTCTGACACGCCTTGCTGAGGCATCATTTTCAGTCCGATGCACTCTTCCCGCATATAGTTGAGGATAGCTTCGCGACCGACGATCGGCTTTTGGAAAGGCGGTTGCAGGGCACCTTCTTCAGCAAATAAACCGACGGCTGGGGTGAAGTCGAAGGCGTTCATGTAATCGATGTAGTTGAGGACAGTCTGCTCGCTGATACCCTCAATTTTGGTTTTCACCCGCTCTTCTGGAGCGGTGGGAGTGCTGCGAGGGGCTGAGCGTTTGCCGTACTCTTGGCTGAAATCTGGGTCGTAGCCCATGTGAACTACGGTGTTGCGAAGTACGGTAATTTGCTGACCCGGATCTAGTTTCTTGATTGTTTCTAGAACGGTGGTGGCTTCGGGAGACATTTGATAGCCAGCGGGGATCGGAGCGACAAGGCCCTGTTTCATCAACTGCCCCAACTCGTACCAGAAACCGAGTTTGGTGTTGACGCGCAAGGAAGTGTAAATCCGACCGATGGTGGTGTCTGCGTTGCTGGCTAGGTCAAACATGGTTTTGCTTTGAGCAGCCGGCGACATTTGCTTGATTTCGTTGAGTATGCCTTCGACAAGCGCCATGCTGGCTACTCCCGGTGCTGCTGCGGTGATGGAAATGCCCATTTCGGTGTAGGCATACCAGAGCAAGGCTAGTTGATCTTCAACGCTGAGTTTGTAAAATGCTTCGGTGGTAGCCGGAACAATGCTAGCAATCTCAGTGTTGGAAAAAATAGATTGAGCTGATTGAATGCTAACTGCCATGTGTATTTTGTGAGATTTGTGATTTTAGTGAGGTACTTGATTTAGGGACTCTCAAGCTGCCTTGATTAAAAGTATGTAACGTTTTGTTAATTTTTGCAAATATAAATTACATATGGCTGAGTTACAAAACTATAATCAATGGTTTGGTAAATAGCGATCGCCATCACTAGACCGTGCGCCGAAGTAGTTTATTTAGGAAGCCGATCGTTAAAATTGCTTTGCATATCATATAAAATCAAAATAGTCAATACAAAAGGTAAATATTTGCCTGGTGTCAAATGAAAGCGCCAATTAGCAGCAATTTGGTTAAGCAAAAAGCCCTTGAGTTGGGATTTCACAAAGTCGGGATAGCCTCAAAAGACGCGGATTTCGATCTAGAAAAACAAAGATTGCAGGCTTGGTTGGATAAAGGCTATCAAGCGGATATGGGATGGATGGCTAACCCGAAACGTCAGGACATTCAATTGGTGATGCCAGAGGTGCAGTCCTTAATATGTGTCGCCATCAATTACTACACGCCTCACCAACGCCCGGGCGGTTCCGAATATGCTAAAATCTCTCGCTACGGCTGGGGCAGAGATTACCACAAAATTCTGCACAAAAAACTGAAGGTTTTGGCAAATTGGCTGCGATCGCAAGGCGAGGGAATTGAAGCACGGTATTATGCTGATACCGGGCCGATTCAGGATAAAATGTGGGCGCAGCGTGCCGGGATTGGCTGGATTGCCAAAAATGGTAATGTAATTTCCCGCGAATACGGTTCTTGGGTGTTTTTGGGCGAAATCTTGACTAATTTGGAGTTAGCGCCCGATGAGTCCCATACGGAACATTGCGGTACTTGTACTCGCTGCATTGAGGCGTGTCCGACGGGGGCAATTACTGAGCCTTTTGTGGTTAATGCCGATCGATGTATAGCGTATCATACGATCGAGAATCGAGCCAAAAATTTGCCCGACGAAATTGCATCTAATTTACAAGGTTGGGTAGCAGGTTGCGACATTTGTCAAGATGTTTGTCCTTGGAATCAGCGTTTTGCTAAACCAACTGATGTTGCAGACTTTGAGCCTTATCCTGAAAACATAGCGCCAACACTTGCAGAATTGGCCGACATTTCTGACGAGGAGTGGAACCGCCGATTTACAGCTTCGGCGCTGCGGCGAATTAAGCCGGAAATGCTACGGCGAAATGCTACGGCAAATCAAATTAATCATTAAAAGTTGAGATGTTCGCCCTTCGGGTGCGCTCATAAGCACCTTACCCTATACATAGTAGCCGTAGGGTGCTTGTGCACCGAAAGTCCATACATTATGGAGTAAATCATTCCCATCTAAAATCTAAAATCTAAAATCTAAAATCTAAAATGGTATGATTCACCGTTCATTATTTGCTATTGTCCAATGACCAAAGTAATTATTTTTGATTTTGACGGTACTTTAGCAGATACGATCGATATTCTTCTGAGTATCACCAACCGTTTGTCAGTTGAATTTGGCTTTAAGTCGGCAACCAAAGAGGAACTGGCTCAACTTAGCAATTTAAATTCTTGGCAAATTCTGATGTATTCGGGAATTTCCATCTTCAAATTCCCGCTGCTAATTAGAAAGCTGAAAGCAGAGTTGCGGAGTGAAATTCCGAATATTCATTTATTTACCGGGATTAAAGAAGTTTTGTTAGAGTTAAAAAACAGCGGTTTTCAACTGGGTATTATTACCTCTAATTCTAGAGAAAATGTTTGGGATTCGCTTGAAAAAAATGGGTTGCAAGATACCTTTGATTTTATTTATTCAGGAACAACTTTTGGAAAACATAAAGTAATTAATCGATGGTTAAATAAACAAAATATTAATCCCGAACAAGTCGTTTATGTTGGAGATGAAATTAGAGATATAGAAGCAGCTAAAAAAACTAAAATTAAAGTAATTGCTGTCGGTTGGGGTTTTAATTCTCGGTCAGCTTTGGCGGCACACAATCCCGATTTTTTGATCGAACGCCCCCAGGAATTAATCGGAGTTATCAATAATCTGAAATGATTGTAATGTTGTTTGATGGAATGTTACAAAGCTTTAAGCATTAAAAACTTTGTGCGCGATCGGTTGAAAAGCTCGATCGATGCTGATATAAAAATAAATAGCAAGATTCCTTCGTTCACCAAATTGGAACAGCCTTATGTCAGCATTTGAGACTTTCTTAACTTTTAGCTTTGCTTCAATCTTCGCCGTAGCCACTTTGGCAACTTGGTTGCGCTTCACAAACCCGCCTTCTACTGCTAAACGCAATTAGAAATTGTCGCCCCAAGGGCTATAGCCCTACAAAAAAAGTTAATCTCCTTCGCCCCGTTTTAGTGCTGCTAAAACTGCTTGCTGGCTAACTGCTTGGTAAATTTTGGCAAAATGCTGTTTTAGCGCCTCAGATGCGGGCGATGATTTGCTAGCGGTTCCTTTTCCGTCGGTTGCGAGGGGAATTGGGCCTAAGATATCTAATACTGTTTCGCTGCTCGGTGGGGGTACAATTACTACTAGAGATGATTCTAGCTGCTGGTTGTATTCCCAAAAGCGATCGACCTTCGGCAATTTAGAATTCGCAGCGGGGGAATTTTCGCCAGAGTTGAGTTGGGAATTTTCCTCCCCTTGCGTACCGCGTCTTTGACGGAGTGCTGTCAAAATTTGCTCTTTTGTTCGGCCTCGCAATTGAAAGAGTACGAAAGGGTCTTCACTGAAGCGATCGCCCAATAAGTAGTATACTGCACTGATGTGTTTGCAAGGATTTTTGGGATCAGGACAGCTACAGCGCGATCGAATATCAGATAAACTTAACGGAAATAGTGTTTTGCCGGCGGCAGCAAATACATCCTCAATATTGTGTGGCATTTCTCCTGCTAGTAATTTAGCTGAAAAAACTGCTCTTTGCGACATATTTTCAATCACATAATCCCAATCTTCATCGCTCAATGTGTCGAGTCCTAAAGAAACTTGATAGGGTTTGGGATCTGTTCCTTGAACTAGGGCGATTACTTCTTGGTTAGGGAAGTTAATGCTGAGAACTTTTCCCTCGCGCGCGTATTGCCAGCCACGTTCTAAGCGCTTTTTGAAGCGGTAGGTATTTATTAAATCTAACCACTGTTGTGTCCACCATTCTCTGTCAATCATAAGCCGAAGGAAGAAGGAAGAAGGAAGAAGGAAGAAGGAAGAAGGAAGAAAGCTTTAGTTATCTAGGAGAGTCAGAAACCGGGTTTTTTACGAAAAAACTGGACTCTAACCTTTAATTCTGGTAATAAACCCGGTTTCTGTGGTCAGAGTGCGTAATTCCTCGGATTTTTGAGAAGTAAAGTCCTCACTAGAAACCGAAGAAAATTAAACATATTATTCTTCTTCCGTTTCTATAATAGCATTGCGATCGAGAATTAGTAAATTGCGAAGTTGGTCTGTATCGAGTTCGGTGAGCCAGTTTTCACCTGCACTGACCACTTGTTCGGCTAGAGCTTTCTTACTTTCGATCATATCGTGTATTTTCTCCTCTAACGTGCCCGTGCAGACAAATTTGTGGACTTGCACGTTGCGGGTTTGGCCGATGCGAAATACGCGGTCAGTTGCCTGATTTTCTACTGCGGGATTCCACCATCTGTCATAGTGGAAAACATGGGTTGCTCTGGTTAAGTTCAAACCTGTGCCGCCCGCTTTTAAGGATAATATCATAATCGGCGGGCCTTGGGGGTCGTGCTGGAAGCGATCGATCATTTCTTCCCGCTGCTGTTGCTTAATTCCTCCGTACAAGAACAAAACTTCTCGCCCTAAATGCTGTTCTAGATGCGGTTTCAGGAGTTTTCCCCATTCGGCAAATTGAGTAAAAATTAAAGCCCGATCGCCTTCTGCTAAAACCTCTTCTAACATTTCCACCAACCGCTGCAATTTCCCCGATTCCTGACTCTTAATCTCCAATTCTTTCGGCTTAGCTTCTGCTTTCACAAGAGCCGGATGGTTGCAAAGTTGCTTGAGTTTTACCAGCAAAGCCAGAATCATTCCCCGGCGCTGAATACCTTCGGCTGACTCTAATTCAGCTATTGACTCTTCGACTATTTTATGATATAATACCGCCTGTTGATTTGCCAGACCACAAAATACAGTCATCTCCTGTTTTTCGGGCAAATCTTGTATGATTTCTTTGTCAGTTTTCAGGCGGCGGAGGATGAAAGGCCGAACGAGCGATCGCAAAGTCTGCAATGATTCCCTATCTCCGTATTTTTCAATCGGAATTGCAAATCTGCGCTGAAAGAAATTGCGCGGCCCCAAATAACCAGGATTCAGAAACTCCAAAATTGACCACAATTCTTGCAGTCTATTTTCCACTGGAGTTCCCGTCAGCGCAATTTTAAAAGATGCCTCGATTTGCCGCACCGCTTGCGACTGCTTCGCCTCGGAATTTTTAATATTTTGCGCTTCATCTAAAACCAATCCTTGCCATTTAATGCCTTGAAATTCCTTCGCATCGCGAAACACTAGGGCGTAACTGGTAATGATTAAATCCTTTTCCTTAATTGCCGTCGCAAATGCTTTGCCTTTAGCGCGTTTGTCTCCGTGGTGAACTAACACTTTTAGCGTCGGGCCAAATTTCTTGACTTCGCGCTCCCAATTGCCCAATACCGATGTCGGACAAACCAGTAATGTTGGCGCTTCTAGAGAATCTTGTTCCTGTAAGTGTACGAGGAAAGCAATTAGCTCGATAGTCTTCCCCAATCCCATATCGTCCGCGAGACAAGCACCCAAACCCCAGCGTTCTAAGAATGCTAACCAGCCTGCTCCTAGGGCTTGATAAGGCCGCAATTGTCCTCGGAAACTAGCCGGAGTTGCGATCGCACTTACGGCTTGATTATCGCTCAAAGTATTCAACAATTCCTGAAGTTGACCCGTCGCCTCAAAATTCACCACAGGCAATTTTTCAATCGTCTGAGAATCGCCCGAGGCCAAACGCAAAGCATCCTCCAAAGAAAGAGTCATTTGCTCTTTGCGGCTGGCAAAAAAAGTTTGAGCGGCTTTCACATCCGGCGCGCGCAACTCTACCCACTCGCCGTTAATTTCCACCAAAGGCGAATTCAACGCGATCAATCTGTCAAACTCTGCCTTAGAAATGCGCTGTCCGCCGATCGTCAATTCCCACTTAAAATTTAGCAGACTTTGCAATCCCAGCCCACCTTTCGCCGGATTCACTTTCGGAGTTTCCGCTTGAATGCTCAAACCCAAACGACTCGCCCAACCATCCGCCTTTGTCAAACTCGGCGGCAAAACAACGCCCAACCCGCTATCAGCAAACCGCCAAGCTACAGACTTAATAAACTCGTATGCTTGCAGGGGATTTAATTGGCAAGATTGAGGCCGCTGGGCTTGTAAACTCGGTTCAATTAACGGATAAAGTTTCGAGGCTAAACCCAAGCCGCTTAGCAAAGTTTCTTGAGGCAATTCTATTGTCCGCCCCGCATAAGCCAAACGCTCGACTGAGTTGTTCCAAATAGTTGTCGCGTCTACCAAAAATTCCGCTTCATCTGCTGCTTGCAAGCAATAATTTAAACTCCAGTTGGCTTTACCGGGCGCTGGTGGTATGAGTTGAAAGCAAGTGCGAAATTGACTTTGTTGAGATAGTTGGTTTTGCAGCGGTGCAGTCCAAGCACTCAGCTTGGTTGCCAAGTTTTCTAAAGCTGCTGATTCTACTTGCACAATCCCAGATTCCTGCTGCAAAGCTTGCAGCCACTCGCGCACAGGAGAAACTGTTTTGATGTCTAAAGTAGAGCTAGCAGCCGATCGCACTTGACTATCTACAATACTACTCAAAAAGCCTAACACCAATTCCTCCGCCCCCATCGGCAAATCCACCGCTAAAGGCAATTGACTGGATTCTTCTTCCTTTTCCCCTCTTCCTTCTTCCTTCTTCCCTCTTCCTTCTTCCTTTCCCCCTCTTCCTTCTTCCTTCTTCCTTCTTCCTTCTTCCTTCGATTGATATGTTCGGCAAGCCGTCGGCATTTGCTTGACAAAAGTGGCGAGGCGGAGTATGTCTGTAGAACTATCTAACAGCGGTTGCCATTTAGCAATAGCAGAACCGTCCGACTGTTTCTCCAATCCCGGCAAAAATTTGCATCTTGCCAACAAATCCAAACTCCACCTAGCAATATGAGACCAAAAACGCAAATCTGAGCCGACGAAAGAGTCTGGTTCCGTGCTGTTAAGCGGTAGTGATTGCAATAAAACAAAAGCTGCTTGAGGGTTGAGACAAAAACCCTCGACTTGCCAGGGATAAAGGTATGTTTCCTCGGTTTTGGCCGATTCTTCAAGTGCTGCTGCTGAGTGTTGCGGCATCAGATTTGCGTTCGATTCTGAGATTTTGGTCGGAAGTGCGATCGCCCGAATTTCCCTTTGAATTGAGGAGTTTTGGGCGGGAATTTCTGCTGCGTTTTGAGTTTTGGGCGATCGCCTAGTTTTTTTACTTTTTTCCGGTGGAGTTTCAGCGGTTTCCGGTAATTGCCAGTTGAGTTTTCCTGACTGCTGCAATGAATTTAGGAAAGTCTTAAATTCAGCTTCGGTCATTGCTAAGGGATGCGGTAGATTTATCCCCGATTCTAGGGTATCAATCGCCCCAATTTTTCGCCAAGTTTCTCCCCAAATAAATAAGCAACTATTATCATTCTCAACTTGCCAACTGCCGTGTAAAATGGCCATTTTTTTTACCCTGATATTTTTATTTAAGTTCGAGGCTGACTACAGCATTTATATGGGATTTATGAATAAAATTTTAAACAAACAAAGGATATTTTGATCCCCAGACAGGAATTAGGTAGAACCTGTATCTGTAGGGTGCAACCTAAGCACCTTACGGCTTATTCCCAGCCCTAGATAACTAAATCCTTCTTCCTTCTTCCTTCAACGTCCCAATTCGCAAATGAAAATTCATCGTACCATCTATGGCAGGCGTTTAGCGGGCGATCGACCGGAGAATCGACCCCAGACTGCAAAAAATAATTATCGAGTATAAATGCTTACAATCGAGACGCAGACAGTCGATCGCGAGGCGATTATCCCTGTCTTTTGGCGTCGGACTCTCAAACATCCTGTGGTAATGTTACGATCCCGACAGAGAAAGAATGTGGTAGATAAGGAAGCAGTGCTACATGGTAGAGATAGACAAGTCAATATCCTTCGATGGACGGGATATTAGACTGAAGATTGGTTTACTAGCGCCTCAAGCAGGCGGTGCAGTTTTGATTCAGTCGGGTGACACGGCGGTTTTGGTGACAGCGACTCGATCGCAGGGGAGAGAGGGAATTGATTTCCTGCCCCTGTTGGTGGATTACGAAGAGAGACTCTACGCTGGCGGTAAAATTCCCGGTGGATTTTTGCGCAGGGAAGGGCGTCCCCCAGAAAAAGTGACTTTGACAGGCCGTTTGATCGATCGACCGCTGCGTCCGCTATTTCCAAGCTGGCTGCGAGATGACATCCAAGTTGTAGCAACAACGGTTTCGATGGACGAACAAGTGCCACCGGACGTTTTGGCGGTGACGGGGGCTTCGGTGGCGATACTGCTGGCGAAAATGCCGTTTTACGGGCCGATGGCGGCAGTGCGAGTCGGTTTGGTAGGGGACGATTTCATCATCAACCCCACCTACAGCGAAATCAAAGAAGGCGAGTTGGATCTGGTGGTAGCCGGTTCTCCTGATGGAGTAATCATGGTGGAAGCCAGCGCTAACCAATTGCCGGAACAGGATATCATCGAGGCGATCGACTTTGGCTATGAAGCAGCCTGTGACTTGATTCAAGCCCAGCGCGAAATTATGGCGGAATTGGGCATTGATTTGGTGGTAGAGGAACGGCCATCCCTAGACTCGGCCTTGGAAAACTTTATTCGCGCTCGCGCCCAAGAACCCATCCGCATCATTTTGTCAAGATTTGAAAAAGACAAAACAATACGGAATGCAGCTTTGGACGAAGTTAAGGCAAATGAAGTCGAATCTGCGATCGCCGAACTCTCGGAAGACGATCCGGTAAAACTAGCGGCCACTGCCAACAGCAAGGCGATCGGCAACGTTTTCAAAGACGTTACCAAAAAAATGATGCGGAAGCAAATCCTCGAAGATGGCGTCCGTGTAGACGGCCGCAAGCTAGACGAGGTGCGACCCGTTTCTTGTCGCGTAGGCGTGCTGCCGTCGCGAGTACACGGCTGTGCGCTGTTCAATCGGGGGTTAACCCAAGTCTTGTCCGCAGCTACCCTGGGAACCCCGGGCGACGCCCAAGACTTAGGAGACGACTTGCACCCGCAGCAAGACAAACGCTACTTGCATCACTACAATTTCCCGCCGTTTTCGGTAGGAGAAACCAAGCCGATGCGATCGCCCGGACGCCGAGAAATCGGTCACGGAGCCCTGGCAGAACGCGCTTTACTCCCGGTTTTGCCATCCAAAGAAGATTTCCCCTACGTGATTCGCGTAGTTTCAGAAATCCTTTCTTCCGACGGTTCCACCTCAATGGGTTCAGTTTGCGCCTCAACGCTAGCATTAATGGATGCAGGCGTTCCCCTTTCCCAACCCGTCAGCGGCGCGGCAATGGGCTTAATTAAAGAAGGCGATGAAGTCCGAATTTTGACTGACATTCAGGCAATTGAAGACTTTTTAGGCGACATGGACTTCAAAGTAGCCGGTACCGACACCGGGATTACTGCTTTGCAGATGGACATGAAAATCAAAGGTTTGCCCTTAGATGTGATTGCCACCGCCATCCGCCAAGCCAAACCGGCCAGACTGCACATTTTAGAAAGAATGCTGGCAACCATCGACACTCCCCGCAAGGAAATGTCGCCGTTTGCACCGCGTTTGCTAACCCTGAAAATCGATCCAGAATTTATCGGTTTGGTAATTGGGCCTGGTGGCAAAACGATCAAAGCCATCACCGAAGAAACCGGTGTCAAAATAGACATCGAAGATGACGGAACCGTAACAATTGCTGGCAACGACAGCGAAAAAGCTCAGCGGGCTTACAACATTGTCCAAGGCATGACGCGCAAGTTGAATGCAGGAGACGTGTATGTCGGCCGCGTAACTCGAATTATTCCGATCGGCGCTTTTGTGGAAATTTTGCCAGGAAAAGAAGGAATGATTCACATTTCCCAGTTAGCGGACTACCGCGTCGGGAAAGTGGAAGACGAGTTAGCTGTGAACGATGAAGTGATTGTCAAAGTGCGAGAAATTGACAATAAAGGTCGAATTAATTTGACCCGCTTGAATATTCATCCCGACGAAGCGGTAGCCGCCCGCGAAGCGCTGAATAAATAGTTTACAGTTGGTAATTGGTAATTACTTGTAGAGTAATTGCTAATTGCTAATTGGTAACTGGTGATTAGTAATTGCTAATTGCTAGTTGAGATTAAATCTGATTGTTTCAGATTGATTTGAGAGTAGGTGCGCGACAGCGACAGATCGACAAGAGTGCGATCGGCTGTAGAAGTTAATACATTCGCGCACTTTACCCTCGGCGGTTGAAACCGCAACTACACAAATTAACTTCACTCCTAGCGGACTCAATCAAATATAAAGTTACCTCTTTTATCATTCGGCGGTTGAAACCGCAACTACACAAACGAAGTCCGCCTGCGCGGACTGAATAAAATATAAAGATATTACCTACAGTCAGGACACGGCAGTGCCGTTTCCCTACAATTAATCGGGGGATGATTACCTCTTTAATAGACGAATATCGATCGTTTTGGGGTAGGGAAACGGCATTGCCGTGTCCTCTGTTGGCTATGATTCCAGTGCCACCGGAATTGATATTAAATCAAATCACCGCAATACAGTCAATTTCAACTAACACATCTTTCGGCAAACGCGAAACCTCCACACAAGCGCGCGCCGGTGCAGTTTCCGCATCAAAATATTTCGCATAAACCGCATTCACAGCGGCAAAATCATTCATATCTTTGAGGAAAACCGTAGTTTTTACCACATCCAACCAAGTAGCGCCGGCTTCTGTGAGAATGGCTTCCAGATTTGCCATAACTTGTTCCGTTTGTTTTGCCACATCGTCGGTGTAGACAATATCGTTTAGTCTAATGTCGATCGCAATTTGGCCAGCTACAAACAGCATAGTGCCCGTAGCGGCAATGGCTTGATTGTAAGGGCCGACGGGTGCGGGTGCTTTGTCAGTACGAATAATTTTGCGCGTCATAGATGTCACTTTTTGGGATAATTTTTCCGAAGTTTCTGGCTGGTAGAGTTCTCCGTCAGAGGTTTCTGGCTGGTAGATTTCTCCATCTGGCATGATAGCACCAGTTAAGTCGGCATTTTTGATATTCCAGCCATAAGAGTTACACCGAGTAAAGTCTGCCCTCCTTAAGTTTGCTTCTATCAGATTAGCTCCGATCAAATTTGAATATCGCAGATTTGCTCTTTCTAAATTGGCACCTCGAAGACAAGCATATTTTAGCTCGGTACTGTCAAGTTTTGCTTGTTCTAGATTCGCATTAGTTAAATTCATTCCTGACAGATTAACTTGGCGGAAATTAGCTTTCTGGAATTTAGCTTTTTGAAGTTTTGCCTGAGTCAATATTGCCTCACTTAAATTTGCCATAGTAAAGTCAGCTTCCAGCAAGTATGCCTCAGTCAAATCAGCCTTATTCAGATTCGCTTTACTTACTGTAGTTTAGACTAACCAAAGATGAGAACGGTGGCCAAAGAAGAACTAGAGCCACCGCGCCAGGAGAGAATGAGGGTGAAAAAGAAAAC
>NZ_SRRZ01000127.1 GCF_013179805.1 Microcoleus asticus IPMA8 | reverse complement strand
TGTCATTTTTTTTACCTCATCTTTTTTCACAGTTTTACTAGCTTTTTCATTTGAGCCCTTTTTCATATATTTGCAAAAGTGAGATGCACCCGAAAGTCATGCAAGATTCTTTCCAAAAATCGGGATGGGGGTTTGGTTTTACCTGGCCTCACGGTTGGGAACTTAAATTCTTGGTAAAAAGGTCGAATTGGAGATTAAATTATCCGGTTTTCCGGATAGATTATATTTGGTATTCAAAGCATTGGGGTGCTAAATCTAGTTCGGTTTTGGAGGCAACAGAGTCCGATCATTTGCCTGTAGGAGCCGAACTTATTTTGTTAAAGGAAGCCAGATTGTGAGAAGTTTTTTAGTCAATACCAGTCTGCGATTGCAAGTTCCGAAACTCTAGAAAATTCGTTGACATTGTGGGTGACGAGGGTCGCTTGGAGGGCTACGGCTGTCCCTGCAATCAAAACATCCATCGGGCCGATGGGAGTACCTTGTTGCTCCAACTGGGCGCGAATTGTAGCAGCCGCAAGAGCAGCATCGCGATCGAAAGGAATAACGTTAACTCTGCTCAAAAATTGCTGAAGTTGTTGGGTGCGTTTTGCCGGCGAATTGGATTTAGCAATGCCGACTTGCAACTCAAAAAGGACGATCGTAGAAACGACTATTTCCTGGGGAGAAACATTAGCAAGGTTTTGAGCAACTTGTCCTTGACCTTTGAAATAGTAGATCAAGGTGTTGGTATCCAAAACGTACATTTACAGACTCTCCCGCAGGATGTCTTGTCCAGATTCAGCACGAATATCTTCCAGGGATGGAAAATCTTTTTCCCAAGTTCCAGCAAGGGAAAAAACAAGTTCAGTCCAAGGAATCAGAGAGTCTACGGTGTCTGTTGGTTGGTTTGCGCTCAGGTGCTTGGCACAAACGAATTCAGCGAAAGTGAGAATTTCGCTGGCTTGGTCTTTGGGAAGGGTTTTGACGATTGCGTAAATCTGTTCAGCGATGGTCATAATCTGGTTCTAGGTAAGGTGCAGATTCAATTATACAAAACCCATTTGCTTCCTGCTTTATAAGTCTTCGTCGCTGTGGACTTTGCCCAATAAAAACTTAGCTAAGCACTGGCGGCAATCCTACCTCTTGTGGCTGCACAAATCGGCCGTTAAAACTAACAGCTTTATCCTCAAAAGTCCTCGCTTCCGCCACCGCTTGCCGCAAATGAGCTCGCTCCATATCGTCCTGAATTCCCCCCACCAAATATACAATTAACTTCGTCGCTAAATCCTTTCCAGAAACTAGCATTCGCTTTTTGTTCGGATCGTACAAAATTCCGTACCACGCAGACTCAGGATTGTCCATATGGCTAAATCCTTCATCCACATCGTACCTGCGGAGTTTGTCGAAAATAGATTTCAGGGAAAGTTTCTTCCTAAATACTAGAATTCCCAAAGCATTAGCTAAAGCAACTTGACCGACTGGACGGAACAAAATATTTCCCTCGCCCCCTGGCTTTTCAAAACTAAATCGGCGCAATTCAGTCGTTTCTTCGCCGCTTTCAATTCTTTGATAGCTGGGTAAA
The DNA here is from genome assembly GCF_013179805.1 of Microcoleus asticus IPMA8. Classification (GTDB taxonomy): domain Bacteria; phylum Cyanobacteriota; class Cyanobacteriia; order Cyanobacteriales; family Microcoleaceae; genus Microcoleus; species Microcoleus asticus. The sequence goes on along the minus strand of NZ_SRRZ01000127.1, from coordinate 20,573 downwards.
GTTGCTAAATGATCGAACAATTTTTTAAACTCTTCAATTCCCTCTTTTAGTTCTTCATCTTCGGGACGCATGGGAATTAAACCTTTTCGTTCCGGCTTCCAATGAGGGAATTTGTATTCTAAATACCGTTCGGACATATCTTGCAGCGCTTGCAATGTGGTTAAGACAGTTGATTTTGCTGCGACTGTGGCGCTGTCCCAATTGACGCGGGGGTTTCTGTCTTCTTGTTCTTTTAATAAGGGATGGGTGACGGCAATTTTTCGGGCTGCGATCGCAAATCCGTTGTCCTCGTTCAATAATGCTAGCTGGCCCTGACTCAGCGTTACCGCCATTAGGTTAACGTGCACAAAGATCGATCGCACGCGCCGTTGTGCTTGCTGTCGCGTTTCCCCCGCTACCGCCGCCGGGATAAACTCAATTCCGATTTTTTCGTGAGCTAATTTATACACTGTTTCGGGGTCGATTTGATACTCTTCTGCTAAATCTTCCAGAGTAATTGCAGCGCCGACAGGTTTTTTATTTTTGTTGTATCTTTGCAGGATTCCGGTTTTAATTAAACTCATTAAACCTTGGACTCCCATCAGGCGATGCTGGCCGTCTAAGGCAAAAATTGAGACTTTTTGAGAGACATTCAAAAGCCCTAAGTTCTCGTTTTTATCAAAGGATGTAAATTCAGTCGCGGATTTGGTTGCTACGCCATTTTTATCCCATTCCTCGGCTAGAGGATTATCTACCCACGGGGGACTGACGACTACTAAAACTGCGGGGAATTTGTGCGATTTTCTGGCGGCTAAATATTGAGTGAGGGCGGCTTGGCGCGACCAATCTAAGGGACGCTGGATAATTTCGTCAATGGTTTCGTCGTCGCGGACGATGTTGTTCGTTTGGAGGTCGAATTTTTGGCGGAAAAGCGGCATCTGGGAGGCGAAACGGACGCGAGAGTCTAACCATTCTAGGGTGACTGAACCGATGTATGCTTCGCTGTTTCCCATCTGGGTTTTTTGTACGAAAATGCGATCGTCCTTTCCTAAATAATTATCTAATAAAAGTGCGATTTCCTGTCTGTCGCTATTTTCTTTTTCTAAAATTTTTATAGCGAGGTCATCCGCTGGGTTGGTGTTCATCGGCGGTTTTTATATAATTAGGCTATTTTTTCAAAAAATATCATATATTAAAGTTTATGTCAACACTTGTTTTTAAAAAAACCTTGTGGAATACTTAAGTTATGCCCTACTAGCCCACCTTATTACCATAAAAGCCGAAAAAAATCAATAGCTATTAATGCTTAATTTCTCTGCCCCATGCCCCATGCCCAATGCCCCATTCCCAATGCCCCATTCTAAAATATGTCTACTCCTTCTTTTGAATACATTTTGCCGGTAATTCGGGGCATTCAAGCGGGCCGCGAATATTACGTGTCGATGTGTCCGGTGCGTTTTTTGCCGAAATTGTTTCCCTTTGAATCTGAAGATTTGCCGCCCTCTATGCGGGAGAAACGCGCGCTTAACAAAGCTAGGATTCCCGAAATAGCTGAGTATTTTGTTAAGAATCCTACAAATTATACTTGTGGGGCAATTGCTGCTTCGATTGATGCGGATATTACTTTTGAAGCAGTGGGAAATGAGGCCGAAGAACGGAAAATCGGTCGCTTGCGAGTGCCGATGGATGCTAAGTTTACTATTAATGACGGACAGCATCGGCGCGCGGCTTTTGAGATGGCTTTGAGGGAAAATCCGCAGTTGGGATATGAGACGGTGGCGCTGATTTTGTTTCTCGATATTGGATTGGAAAAATCGCAGCAGATGTTTGCTGATTTGAACGGTTTTCAAGTTCCTTTGGAGGCGTCACTCAGTCTACTTTACAACCACCGGGACGATCGCGCTTTTGTGGTGAAGGCGGTTGTTAAGCAGGTTGAGGTTTTCCGGTGTTTGACTGAGATGGAGAAGGGGAGTTTGAACGGGCGATCGCACAAATTGTTTACGCTGAGTGCGATCGATCGTGCTATCATGGCTTTGCTGTCTAATATTCACGGCAGCGAACAGGCAAAACCCTCTGGTTCTCGCACCAAAAAAGAACAGAAAGAGGAAGAACTTGCTCAAAAAATACAACTGGCGGTTAGTTATTGGAATGCGGTTTGCAGTTTTATTCCAGATTGGCAATTAGTTCTGCACAAGCAAGTTGCGGCGGGGGAAATGCGCCGGGATTGCGTACACTGTCACAGTGTTGTGCTTGAGAGTTTGGGGGAAGTTGGGGCCGCTTTGCTGTCGGTTTTTCCTGAGAGTTGGGAGGAACGTTTGAGCCTTTTGCAGCAGGTTGATTGGTCGATTTCTAATCCTGATTGGGAGGAAGGGATTTTGTTGAAAGGGGGGATTTCTAAGTCAAGGGCGAGTGTTAGTTGGATGACAGATTATTTGAAAAAGCGGTTGGGTTTGGGAACGGCTGATGCACGCAGACAGTGATATAATTATCTCCTGTTTAGGCTAAAAAATTACTTTTTAGTCGGCTGACACTGCTTAAATTGTCTAGTTTCTGCGTTATGGTTGTGCCTTGCGGCGGTTAACTTTTTGTTGAAAAGAGTGTAAAATTTTAGATCGGATTGTATTTAATCATAGCGGGAGGAGGAAATGACTACAGGAGAAGAGTCCGAAAATAAGAATTTAGCATACTATCGCCAACGTTTTGCCTCTCTTAATGTCAGTAATACACGCCAACGTGGTCAAGCTAATCATAAGCCAATATTACTATTATCAATCATCGATCTAATTGCTCAAGGAATAATTAGGGATAATCGAATTTATGTTTCAGACGACTTAATTAAAACCTTTAATAAATATTGGGATATCTTAGGTTCTGAATCTCACAATCGTGGTTTGCACTATCCATTTTGGCATTTGGAAGGCGATGGTTTCTGGCATAAAACATTAAAGTCGGGATTTAATGGTTCTAAGCCTAAGACCACTAACAAGCTAAGAGAAGCTGTAGAATACGGTAGTTGGGATAATGAATTATTCGATTTACTTCAAGACCAAAATTCGAGATCGGAATTAATAGATACACTGATTGCGACATGGTTTTCATTAAATAGGGACGATATTGGAGATATTTTACAAGTTAATCAAGACTTTGAAAAAGTTACTCAGACAGAAAGAGAACTATCAGACTCAGCATTAATTCCTGACGCAGAACCGAAATTTTATTTAACCAAATCTGCTGTTAGAAATGCTTTTTTCAGGAAAGCAGTAGTACATACATATGACTACAAGTGTGCATTTTGTCGATTGAAAGTCATCAGGAATCTCACTCAAACTATTGTAGATGGCTCACATATTAAGCCGTTTTCCAAGTTTTATGATAATCAAATAAATAATGGGATATCATTGTGTAAAAATCATCATTGGGCTTTTGACCAGGGTTGGTTTGCTATAGATGATAATTACCGAATTATCGTCGCTGATGACTTAGAAGAGGAATCCCCCAATGCCAAATGTATGAAAGATTTTCATAGTGAAACTATTCTCCTGCCGGCTTCCGACCAAGATTTACCAAGACTTGAATCGCTAGAATGGCATCGGCTGAATGTATTTAGAGCTTAATTAAGTAACTGAGGTTAAAGACATGACAGAAACAATGAAAATACCACTCTTTCCACCCCGTAGTGTTAGTGAGTTAGTGGCAGAAATCGAAAAATTAAGTAAAGAAATTAAAGAGTTATATTGTTTAGATGATATACCTTGGGTTTTAGGATATTCCGGCGGAAAAGACAGCACTACGGTAGTGCAGCTTATCTGGTATGCGATAGCAGAATTGCCACCTGAAAAAAGAACGAAAAAAATCTATGTAATCACAACAGATACACTTGTAGAAAACCCGATAGTTTCTACTTGGGTACGTCAGTCATTAAAACAGATGAAGTCTGCTGCTATAGAGCAACAGCTACCAATAGAACCTTATATGCTTTATCCAGATGTCAAAGATACTTTCTGGGTAAACTTGATGGGAAAAGGCTACCCAGCACCGAGACATGGATTTCGCTGGTGTACTGAACGCCTGAAAATCCTTCCTTCTAATCGGTTTGTGCGTGATATGGTGAGAATCAATGGAGAAGTAATTCTTATATTGGGGACTCGCAAAGCTGAAAGCACTAAACGCGCGGTTTCAATGGAGAAACATGAAATAGGTCGCATGAGTGACCGTCTAAATAATAATTCTAGTTCCATTAAATCTCTGCTTTATCAGAGTCCTAGTCTGCCTAATTCCCTAATTTATAGTCCGATAGAAGATTGGCGAACTGATGAAGTCTGGATTTATCTAAATCAGTGGGCTAATCCTTGGGAAAATAGCAACAAAGATTTATTTACCATGTATCGAGGTGCAACAGCCGACAATGAATGTCCTTTAGTTGTCGATACTTCTACCCCTAGCTGCGGCAGTTCTCGCTTTGGCTGCTGGGTTTGCACAATGGTAAGCCAAGATAAATCTATGGAGGCAATGATTCAAAACGATGAGGAAAAAGAATGGATGCAGCCTCTTCTCGATATTCGCAACGAATTAGACATTAAAAACGATCGCGATAAAAGAGACTTCCGCCGCATCTACGGTAGAGTAGAACTGTTTGAACGCAACATGGGCGACGACACAACCTCCGTCGAACCCATCCCAGGGCCCTACACCAAAATCTGGCGAGAACACTGGCTGAGACGAGTCTTGGAAGCACAAACCCAAATCCGCAAAACCGCACCCCTAGAAATGCGCGACATCACCTTAATTACCCCAGAAGAACTTAGCGAAATCCGCCGAATTTGGTTGGAAGAAAAGCACGAATTCGACGACAGTTTACCCCGAATTTACGAAGAAGTCACGGGCGAACCTTTTGAAGATTCCCGTCCCGCCGCTGAAAGAAAACTCCTCGGTAGCGATGAATGGACTGCGATCGAAGAGATTTGCAGCGAGGACAAAATGCACCTCGAATTGATGGCAAAACTCCTTGATACAGAACGCCAATACTACACGAAACCCCGACGTACAGGCATTTACGCCGATTTGGACAAATGCTTTGAAACCAGTTCGCGATCGAAGGAAGAAGCAATTGGCAACGCCCACTATCAACGCAATTTAAAAAAAGCGGTGGAAGATATTAAAGCAAATCCGACGGAAAAAATTCAGCAATTCAAAGATGCGATCGCCCAAACCAACAGTTCCGCCAAAAACGATACCGTTGATATTGCCAAACTTAAAGAAGAACTCGAAAGCAACAGCAATCAAAGCAGACAGCTATCTTGGGCAGACATCAAATTTTCTACTCCCGATGTAGGAGATAAAAATAGCAAAGATTAAATCTCTTAAATCAAAATTTACCCTGCGTAAGGTGCGTCAGCTATCATTATTCTCGACATAATGGATAGCCCAATCGCTGACGTACCTACCAAACAAATTAGCAACCACCGACAACATCTACAATGCAATTCCTCGAACTCGTCCTCAAAAACTTCGGCCCCTATGCAGGCACCCAAACCATCAATCTCCGCCCCGAAAAAGACGGAAATCCCTGCCCAGTTATTTTATTTGGCGGCATGAATGGCGGCGGCAAAACCACCCTCATGGACGCCATTCGCCTCGCCCTCTACGGTGGTCGCGCCCAATGTTCCACCAGAGGCAATTTAAGCTACAGCGACTTTCTCAATCAATGCGTCAACCGCCACACTCCCCCATTAGAAGATACCCGCGTCGAACTAACATTTGAACAAGTCCAAGACGACAAATTAACTCAATTCAAAATAGTTAGATACTGGAAAAAATTAGACATCAAAGACACCTTAAGCATTCTCATATACAGCGAGATTGTCAGCGATTGGTGGTCGGACAAAGCAATTACTAACACCTGGGACGAATACATCGAAACCCTTTTACCCGTCGGAATATCCAACCTATTTTTGTTTGACGGCGAACAAGTAAAAGAACTCGCCGAACTCGAAACACCGCCGGAGTTTGTCGTCGGGGCGATTAAATCTCTTTTAGGTTTAGAATTAGCAGAACGCCTCGCCGTCGATTTAGAAATTTTAGCCGGCCGCAAGCGGAAAGAAATTGCTGGCAAAAAAGACTTGGCTGCTTTAGAGAAAATCGAACAAACATTTAATAAAATTACTGATGAAATAGACTTAGCTAAGCAAGAACAAGCCAGCTTTAAAAACGAATTAGATAAAGCTCAAAAAAATCAGCAACAAGCATCAGAAAAGTTTATTTATGAAGGCGGGAAAATTGCCGCCGATCGCAGTCAGCTAGACAGCAAGCTAAACAACTACAGAAATCAGGCAGACAAAAGCCGTCAAGCCATGATGGAATTGGCATCAAATACGCTACCACTAGCCCTAATTTCGCCTTTGCTAAGTGAAGCAAAAATTCAAGCAGAAACAGAAGCCAGCCAGCAGCAAGCAAAGATTGCCCAAAATGTTATCAAACAAAGAAGCGATCGCCTCCTCAACTATATCGCGGAAATCTCCTTAAATCCCCAACAGCTAGATAAAATTCAAGACTTCATCCGCCAAGAAAACCAAGAACTCGAACAGCAAGCCGGAACAGACGTTCCGCCCTGGATGAACGCCGACAACAACAGCATCCAGCAACTAGAAAACCTCCTTAGCTACCAAATCAAAGCCCAGCAAATTCTAGCCCGCGACCAAATAGAAGAAATCAAAAATATCGAATCAGAAATCGACTTTACAGACAGACAACTCGCCGCCGCCGCTTCCCCGGAAGCCTACGAAAAACTAGAAGAAGAAGTCAGGAAAGCCCAAAAAGCAGTCGCTATCGCAGCCGCAGCCTTGGAATCAGCCAACCGCCGCGTCGATGAATTAGAGAGAGAATTAGCCAAAAACCAAAAAGAACTAGAAAACTACAGCAGCGAATACATCACCATCAGAAACAGCCAACACGTCATCGCTTCGATTGCCAAAGCCCAAGCTACCCTGAAACTCTTTAAAGAAAAACTCACCCTCAAAAAACTCAACAAACTCGAAATAGAAATTACCGACTGTTTCCGCTACCTGTTGCACAAAACCGACCTCGTGCACAGAGTTGCGATCGACACTCAAACATTTAGCCTCTCCATTTACGATCCAGAAGGCAAACCCGTACCCAAACACCGACTTTCGGCCGGGGAAAAACAATTGCTGGCGATCGCCTTTTTGTGGGGATTGGCGAGAGTATCGGGGAGACAATTGCCAGTGGCGATCGACACTCCCTTGGGCCGCCTCGACTCCTCCCACAGAAACAACCTAGTCGAACGCTATTTCCCCTCAGCCAGCCACCAAGTTATCCTGCTTTCTACCGACACGGAAATTAGAAAAGTAGAATACGAAAAACTCCAAGAATTAGAGGCGATAGCCCACAGCTACCTCCTCAAATACGACTCCGCCAAACACCAAACCACCGTCGAAAAAGGTTACTTCTGGGAATAAAAACTCGCCCTAAAAAATAGCCACAACCCCTTGACTTTGCCCTGGGGTTGCGGTAGTATATATAGGATAATGGGATGGTGGCGAAAATAAAATTTTCGCCACCATCCCATTATTCAGGATAAATCCTAATACAATCAAAATACCAAAAAAAAACGATTTAATCAAGTTGCGCCGTGTAAAAAAATGTTAATTACTTTTAGTTATCTAGAGGCTTTGCTTCTTCAATATTAACACTTTTTACAATATACCAAACAATCTCAAACTCATGGAACCACCACTCGATCGCATCCGCCTATCCCAAACAGGCAAAGACCAACTATCAAAACTGAAACGATCGACCAAAATCGATCAGTGGAATATTTTATGCAGGTGGGGATTTTGCCGATCGCTCGCCGAGCCCAGCATCCCATCCCCAGTACCAATTCCCAGCGACAGCAACGTCGAATTAAGCTGGGATGTCTTCGGCGGCGACATGGCCGATATCTTGATAATTGCCCTCAAGCAGCGGTGTCACCAAGACAATTTAGGCACAGAAAAAGAAACTCTAGCGAAACAGTTTCGCCTGCACTTGCACCGAGGGATTGGTTATTTGGCCGGCGATCCCAATATTAAGAAAATCGAAGACTTGGTGGCGATCGCCCTATCGCCTGAAAAATTAAGAAATTAACTGACTGTTGACTTCTTGCCCCTTCTTTCTTCTTCCTTCAACAGCGGGAAAAAATGACCTACTGGCCCTTGGCCTTCCCCAAGATCCAAAGCATATTTGAGAGCAGTAGTAACATAATCCTTAGCCAATGTTACCGCTGTAAACAAATCTTTCCCCAAAGCCAAATTAGCCGCGATCGCAGCACTCAAAGTACAACCAGTCCCGTGAGTATTCCCAGTGTCAACATTTTCAGTCTTCAACACATCCAACCGCGTACCGTCAAACCAAACATCAATCCCCCGCAAATCCCCCTTCATCCCGCCGCCTTTTACCAAAACCGCCTTCGCCCCTAAACTGTGAATTCTCTCCGCCGCCTTTTGCATATCGTCCACAGAATCAATCTCCAAACCGCTCAAAATAGTCGCCTCAAACCGATTCGGAGTCACGACAGCAGCCATTGGAATCAAAACATCCTGCAAAAATGCGATCGCCCCCTCATCAATCAATCGATCGCCCGATCGTGAAACCATCACCGGATCGACAACCAAATTCCTGATTCCCAAAGCCTCAACCTGTGAAGCCACCGCCGCCATAATTTCCCGGTTCAACAGCATCCCAGTCTTCACAGCATCCACCCCAATATCCCCAACTACCGCCTCAATTTGAGCCGCCACAGCCTCAGCAGACAAAGCATCAACTCGCATCACCCCCAAAGTATTTTGAGCCGTCACGCAAGTCAAAGCACTCGTACCGTGCACGCAGTGAAACGCAAAAGTCCGCAAATCCGCCTGAATTCCGGCCCCGCCGCCACTATCCGAACCCGCCACTGTCAAAGCCACAGGAATCATCGATTTAATCATCTTTTTTCAACTGCAGATAAACACAGACATATCCCAATAATATCTGGGTTCATCGTGGCACGGGCGTCCCGCCTGTGCTTCCGAAGGGGTTAAAATTCCCAAACAAAATTAGCTATGATTAAACCAAATGTAAAGAATTATTGCAAACAACTGTGAAACTCACCCGAATCGACCTCAACTCTTGGATCTTCCACATCGCAGGCCAAACCATCCTCGTCGATCCCTGGCTGGTCGATCCCCTCGTATTTTACGGTCAACCCTGGCTGTTCACCGCCTACCACAACACCCCCGTCGCCTTCACTCCCAGCAGCTTACCGCCGATCGACCTCATCCTAATTTCCCAAGGATTAGACGACCACTGTCACAGGCCCACACTCGAACTGCTCGATCGCACAATTCCCGCGATCGCCTCGCCGACGGCCGCCAAAGTCCTCAGAAGTTTAGGCTACACCAATATCACATCTTTAGCAAATTGGCAAGAATTTAATTATCAAGAAAAGTTACAAATAACCGCCGTACCCGGAGCCGAAATCCAGCCCGGACAAGAAGAAAACGGCTATTTGCTCAAAGACTTAAACAGCGGCGAGACACTGTACTACGAACCGCACTTACCGCCATTAGACAAAGTAAAACAGAAAATAGATACAGTAGACGTAGCGATCGCCCCAGTCATCGGTCAAATTTTCCCCTTCCTCGGACAAGTCATCATCGGCCCTTCGGAAGCCCTGAAGCTTGCCCAAACCGTAAAGCCTAGGTTTTTCGTGCCGACAGCGGCGGGAGACATCCGAGCCACAGGCATTTTACCAATGTTAGTGCGATCGGTCGGCAGCATCCCCGAATTTCGCGATTTACTAGCAAAATCGGGACTCTCCACCCAACTCCTCGAACCCGAACCAGGACAAACCCTAGAAATTTTAGATTTTAGATTTTAGATTTTCGATTGGAGATGTTCGATTTGAGATTTTCGCTTTTCTAGATTGGAGATTGGAGATTGGAGATTCAATCCAAAATCCAAAATCCAAAATCTAAAATCTAAAATCTAAAATCATCTTGGCGGGCGACGGTTGCGTAAAAACTCAGGAATATCCAATCCCAAATCCTGCGGCGGTTTCGTTTTCGGATCGGGCGTCTGTTGAGCAGGAGTCGCCGGTACAGTTGCAGCCCGCCAAGGAGCATTAACATTTTGCGTCCGCCCCGGAGTCGGAGGCGACGGAACTTCCCCCGAAAAACCAGTAGCGATCACAGTAATCTTAATTTCGCCCTGAAGCCGCTCGTCAATCACCGCTCCAAAAATAATATTAGCATTCGGATCGACAACCTCGTAAATCGTCTCAGCCGCCGCATTCACCTCGTGCAGCGTCATGTCAGTACCGCCAGTGATGTTAAACACCACACCTCTAGCGCCCTCAATAGACGAAGCTTCCAGCAGAGGCGAAGAAATAGCCTGCATCGCAGCCTCCCTAGCCCGCGACTTGCCAGAACCCACGCCGATGCCCATCAAAGCCGAACCCGCATCCGCCATTACTGCCCGCACGTCAGCAAAGTCAACATTCACCAAACCGGGAATAGTAATAATGTCAGAAATACCCTGAACCCCTTGGCGCAGGATATCGTCAGCAACTCGGAAAGCTTCTTGCACCGGCATTTGTTCCGAAATCACAGACAGCAGCTTGTCGTTAGGAATCACGATCAGCGTATCCACCCGGGTTTGCAAAGCCGCAATCCCTTCCTCAGCTTGGCTGGTGCGCCGCCGTCCCTCAAACGTAAAAGGCCGCGTCACTATGCCCACAGTCAAAGCGCCCATTTCCTTAGCGACCTCAGCCACGATCGGAGCCGCGCCCGTGCCCGTACCGCCGCCCATGCCGGCCGTGATAAATACCAAATCCGCATGATTCAGAGCATTAGCAACCTCGTCGCGAGATTCCTCCGCAGCCTTTTGGCCGATCGCCGGATTGCCCCCCGCGCCCAAACCGCGCGTCAACTTCTGTCCGACTTGCAAGCGTTTCGGAGCATTTGAGAGAACCAGAGCTTGGGAATCTGTATTCACGCACCAAAACTCGACACCAGAAACCTCGCTAGCAATCATCCGGTTAACGGCGTTGCCCCCACCACCGCCGACGCCAATTACTTTGATTTTGGCGGCACTGCTGGGCATTATGTCTTTGGGATTGACCATAGGATCGATATCAATACTATCTACATTTACATAACCAGACTTGCGTCTAAAGGGATTGGCGGAATCTGCAGCCACCGGAAAATTTTTTACTTCTTCCGAAGGGGGACTGTCTTGATCAGACCCCTGTCTATTATTAAGCTTCATTAGAGTCGGGGATAGTAGATTACAGCTTGTTAACTAAACGCCAATTCACAATCAACTATAGGCTAAGTTGCGCGAAAAACTAACACTGGTAGATGCTTAATGTTAGCCAATCTCGGATTTTGTCGGCCTCGCTAGCCCGTACCTCCCTCATACCCCATCAACGCGCTTGTGCAGGAGGCACTTGTACCCAAGGCAGAAGGAAAAAAAAAGGGCTAGTATCACTTCCCCAATCGGTATGGAAAGAAAAATCAGATTGTTTTTTCCAGACGCGGAGGCATATCAAAAAACTCTCCTTATTTCAAGCCCTGCGTATTGATCCTGATGGCGAAAAATTCTGCAGTCCGATCGATCCCTTCTACCTTCTGTTGACAGAGGATCAATTCTGGGATCGAGTGGGTGCGGGAGTGGAACTCTCCAAACTGGGGGGGAGTTCTGGCAAATGGACGATCGGCGAAGCAGGATTTTTCAAGTCAATGTAGGCTATTTTGCTTGAATCTAGCTGTTTTGGCAATTGTCGCATTCGGTCTAAAACCTTAAGTTGCTCCGCAGTCGTGGAACTGTACGGCCCTAAGTGTACGGTACCGATCTCTGTTTTCAAGATCAAGTTGTTCGGGTCTTGCCAATTAATCTCAAACACTTTCACCGTCAAGCCGCTGAGTCCTTGGTAAAACTGCGGCCAAGAGGCGCGATACTGTTCCAAAGGCCCGATGACTTTTAAAGTTGGCAAAGAACGCTGAGGTTGCGTTCCCGGAATGTTGCCGGGTCCGATCGAACTATTCTGCGATCGCACAGCAGTATAACTCTCCGACGGCATCCAACCTCCGCGAGCGTCCAGCCACCCCACTTTTTCCTTGTCGCTGTTCGATCTCAACACCGCAGTAGGCTGAGCTACCGCCACCGGCAGCCGTTCTGCCACTTCTACAGTCAAACTCGGCGGAAACAAGTTACGAGTCACCTTCGCTTTGGCGATCGGCCCCGTTGACTCCAGCTTTTGGGCCAGCGCCTGCGGTTGAATCCCCCACAGCGACTGCGGGTAAGACAGCGGCACCAAAGACCGCACCGCCTTGTCCGACAGCCACTGATTGCCCTCCACCTTCACTTGTTCCGATCGGGCAATCAACCAAGCCGGCTGCGCAATCCACCAGAGCAAACCCCCTGCCATTGAGCTCGCTGCCAACATTTGCCACACCACAGCCACCACTCGACCGCGACGAAGCCGCCGCAACTCTTGGCGCCTGCGCCCTAACTCTGTTTGAGAAACCGCTCCAAAACTAGCCATCTACCTCTTGACAATTTAATAATTAAGGATTAGCACAAATTCAAAACTTTTTAAGCTCTCTCCTGCAGCCCCGTTCTCCCCTACCATTTAACCAGATCCCCGCAAATTTACCCTGACTCCTGCCAAGATCAGTAATATCACTGATCTCCCTATGTAATTAAAAGTTATTAATTAATAATTAACAATTCCAGCGCCGGGAAAGCCGCTTAGCAAACAAAGGTTCTTTGGGTATTTAGGGCCTTACCCCACAGGGCAAAAGGTTACAAATCCCACTAAACTCAAGCAAAGAAAGTTTAGACTTTCGATTAGCTTGTTTAACTTTTATTCGGCTTCAATTGTGATCCCACTCGAATTAGACAGATTCTATAAAGCCTGCAACCCGAGCAAAACCCTTGTTGCGGGAGACCCAGGAGATTATCAATACTACATAGATTTTGGTTCCGTGCGCGGCGGCAAAATCATTGAATCTTTACAGCGAACCATTACCCGCATCTCCCCCAACGAGCCAACCTGTCAGCTATTTACAGGACATATCGGGTGTGGCAAATCTACGGAATTGTTTCGACTGAAAGCTGAGCTAGAGCAAGAGGGTTTTTGCGTCGTCTACTTCGAGTCTTCCCAAGACTTAGACATGGGTGATGTAGATATCAGCGATATTTTGCTGAGCATTGCGCGCCAAGTTAGCGAAACTATGGAATTAGCTAAAATCAAACTCAGACCGAGCTATTTTACAAATCTGTTTGCAGAAGTGGCAGAATTTTTGCAGACTCCCATAGATTTGTCAGCGGAAGCCGAGTTATCTGTAGGCATTGCTAGAGTTACTGCTAAAACTAAAGACTCTCCCAAACTGCGATCGCAACTCAGGCAATATCTCGAACCCCGCACCAACAGCATCTTGCAGTCCATCAACGAAGAACTCCTCAACAGAGCTAACGCCGAACTCAAGCACCAAGGGAAAAAAGGGCTCGCAGTCATCGTTGACAACCTCGACCGCCTCGACGCCTCCCTCAAACCCAGCGGACGCACTCAGCCAGAATACCTGTTTTTAGACCGCGGCGAACAGTTAAAAAAACTCAATTGCCATGTCGTCTACACGATTCCCTTGACTTTGATTTTTTCCAACGACTTCGGCCGCCTCGCCAGTCGATTTGGAGTCAAGCCCAAGGTGATGCCGATGGTACCGGTGCAAATGCGATCGGGCGACGACCACACAGAAGGAATGGCACTGCTGCGGCAGCTAGTATTAGCTAGAGCTTTCCCCGCAGTTGCTCCCCATCAACGCATCGATTTGATTTCCCAAGTCTTTGACTCTCCCGAAACTTTAGACCGACTTTGCCGGATTAGCGGCGGTCACGTTCGCAATCTACTGATGCTTTTGTATAGCTGTTTGCAGCACGAAGACCCTCCCTTCTCTCGCGAATGTCTCGAAAGCGTCATTCAAGAATATCGCGATGACCTTTTGGGAGCCATCAATGACATGGAATGGGAATTGCTGTTTCAAGTCGTCAACCGACAAAGTGTAACCGGCGAAGAAGAGTCTCAAATCTTGTTGCGAAGTATGTTTGTCTTTGAATACCGCGATCAAGAAGGTCGCTGGTTTGGCATCAATCCAGCCCTAGCAGAAACCAGAAAATATAAGGAGTTGCTGCAGCGCATTGAGCCAAAATAGTTGGGATTTTTGAGATTGCTTCGCGACTCTAAGATCCCTGAGCCACGAGTGACTTAGAAACTCTTTAACTTAACATTCACCGCTCAAAACTCCGAACTCCTAAAATCCAATAGAGAAATCAGCCAGCGGCAAAAACCGCTGGCTGATTTGTGTTGAATGCTAGCTATATGACACGAATTTTATTGTCGCGTAAAACTTTGCCGCCACCAAGGACTTGCCCCAGTCTCAACTCTCATATCTGCAATGCCAGACCCCCTATTTCTGTTTTTACCTGTTGAGCTTATTTCAACTAATCCCATCCCGGACGACATTTTTCTGCTGTTGTGCTAAATGCCTGCTACAGATAGCTCGGAGCTGTTTACTAATAGCTAGTCGTCGGTATTATCATAACTTGAGCGCTTAGCTATTTATAGCCTGTACTCATTTATCTGTAGCTGACAAAAAAAATTCTTAGACGGGCTTAAATTTTTATTGTGAAGTCTCGCATTCTCTGAGATTGAGAGGTATGATATCTTTACATTGGCTGTAATAACTATGTAAGTATTGATAGGACAAGTACGGAAAACTACGTATTTATACAGAGATAAAGCGTCAGACAGAGACGACTATGTCTAAGTAGATACGCTTTCAGTCACGATTGGCGAGCGTTAGGTAATAGATTTATGCAAAAGAGGTGCACGCATGACCGATCTAATTAAGGTACAAGAAACTGCCAACTACAACGAGCGCTCGCTCAAAACTCTGGTAAGATCCATCACAATGTCTCAACACCAATTCTCGCTAATTTTGGTGCGCTGCAACTACGAGCAGTTGCGGCAGCAAATAGCGCAGCGGCTGCGAGAAGTGTCCCCAGTTCCAATTCAAGATTTCGTCCTGCCAGCTTCAGTTAAAACCCTCTACACTAGCCTGCTGGCAAGCACTTTTCAGGAGGGGTTTTCCCCTGTAGGTTCCGCCTCGGCTTTGATGGTATTCGGTTTAGAAACAGTAGTAGCGATCGACGAACTGATGGCCTCTACCAATCAAGTGCGAGACGAATTCCGCAAAAATTTTTCCTGCCCGGTAATTTTGTGGGTAACAGATGACATCGTGACCAAAATGATTCGTCTGGCCCCGGATTTCAAAAGTTGGGCCGCCGCCACAATTAAATTTGAAATGGCAGTTGACGAATTAATTAATTTCCTTGCTAGGCGGGCCGATACTATATTTAAGGTAGGCGAACTCAATCAAGAAA
This sequence comes from Microcoleus asticus IPMA8, assembly GCF_013179805.1. GTDB lineage: Bacteria > Cyanobacteriota > Cyanobacteriia > Cyanobacteriales > Microcoleaceae > Microcoleus > Microcoleus asticus. The sequence continues at coordinate 5,114 of NZ_SRRZ01000127.1, read as the reverse complement.
TCGGAAGCAGCAACGTCGGCGCCCTGGCTAGTTTTGGAACCTGGGAAACGCAGTGCGAAAAACGCGCCCAAGAGCGCGAAATTAGCTCCGGAGAAAGCTTTATCACTTTTCACTCTCAACCCCAAAACGCACGACAATCAGATCTCCGCTCGTATTCGCCCTTGAGTCCGGGCAATACCCTAGATTTGGCGATCGGCTCTTTGCCACGCCGAGAACTAGAATTAGCTTTAAGAGATTTACAAAATCGCGGTGAAGAATTAGAACCCGCCCTCAAAGCCAGCCTGCAATTCGTTCTCGGTCGAGATTACTATGTCAGCGACCAAACCGAAACTGCCTTAATTCACTACCAAGAAAGTTTAGCCTTTTGGCAGCAGCAAACCGGCAACTGGGAACTCGCAAACTCGGAAGATTCCGAAAACCCAGAAACCTTCTCTTCCTTGTCGAATCCTGTCCCCAACATTTTATATTTAGAGAGAGAAGGCATAGTGCTGTTTCACATAGCCCTGTGTCATCGGTTGCAAGCAGCCAGAAATCCGGTAGCCAACCGCCAGCACTGGGAACAAGCTTGGATTAGCCTCGAACAATCTAGAAACGCTTTCTCCCTTGCCTCACGTCCCGAATTGGTAGCTGAGGTGACAGCACACCTCGGAGAAGTGCTGCAGCGCCTGAAAGCTTGGGGAGAGTTGCAAGCATTAGCTGAAAATTCTTTGCAGTTGCACTTCACTTACGGTACTGCCAGCCAACTAGCTCAAGATTACGGCTTTTTGGCTGAAGTTGCCCTGCAACAGTCGAGGTGGAGTCAAGCCCGCCAGCTAGCCGAGTTGGCTTTGGCAATTTTGGATCAAACGCCTAACGATTTGAGATTGCTGATTGAAGATTTGAGATTGGGGTTTGAGGGAAATTATCCAGAAATTGTGGGCACTAACGAGTCAAGTAACGATCCCAAATCTAAAATCCAACATCCCAAATCTGACAGAAGTTCGTATCTTTTACTGCTAGCCCGAAGTTTGCGGCAGCTAGACCAGTGGGAAGCGGCGGTTCATTCATTGGAATTGGCTCAATCTCAAAGCGAGCCGAAGTACGACCCCCGACTTTACATCGATATTTTGACGGAACTGCAAGCGGTTTATTTCGAGCAGGGAGAGTATCTCAAAGCGTTTCGGATTAAAAAAACCCAGCGGTCGATCGAATATCAATACGGATTTAGAGCTTTTATCGGAGCCAGCCAATTGCAGCAGCAGCGACAAGCCGTCAATCCTTCGGGTCCCTCCGCTCAAAATCAAGCCGCAATCGCAGCGGAAATGACAGCTTACTCGCGCCAAACAGATATCAATAGCTTGCTAGAAAGAATTAGCAGGGACGACCATAAATTAACTATTATTCACGGGCCCAGCGGAGTCGGGAAAAGTTCTCTAGTCAATGCCGGCTTAGTACCAGCTTTGAAAAATATTACTCCGGGCGCGCGCGATACATTGCCCGTAGTAGTCAAAGTTTACACTGATTGGCTGGTGGAGTTAGAAAATGCTTTGAACAGCGCACTGTACGACAAACAAGCCGAAGAGGAAAGTAAATTAATCTCCAAAGGACTACAGAAAATCCATAAAAGAAGTTGCTCGGTTATTCCGGCTCGCAGCTCGGAAGTGTCTTCTTTTATTATAGAGCAGTTGCGCGAAAATGCCACAAATAATTTGTTGACTGTGCTGATTTTCGATCAATTTGAAGAGTTTTTCTTTGTTTCGACTTCAGTGGCACAAAGACAACTTTTTTATAATTTTTTGCGCTTGTTTTTGAATTTGCCTTATGTCAAAATAATTCTGTGCTTGCGCGAAGATTATTTGCACTACTTACTAGATTGCGATCGCTTCCCAAATCTTGACGCTATTAACAATAATATTCTCGACAAAAGCATCCGCTACCAACTCCGCAGTTTTTCTATCAAAGATGCGCGGGCTGTCATCGGACACTTAACAGAACGGGCGGAATTTTATTTAGAGCCGGCACTGATCGATGCCTTCGTAGAAGATTTAGCAGACGAATTGCAAGAAGTGCGACCGATCGAATTGCAGGTAGTGGGAGCGCAACTTCAAGAAGAAGGTATTACCAGTCTAGCACAATACCAGCAATTGGGGGACCATCCCAAAGCGGAATTAGTGAAGCGATCGCTCGAAAGAGTCATCTCTGACTGCGGGCCCGTTAACGAAGACGCAGCTTGGAAAATCTTGTTTTCCCTGACAGATGAAAGAGGCGTTCGACTGATAAAAACCAAACACGAACTCTCGTTAGTTACAGGTCAGCAGCCAGCCGATGCCCGCGAAACCGAATTATCGGCGATCGGCAGAAACCGAATTTCCCTACAGCGACAGTTCGCAAAAGACCCAGAAATCCGACAAAAGAAAACCGACAACCTCGACTTAATTTTAGACATTTTAGTCGGTCACGGTTTGCTATTTCTGCTGCGGGAAGCCCCAGAAGACCGCTATCAATTGGTACACGACTATTTAGTGCGACCGATCCGCCAAAGATTCGGCTTAGAAGCCAGACTGCACAAAGCGGAAGCGGATAAAAACATGAGTCAAGCACAGCTCTATCGAGCCAATACTTTTCTCAAACAACTGCTGGGATTAGCAGTGATCGGCGTCATGCTGCTAACGAGTTCCACGATCGCCGCCGTAAACTTTTGGTGGCGGGCCGTGGGTCAAAAACAGCTAGCTGTCGCTCAAACTCAACGAGCCGAAATTAGTACCCTCACAGCAGCTTCTGAAGCACTTTATTTCTCAAACAACAAATTTGACGCCATGATGGAAAGTTTGAGAGCTGGTAAAAAGTGGAGACACATCGAACACTCCCAAGAAATGTATACTCTCAAAGACACCGAAATTCTAATTTCTGCTGCGCTCCAGCAGGCTGTTTATGGAGTCAAAGAACGCAACCGCTTGGAGGGACACGGCGATGTAGTTTGGGGTCTTAGTTTCAGTCCAGACGGCGAAACAATAGCTTCTTCCAGTGTAGATAAAACCGTCAAACTTTGGCGGCGCGACGGCAGTTTGCTGGCAACTTTCAAAGGTCACACTAACAGCGTATCCTCTGTCGCGTTCAGTCCAGACAACAAAACAATAGCCTCGGCAAGTTTAGATAAAACTGTCAAAATTTGGCAAACAGACGGCAGTTTGCTGGCAACTTTCAAAGGGCATACTAATAGCGTTACCAGCGTTGCTTTTAGTTCTGACGGTCAAACGATCGCCAGTGCATCTACAGACAAAACAATCAAACTTTGGAAAACCGACGGGACGCTGCTGCGAACGATCGAACAATTTGCTCCCGTAAATTGGCTCAGCTTCAGCCGCGACGGCAAAATAATCGCTGTGGCGAGCGATGACGGTAGTGTGAAGCTGTGGAGTTCTGACGGTAAGTTAATCGCTAATTTGTGGCACAGCGAAAACAGACAACCCTCGAAAATTTACACCGTCAGTTTCTCCCCCGACGGTGAAACGATCGCCAGTGCGGGTGAAGACAAAACGGTGAAAATCTGGAGCATCGCTGCACTAAAACACCCAGCAACAGAAAATTCAACACAAGCAAATAAAGGTGAACTGCTAACAACTTTGCGGGGACACAGCAAATGGGTATTTGGTGTCAGTTTCTCTCCTGACGGTCAAACACTTGCTTCTGGAAGTGCAGACGGGACTGTCAAGCTCTGGAGTCTTGCTGGTGTTGGCGACAAACGCCCAACCGATGCTAGCAACATTAAACCGGAGAGTCGCTTGCTGAGAACTTTTGAGGGACACGCCGATCGGGTTACTCAGGTGACTTTTAGCCCGGAAGGCAAAACCCTGGCTTCGGCAAGTTTTGACAAAACTGTCAGGCTGTGGCGGCTCGATGACGTGCCGCTCAAAACCCTCGACGGACACCAAAACCGGGTGCAAAGCGTTACTTTCAGCCCCGACGGCCAAAGGCTGGCTTCTGCTTCTACGGACAAAACTATCAAACTCTGGAGCCGCACGGGAGTTTTGCTCGAAACCTTGGAAGGACACACTCAGAGAGTGGCCAGCGTCAGTTTCAGCCCCGACGGCCAGTTACTTGCTTCTGGGAGTTACGACAAAACGGTGAAAGTCTGGAGTTTGAAAGAAGATGGCATGAGTAATATTCTGCCTTGTCCTTCGGCTCCGCTGTTCCCGTGTTCGCCTTCTGTGCTGTTGACTCTCGACGGCCACGCCGACAGCGTGATGAGCGTGAGTTTTAGCCCCGACAGCGAGATTCTCGCTTCGGCGAGCAAGGACAAGACTGTTAAACTGTGGACGAGAAACGGCAGGTTGATTAAAACTTTGACGGGACACACAGGCTGGGTGACAGGGGTGACTTTCAGTCCCGACGGCTCGATGCTGGCTTCTGCAAGCGATGACGGTACTGTCAAACTCTGGAATCGGGACGGTCGTTTGCTGAGAACTTTTGAAGGAGCTCACAACAGTTTTGTGTTGGGGGTTGCTTTTAGCCCTGACGGCAAAATGCTGGCTTCGGCGGGTTACGACAATTCGGTGAAATTGTGGAAGGTGGACGGGACTTTGGTGGCGACGCTGCTGAAGGGTTCTAGCGACAGCGTGACTAGCGTTGCTTTTAGCCCGGATGGTTTGTTGGTTGCTTCGGGCAGTTACGATCATAAGGTGAAACTGTGGAGCCGCAGCGGGACTTTGCTGAAAACTTTGACGGGTCACAAGGATAGCGTGATGAGCGTAAGTTTTAGCCCGGATGGGAAGGTTCTGGCTTCTGCAGGCCGGGATAATCGGGTGATTTTGTGGAATTTGGATCTTGACGATTTGCTGGTGAGGGGCTGCGATTGGGTGGGGGATTATCTGAGAACTAATCCTAATGTGAGCGATCGCGATCGGCGTCTCTGTGAAGGGGTGGGGGCAAAACCAAATCGATTTTAGATTTTAGATTTTCGATTTCCAATTGGGGAATTCAGTCGATTTTAGATTTTAGATTTTAGATTTTCGATTGGGGAATTCAGTCGAAAATCGATTTTCGATGTTACTCATCCCCTTGAGGATCTCGATCGCTAATTTCGGCAGCGCGGGGGAGCGGACCGAGGGGGGCGGGAGGGGGGGGGGCGGGGGGGG
>NZ_SRRZ01000126.1:19783-22523 GCF_013179805.1 Microcoleus asticus IPMA8 | reverse complement strand
GCAGTTGTAAGTTATTCATTTTTTATTGTCACAATCAAGTATTGCATATAATTGTATCATAGTCTTGATAATGATTTAGGATTGCTATAGTTGATTACAGTGAAGCATTTGATCGACTTTGGAAATTAAGGAATCAACTCAAACAGGGGGGACACTGGCGATTATTAAGAGTTGTGTGCGAGAAGCTTTTGCCATTCGTTGAAGAGGGAAAAAAAGCATCCTGCTTAATCCTCCTTGGGGAGATATACCTTGAATTAGGTGATTTAGAAGAAGCCGAACGGCATTTCCAAAAGGCCATTTCAATTGCCCAAGCACAAGGCACTGAAACTGATGTTGAGCTTTGCAGCCTTCAATTAGAACTTATTAACATTATTCGGCAAGAGGATATCTTAGCGGAGATTAGCTTTAACTCAAAAGCAGAGTACAAACGCCTCTATCCAAATCCGTCAGAATTAACAGGATTTAATTTTTTGGAATTTTGGGCAGACTGTAAGAGACAGAATGCAGCCTTGACGGCTGACACACAGCGCAAAATATTGGAATCTCAAAGACAACATTATCGAAAGTTTGTAGCAGAACATGGAGAATCCGACCTTGCTGACACTACTTTTATTCCCCAAATTGGCGAAACATTAGTCAAGCTAGGTGAGGCTGAGCTTAACGCAGGCAATCTGGAAGTTGCAGGGGAAATTTTGCAAGAAGCTCTTGAAGTCGTTAATAATCGCGGCATGATGAAACACATAGCGCTAACGAACTATCATCTAGCCCGACTTGAGCTATTTCTTCACAAGATGGACTTAGCGCAAACCTACTATGCTTGTGCCTGCGATATCCTTCAAAGTCTCGGTGCAGTAAGAGAGCTGAAGCGTATTCAACAGGATTGGGAGCGTATGATGGACGATGGCAATAGGTGATGTAACTTAGATAGTCAAGCGTTAACCCCTATAGCGATATCGCAATTTCAGCAGATTGATTTCCCCCATTACGAGAGCGAAGATGTCAGGTAATTTCCGTATCTAGTCGCTTGAGGAAAAGCAGTAGTTTTCCCTCGCTGAACCGTTGAAACTCTCCGTCCATTAAATGAGAGACTTCTGGTTGTGGAATGCCAAGAAGTTGACTAATTTCGTGCTGTTTCAAGTTCCGTTGTTTCAGGATACGTATTACTTGAATCCCTATTTTGCCTCGCATAAAAAGTTCATCTGCATCCTTCAGACCGAGGTCAGCGAATACGTTGCCACTGCTTTCTTCAACAATCGGTTCTTTTGTCATGGTTGTTCCTCTCTTGGCATGGTATAGTACCCATCTTCGATTCGCATCGACAACTCATGAAAACAGACACCATTTTCTACAGCCTGTTTCAGGAATTTCCCCGCTTCTTCTTTGAACTGATAAATCGTTCCCCAGACGAAGCCGCCGCCTATGAATTCACCTCCCGCGAAATCAAACAACTGGCATTCCGCATCGACGGGTTATTTCTCCCCAAAACCGAAGAACCTGAAAAACCCTTTTACTTAGCTGAAGTTCAGTTTCAACCCGATGCCGACTTGTACTACCGCATCTTTGGCGAACTCTTTCTCTATCTGCGACAATACAAACCCCTCAATCCTTGGCGCGTGGTTGTCATCTATCCCAATCGCCGCATCGAACACGAACAGATGCTGCAATTTCAGGAACTCTTAACCAGTCAGCGCGTCCAACGGATTTACCTCGATGAATTGCCAGAAGCCGCCGATCGATCGCTCGGAGTCAAAGTTGTTAAACTGGTAATCGAGCCAGCAGAGACAGCAGCAGAAAAAGCACGCCAGTCGATCGCAATGGCCCGACAACAGTTGTCCGATTCAACCGTTCTACGCGATTTAATCAACCTCATCGAAACAATTATCGTCTACAAACTCCCCCAGAAAAGCCGCGAGGAAATTGCCGCCATGTTGAATTTAAGCGAACTCAGACAAACTCGATTTTACCAGGAAGTCAAGCAAGAAGGTTTAGAAGAAGGACTCGAACAAGGTGAGCGGCAGGCGAAGTTAGAAGCCATTCGTCGCACGATCGGGTTGGGGATAAATTTAGAGACGATCGCGCAATTATTAGATTTGTCTCTCGAATTTGTTCGGCAAACAATTAACAAAATCCAACGGGAATCGATGTCACTCCCCGAACAAAAGATAGACTCATTTATCGAACTATTAACTCAGCAGCGATCGCTCTTCGGAACCGAACAATTAACCGAACTAGCGCAGCTAATTGAACCCTTATCCGATGAGATCGATGTCCTTTCAGAAGCGATTTCATCCTGGGCTGAAAATTACCCTTCAATTCAGGAAGCTCAAGCCAAACTCCTCGAACCGCTACCGCCGATCGCTAAGGCATCAGAAAAAGCAGCAGTCACCCGAGAAAATAGCGAATCTCAACTCGGCGATCGCCTCAACAAACAAGCTCTCAAAAATGCCATTTTATTGTAGCGCGATCTGCCATATTTCTACTGGCAAATAAACAGAAGCAGATATTGCTCTCTTGCGTCAGGTATTGAGTGGAAGCGATCGCCAAATTGCCACTAAAAAACAGAACAGTCAAAACCCCGACTTATTCAAGAAGTCGGGGTTCTGACAGTAAACAAGTTGAGATTACTTTCTAGTTTAGTCTGCAGGAGCCAGGGAAACTAACAGAGTGATGTTGTCAACGCCGATGACATAAACCGTGTCTCCCGGTGTGAGGGTGATTTGGCGATCGCACCGTGCGGGCC
>NZ_SRRZ01000126.1:7296-19773 GCF_013179805.1 Microcoleus asticus IPMA8 | reverse complement strand
AGGGAAACTAACAGAGTGATGTTGTCAACGCCGATGACATAAACCGTGTCTCCCGGTGTGAGGGTGATTTGGCGATCGCACCGTGCGGGCCACCAGCTACCTTGGAAGCGGACGCGACCTGTTTGATTCGGGTAAATCGATTCATCAACGACTGCTTCTTCGTTGAAATAGTTAAAATTGGTGTTGATGTAGTTATCCATTAATAGATTGTTTCCTGTGCTGTAGGTGTGAGGAGAAAAAATTGAACCGAAAGCTTTTACTACGTTAAACATTTTCCTGACTCCTTTTGTGTTAATATATATCAAAGTTTAATCGGCTATTTCAAGCTATTTGAAAAGTAGCATTTCCTGGTTGAAATTGATTACCAGGTTGTTCATGCTCTGATTTAGTCTGCGGGAGCGAGGGAAACTAACAGAGTGATGTTGTCAACGCCGATGACATAAACCGTGTCTCCCGGTGTGAGGGTGATTTGGCGATCGCACCGTGCGGGCCACCAGCTACCTTGGAAGCGGACGCGACCTGTTTGATTCGGGTAAATCGATTCATCGACGACTGCTTCTTCGTTGAAGTAGTTAAAATTGGTGTTGATGTAATTTTTGATTAGCATATTGTTAGCTGTGCTGTATCCTTGGGTGGAGAAAATCGATCCGAAAGCTTTTACTACGTTGAACATGATATTTACTCCTGTTGTGTTAAAATATATGGATGTGTAATTGTGTGTTGATGCTATTTGAAAGGCTGCATTTCCTCGGTTGAGATTGATTGATTACCTAATATTTCATTGTTCTTGCCTTCCGTGGTTTTATCAGGATAAAAAGCAAAGAAATTTTGAAATGTTGAGGGGATTTGAGAAGCGGTTGCGGGGAGTCTAAATCCAGTAATTCCGAGGTATTGAATTAAGGATTTAGTGGTTGAGCCGTTGGTAGGATTTGCCTCAAGGGTAGATGTTGTTAGCTACATTAGAGATTGTCTGATTCCGCATTACTGCTGCTGTGAAGATGTTTTATTTTTGGGTTGAATTTTTGGGTTGATTTTTTTGATTGGGTTGTGACTCACTTGCTTTACACTTACTAATTTGCCAGGAGTCGAATATCTTTGGGGCGATCGCCAGTCCACTTTCCGAGTCTGGTACTGGCACATGACACTTTTCTACCTGCCAGCAACGATTTTGCAAAGGTTTTTGCCTACATATCGCGCTTGTAGCTGTGCCAATTTAGCTAACTGGACTACCGCGAACGGTGAATTATGAACTTACGCATTCTCGATCGCCCAATCCGGAATATCCATAAATATCTAGTCCGTAACTTACGCACCAAACCCCTAAAAACCCGGTTTCTGACACCCTGTGCGCCATTAGGAGCCCGTAAGCGGCTCGGTGATACAAGCAAGTAAAGTTGGGCACTAACCCGCCCTCCCGATGCGATGTTGATTTGTACCTACCTATTTAGGCATAGAAAATAGGCGATCGAGATTGACGCAGATATCACGAGGCGGTAGGAGTTTTTGATCGATGCAGCTCGATCGCACCCTGTTATACAATTATTGAACAGGTCGAACTTAAAATCCATTCATAAATTCAGAATCTTAAATTCATAAAAGTCATAATTATAGACAACCTGCTTGATACTGCATAATTGTTACAGGAATTTTGAATAAAGTTTTAGCTAATTGAGACAAACCGAACTTGAATTTAAGCGACTGCGGCAATTCTTGTCTGGAAACTTCTACGAAGCCAAAGCGAGTATAAAATGATGCGAGTCGCTTTCCCAAACATTCTAAATATAGCGGTTCTGTAGCTTGTTGAATTAAATATTTTGTGAGGTAGCTTCCCAAACCTCGATCGCGCCAATCTTTCGCCACCACCAAACTGCCCAATTCTTGCGCGCCCGCAAAGTTCCGCAACTGTCCGCAAGCTGCCAATTTTCCCTCGCATTCGATGACCCAGAATTGCTCCCAGCGCAACTGAGTTGGATCGAGTTTGGCGCTCCAAACTAACTTTCTAATTGATTTGATATCTCGATGTGAGGCTGGACGGAGGACGCATTGTGGCGGCAACGAAAAAGAACTTTCATTCATGATGATTCCTGTTGGCTGTCTCGTTTGGCTTGGGCTTTCAACATCCTTTCTTTTAACCGTGCATTTCTCTCGGCAATTTCGGGATTTCCCTCATACCAAGGCGGAACATCGTCATAATCGGGAATTCCATCATCTATCAAATAGCGCGCGTTGGGTTGCTTGGGATAACCTGCGGTCAATCCTCCAGTACAGATTGCAAATAAAGCTGTATTGTCAGCAGCTTTTAATGCTCTCTTTGCAGCGGGGGAAACTCTCACAATATCGCCGCCCTCAAGTGTCAATAGTTCCCCATCTACAACCATCAGGCCCTTGCCTTCAACTACAATATAAACTTCTTCTTGTTCTGCGTGGCTGTGAGTAAAGGTGTAGCCCTCGCCAGCCGGCAAGCGAATCAAGCCTAAAGCTACTCCTTGCAGATTTAGCTGTCGCCAAGGGTTGGTGAGTTGGGGCAAATTGTTAAAGTCAAAGTGAGCTTTAGTGAATTTATTGTTACTTTCAGAATCTAGTTCCATATTATGTATTTAAATAGAAGAGGCGTTACTGGAAATTATACCAGCTAGTCGCTTCAAAATGCGAAAAACTTCGTAAAGTTCATTTCCGGGATTCGCAATATCGAAAAGTTTAGAGACGGCATACTGCGGTGTGTCTCGTTTGGTCATTTTGATAAATCGAAAGCTGCTACCATTTGTCAGAAGCCCAAATGTTACTGGTTCTGAGCTGGGGTCATTCAGCATATAAAATAGTAACTGAGGAAGCCCAGCTTCAACGGAATATTGAGAGCGTTTGGCTTCGATCGCCACTACCCAAAAAGATTGCAGCAATAGCAGGACATCGATGCTGCCCCTGATAATTGTATCTTCATCTTCAATAGTCAGTTCCACCGATTTTTCTGCCTCTATGTGAAAGGGAGTCAAGTAGAAATCTGCTAAAAATAGCAAGGGAGCCAGTACCACCATTTTTACAGTATCTTCCAGCATCGCGTACTTTACACTGTTGATATAGCCTGCTTTTAGTTTGTCGAGCGAGCGCTTTTCTTCATCGGCAATTTCCGGTAAATGGTCAATCCACTCCCGGAAGAATTGCTCGTTTTCACAAAGTTTAAAATTAAATTTTGTTTCGACATCTAGCAGGGTCAGTGTTTTTGCTTGAATGCTTTGTGTCATAGTTTGATCTAGTTATTTATTAGTTGGTACGTATTGTAGCAGATCAACTGTCAATCGCCTCCCACAAAACCTCCGCGCCAAACCTTACGGGATCGGTACAAGGCAATCCCGTTTCTGCTTGAACTTCAGCTATTGCTAACAGCGCATCTGCCTCATTTAAGTGATGAGTATTGAGGGCGATCGCGCTCACTTTTCCCCCTGCAAAAGCACCCGCAGCAGCGGCAACCATTTCGTACAATTCAACCACTTTTGATAACTTGGGAAGGGATACGTGCGGGTGATGGCGAATGTTAGTTTGTCCGGCTCGGTGCGCTAAAATTAAGTGAGTTGGCTGCGAACCCCGCAACAGCGGCAGAGTCGCCGTCGAACCCGGATGCAATAGCGAACCTTGCCCTTCTACGTGCAGAATATCGCATTCAGAACCCAATTTTATCACCATTTGTTCGACAGCACCAGCCGCGAAATCAACTCGCACTGCATCCAAAGGAATGCCTTCATTTCCAATCATTAAACCCGTTTGTCCGGTTGCCAAAAATTTGGAACGCAAACCCCGCCGCAAGCAAGTGCGATTGAGTTCCAAACTGGTTGACATTTTGCCAACGCTCATATCTGTGCCGACAGTTAACACGCGGCGACAACTTAATTGAGCAGCAGCAGCAGAGGCGATCGCCCCTATGTTTTCCGGTTCCTGACGCACGTCCCAAATCCATTGATTTTCGGTTAACGGAACTGTTATCAAAGGTGCAATTTTTGCGTGCAAACCGTTGACAACTGACAAACCTGCTGCTACCGCTCGATTAATTTCTGGCAGCCATTCCGCAGGCAAAACACCGCCGGGAGTAGCGATACCAATTAGCAGAATATCCGGCGCAAGTTGCAGTGCTTCTGCAACGGAAGCAACTATCGGTACTTGTTGAGGAAGGCGAGTTAATTCAGGTAAAGATTGTCCGGCACATTGGCGGTCTATTACTGCTACAATTTGTGCTTCGCTGTAGCGCAAAAATGCTAAACCTGTTTTGCCGGAATGGCCGAGAATTCCCTCGTGCAGCAGGATGGCAACTTTGCCATTTTTGATCGGATAGTTTTTAGTCATTGGTTCACTTTTGAGACGGGCGATTTTAGATTTTAGCTTCAATCTAAAATCTAAAATCTAAAATTTAAAATCGATTGGGTGTTAGCTGTGATTTGGGATTACTCGTTCAAAGCATTCGGATCTTCTCCCAATTCTCGCAATCTGGCCTCTAGTCGCGAGGCTCGCTGGCGTTCCTGTTCCGCTTGCTGTTGAGCGAATTCTGCTTGTTGTTGAGCGGCTTCGGCTTGTTGTTGAGCGGCTTCGGCTTGCTGTTGAGCGGCTTCCTCCGGCAACAAAACTAAATTGCCAGATTCATCGAAAAAACGCACCCAAGTTGCTGTTTCTCGATCGACAATTCCTTCCCAAGTACCCAACCAAAAACCTAACGTTTCGCACCACAGCCAACCCCGCTCGTTGGGGACTAACGGCTGATAGCGCAGGGTGGCATCTAAACGCCATCCTTGCAAAGAATTAGGCTCGAAAGGATCGAAAACAAAGTAATCAGGAGTTCTAAAAACCTGCTCGTAAATATCCTTTTTTTTGCCTGTATCCTGATTTGCCGTTGACGGCGACAGCAGTTCCACAATGACATCCGGGTAACGTCCGTTTTCTTCCCAAACTACCCAGCCTTGTCGGGAAGTATTGCTGTCAACACCCAACACAGCGAAAAAATCCGGGCCTCGGAAATCCTGATTCCGAATCTGTTTAGCGCTGTAATAAATAAACATATTGCCACCGACAAAAAAATCGTTCCGGTTAGCTAAACCTTGTTCTATGGAACGGATTAAAACGGTCATTGCTATACGGTGGCGGTTGCTTTCCATTTCTGCACCATCATCAAAAATTAAATCAGTCGGCGGCTTGTGTTCTTCAAAGAAAAGCTTGGCTTCTCTATCAATTTGCTCTCCTATTGATTCCACTGGCATCATAGTATCTCCAGATTTGTTTTGAGCGATACTTCTATTCTACAATCTCAACTCGCCGCACTCCCAATCCCGATCGCCCGTTTGGCAGCAAACACCCATTTTCGACGATCGCACCGGTGAAAGGATCGTCTAATAAATTTAAGTGACTGTCCAAATCCAAATAGTCAGCTAGCGGTGAAAGTTGTGCTGCTGCTGTATTTGCGATCGCGCTATCTGAATAGCAGCCGAACATTACTTGCAAATTGCAGGCTTTTGCTGTGTGAATCATCCGCATTGCTTCGGTCAATCCGCCTGACTTCATCATTTTGATATTGATGCCGTGGACGCAGTGCGCTAACTTGGGTATATCGGAACTATTAAAGCAACTTTCATCAGCAAAAATTGGCAGGGGTGATTGACGGTACAGTTCTGAGAATTCATCCATATCGGCGACGGGTGAAAGCGGCTGTTCTACATAAGTTATCTGGTCTTTTTCCAGCCAGCAACACATCTCTGCTGCATCTTTTAAACTCCAACCGCCGTTAGCATCTACACTGATTTTAACGTTAGCGGGTGCTTCGTCTAGCACTGCTATTAACATAGCTTTGTCGGCTTCGATTCCTTCGGGATTTCCTAATTTAACCTTAACGGCGCGGTATTTGATGCTTCCTGGATCTGTCGCATCTTTGCCAAACCAATCGCGCACTCTTTCTCTTGCACCAGACGGCGAATTAATGCCGATTGTGACGGAGGTGGGGACGATGCGCGATCGATCTAATCCCCACATTTTCCACAGCGGCAAGCCTGCTTTTTTGCCCAGCCAGTCGTGCATTGCCATGTCGATGCCGGCGCGGGCGGCTGAGTGTAAGTTGACCTCTGTTAATACTTCTTCGATTTTTTGGCGATCGAACGGAGTAAACTTTTCTAGCAGCGGTACCACCTCCTGCAATGCCGCTAGCAGAATTTCGGTAGTTTGGGGCTTAGAACCTGTGGAAAACGGCGAAGCTTCTCCCCAGCCTTCGATGCCTTCGTGTGTTAATTTTACCCATAAATTCGTACTTTGGGCTGTTGTACCGCGGCTGATGGTAAGGGCAAACCGCTTGCGGACAGTGAAAGTTTCAATTTGAAGGTGCATTGTCAGTGATTGGTGATTTTTGGTAGATAAAAATCTGAGGGGGCGGATTGCGCCACTCTTGCGATTTTTTACTTTTTACTTTATAGTTTGATTTTGCTTGTTCTAGTTTATCAAAAATTTGATGAAATTCCTGATTTCTGTTTCGCCGAAGAGAGTTGCTTTCTCTCTTAGCATTTGGGTGCTCTTCTTTGCTATTGCTGGTTGCATCGTACAAGTTCTGCGGTACGGTTTTAACTATCAAGAACGCTGGATTAATTTGTTTAATTTAGACAGAGAAATAAATTATCCTTCGTGGTACTCGTCATTTACTTTGCTGTTTTGCGCGATTTTGCTAGGTATTATTGCTAGTGCTAAGAAGAAGCAGGGCGATCGGTATTTTGGACACTGGAAAGCGCTGGCGTTCATGTTTGTATTTCTTTCTTTAGATGAAATATTGAGTCTGCACGAAATATTAATTATTAACGACTTGCGAAAGGCACTGAATTTAGGGGGGATTTTTTACTTCATTTGGGTAATTCCTGGGGCGATTTTTGTTGCGATTACTGCGCTGGGTTATCTCAAGTTTCTCCTGCACCTACCCCGGAAAATAAGGGACTTTTTCTTACTAGCAGGCAGTATATATGTGGGTGGAGCACTTGGCATGGAAATGGTTACTGGCTATTATGCAGATGCGGTAACTAAACGAAACTTGATCTACGGTTTGATGGTTTGTGTTGAGGAAATTTTGGAAATGGTAGGGGTGATCGTATTTATCTACGCTTTGCTGTCTTACATCGGTTCCCATCTTGAAACTATTGATTTGCGCTTGAAGATATTGGATAATCCACAGAGGTAAAACTGACGCTCGACCAAGATTTTTAACGAAATTGAAATCGCAGACTTTATGGCTATCTACTTCTACACCACTGGCAGCGAATACGGCTGTTTTTCTAATTTTTCCAGTCAGGGATTCGAGTTAGACGGAGAATACTGGCCAACTACCGAGCATTATTTTCAAGCACAAAAGTTTCCCGCGACGGTTCACTGCGACCAAATTCGCCAAGCAAAAACACCGAAAGATGCAGCAAAAATGGGACGCGATCGCTCTCGTCCCCTCCGCAAAGATTGGGAAGAAGTAAAAGATGATATCATGGGAAAAGCCGTACTCCGCAAATTTGAAACTCATCCCGAAATTAAAGAAATTTTACTCGCTACTGGCGATGAGGAAATAGTCGAAAATGCTCCTAGTGATTACTATTGGGGTTGCGGCAAAGATGGCAGCGGCAAAAATAGGTTGGGACAGATTTTAATGGAAGTAAGGGAGATTTTGCGAAAACGCACCTCAGAGTAAAACCGAACTTAAATTTCCCACACTAAAGCAGGACTTATTTAATCCTAAGTCCTGCAAGGCTCCTCAGCGAGCATTGTCTCAATTTTCTTAAACACTGAACTTAAAAATCGGCCTGAGCAACTGTCAAAACCTGTGTCAATCTCGTCAGGCTGTTCTAGTAGAGGGTTTCGCCTCTCCTCAGAGACTGCGAAGCAGGGGAAACGGTAAAAACCCTGCAACACTTTTTTTGTTTTAACAACTACTCTTAACCGGAATTAACTTTTATCGTCGCAAGTACAGCATTCTTAACCAGTCGCCTCCCTGACACCGTTCTCCTGAGGTTGGCGGCTCACAGGTAAAACAGCAAAACACCTGTTCTGGTTAAAGTTTGTTTTTTATTTATGCTGTATCTTTACTATTGTGTCCGATTTGTGGAAAGTGTTAGCTGTTGTACAGAATTCTTTACAATTTTGATTTATTTGGATATAATCGCGCCACTCTGTCGCAGTTGCTGTTGAATTCGGTTAAATTCTTTTTGTTCTTCGCTTAGCAAATTATTGTCGATCGGCAATCGCATATCCCACTGCAATTCGGACAATAACAACAAACAGCCGGCCATAATTATTCCTGTGGTTAGATATTGCCAAGGTGCAACTAATGTTAATAGAGGTATGCTAAATAAATGAGTTAGTCCAATCAGGAGAAAAGTGCGTGATCGCAAACCGAGTCCCGTGCAAAAATAGCCGATCGCGCTCAACCCCAACCACAAATCGCACAGATGCAGCAGCAAACCTCCCCAACCGGCAAAAATACTGCAATCGGTCAGAACCAAACCAGTTATCATCAAAATCGCCCAAGAGTAAAGAATCCAGCTAACTCGCTCGACTCTTACCCAAAACAAAGTCAAAACAGCCATTACCGCAGTGCCAATTAGAGTCAAACTTGACCACAAAATCGCCTGAAAGCTCCAACTGATGGGGACAAACTGAGCGGTGAAAAAAATCCCGGCTGTCACCAAACCCCAAAGCAGAAAAGTTTGGTCGATGCGGGTATAAAGCCCTGAGAAAAGAGTAATATTTCCAATTTGCCAGCGGACTTGCAACAGGCCTTCGCGGTCTTGTACGTCGAGATGTTCCTGTTTGCAGCGGATTAGGGGTTCGGAGGCGTTGAAAAAGGTCATCCAGTGTTGGGGAAAGTATGAAGTTTTGTGTATTGTAACAAGTCTTAAAGCATATTTTTCAGATTTTTTCTTGTTCCCGAGTTCTGCCTGGGGACGCAGATTTGGAGGCTCTGTTTGCTGTTTTCCTCAGCAACCGAAGAGGCAGAGCCTCTAGATCTCGGTTCCCAGGCAGAGCCGAGGAAGCAGTTAATCGATTGACAGACGAGTTGCAATATACGTCAGATTTGACGTACAATAAAAACATCGTAGATTTTACATATAATTAAGGATACAAAATGAAAGCAAATCCAGGCGGAGAAATTGCCCCAGCAGAAGTCATGGGCAGAGACAAGCTCATTTCTGATTTGTGGGGGATTTTAGAACAGCAAAGTGTTATATTGAGTGCCGAGCGACGGATGGGTAAAACATCAGTAATTAAGAAGATGCGATCGGAAGCTACCGCAGATAAATTGGCGATTTATCGTGACTTAGAAAATGTTCGATCGCCCTTAGAATTTGTCGAGACAGTTTTTAACGATGTGGAAGAATATTTAAGCCGTTTTAATCGCACCGCCAAGAAAGCTCGCGCATTCCTCACTCAACTGGGAGGTACAGAATTTAGCGGTTTCAAGTTGCCCGACATTGCCGCTCCTCAGTGGAAAAATTTGCTGACTAAAACGATCGCAGATTTGGTAGAAAATCAAGACCGCACAGTCGTACTGTTTTGGGATGAAGTGCCGTATATGTTGGACAATATCGGCGATGAAGCGGCTATGGAATTGCTGGATACTTTGCGATCGATCCGCCAGATGTACCCGGCTGTCAGAATGGTGTATACAGGATCAATTGGCTTGCATCACGTCCTTTGTGCTCTCAGAAAAGCGGGCTATACAAACGACCCTACTAATGATATGTACGTCCAAGATGTGCCGCCACTATCTGTTAAAGATGCAACTAATTTAGCTCGCAAATTGCTTGAGGGCGAAAATATTGATACACCGGATATCCAAGGAACTGCGGTTTTTATAGCCGATGAATTAAGTAATATTCCTTTTTACATCCACCATTTAATTGCTAAACTCAAGCTGCGCGGTGGTTCAGGGGACATTCCAGCTATTAAGGAAATCATTGCTGAGTGTTTAGATGACCCGCTGAATCCCTGGAAAATGGAATATTATCGGGAGCGAGTTGATAGTTACTACGATGACAAACAGCGTCCTTATGCCCTGAATTTGCTCGATATTTTGGCGGCGGGTGAAGGGTCTTTGTCATTTGATGAGTTGTTTAACGGTATCAAGCAAGAGTCGGAAACTCAAGACAAGGAAATGACGAGGAAAGTTTTAAGGCTTTTGGAGCAGGATTACTATATTTATAAGAAAGATAGCAGATTTCAATTTCGCTATGCGCTGATTAAAAAATACTGGAAATCCTTAAGATGTTGATAATCTTTTTTTATCGTTCGCAGTTAAACGTTAAACATTGAGTCCGGCAGGGGTTCAAACCCCTGCCTCAAAGCTTAAGTCTTCGCTATGAGGACTAATACAAAATCCGAGACTACTCGTCTACTCTTTCTACTCGTTACCAGTTACAGACTACTAATGAGCTCTTCAGTCCTCATAGCGAGGACTTTCGCTATGAGCTAGGGAATTAATTCTCTGGCGGACTGGCGGACTGGCCGACTAAATAACCAACAAAATTAATCCATGAAAAACACATTAATCTCTCGATTTACTCCAAGCTTGATGGCACCAGAAACTCTCGAAGCTATCCTGGTACAGCGTCACGCACTGGCCAACTATTTAGTAGATAAAATCCGAGAGAGCGCGCTAACAGCTAACAAGCATTTTCAACTGCTAATCGGGCCGCGCGGCATAGGGAAAACTCACTTAGTTTCTGTGATTTATCACCGCGTTTGTAAGATGGAGGATTTGCAGGATAAATTGCTCATTGCATGGTTGAGAGAAGAAGAATATGGGATAGCATCTTTTTTAGATTTATTAATTGCAATATTGCGCGCCATTGGTAAAGAATATCCGGTAGAATATCGAACCCAGTTACACGATGCTGTCGAAGGGCTTTATGAGTTGTCGTCGGAGGATGCTGAATCTTTAGCGGCACAATTGTTGAGAGATTTTATTGGTCAGCGCGTTTTGCTGTTGATTGTGGAAAATTTGGATGATGTATTTGGCGGGTTGGGCGATATCGGACAAAAGCAGTTTAGGGCTTATATTCAAAATTATTGCTTTTTGACTATTTTGGCAACTTCCCAAAGTTTGTTTGATGGAATTGAATCGCGCGATCGACCTTTTTACGGCTTTTTTTATCCTCATAATTTAAATGAATTAGACCTAGATGATGCTGTAGCTTTGTTACATCAGATTGCTAGCTTGGAAGGGAAAAGCGAGTTAGCATCTTTTATTCAAAATCCAACGGGAAGAGATCGCATTAAAGTTGTGCATTTCCTTTCTGGTGGCAGTCCCCGCATCTATATGGTTTTCTCGGATTTCCTGGTGAACAGCGAATCTCTAAATAAACTCGTGGAAACATTTATGGCGATGCTGGACGATTTAACGCCGTATTACCAGGATCGGATGAAATATATCTCAAATCAGCAGCGCAAAATTGTTGATTTTTTGGCTGATTTGCGCCGCGCGGCCCCGGTAAAAGAAATTGCCAAACGCTGTTTTATCTCTCACCAAACTGCATCAAGTCAACTGAAAGAGTTGCGGGAAAAAGGTTATGTGAAAAGTGAAGAAATCGGGCGGGAGTCTTGGTACGAATTGCGGGAACCGCTGATGCGTTTTTGTTTGGAAGTGAAGAAGCAGCGCAATGAACCGATTAGATTATTTGTGGATTTTTTGCGGGTTTGGTATACGCGGGAAGAGTTGCAGCAGCGATTGGGATTGAGGATGGCGGATGTTGATTTTGCGGACAAGGAAAGTTATTTTGAGTATCGGCAAAATTTGGAACCGATTCCGTCTGATGCTGTGATGGAACGAGAATATTATAGGCGGGCGCTGGAGGCTAGTGATAGAAATGAGGAAGATCCGCTTTTGAAGGCTTATTATGATGAAATTGAATATTGTCGCGAACAGAAAGACGATGTTTCTGCTTTAGCATATGCGGAAAAATTGGTAGCAAGTCGCGGGGAGGCAAGGGATTGGTCGGTAAAGGGATACTTCTTAAATAGGATGAAACGGTACGATCAAGCTTTGGAGTGTTTAGACCAAGCTATTGAAAAGGACTCTAACTATTCGAAAGCCTTGGCTATTCGAGGCAATGTACTCGACAACCTCAAACGCTATGATGAAGCTTTAGCATCTTTTGATCGGGCGATCGCACTTGACGATAATGATAAGTTATCTTGGCGTAACCGAGGCAATGTACTCGACAACCTCAAGCGCTATGAAGAAGCCTTAGTATCTTTAGATAAAGCGATCGCGCTTGACGCGAATGATAAGTTAGCTTGGTATTGGCGAGGCATTGTACTCAACAACCTCAAACGCTATGATGAAGCTTTAGTATCCTTCGATCGGGCGATAGAACTTGATGCCAATTATAAGTTAGCTTGGCGTAACCGAGGCAATGTACTCGACAACCTCAAGCGCTATGAAGAAGGATTAGCATCCTTTGATAAAGCGATAGAACTTGATGCCAA
>NZ_SRRZ01000126.1:0-7196 GCF_013179805.1 Microcoleus asticus IPMA8 | reverse complement strand
CTTGGCGTAACCGAGGCAATGTACTCGACAACCTCAAGCGCTATGAAGAAGGATTAGCATCCTTTGATAAAGCGATAGAACTTGATGCCAATTATAAGTTAGCTTGGCGTAACCGAGGCAATGTACTCAACAACCTCAAACGCTATGAAGAAGGATTAGCATCCTTTGATAGGGCGATAGAACTTGATGATAATTATAAGTTAGCTTGGCGTAACCGAGGTAATGTACTCAACAACCTTAAACGCTATGAAGAAGCTTTAGAAGCCTACGATAAAGCGATCGAACTTGATGCCAATGATAAGTGGGATTGGCGTATGCGAGGTAATGTACTCGACAACCTCAAACGCTATGATGAAGCTTTAGTCTCTTACGATCGGGCGATCGAACTTGATGCTAATTATCAGTGGGATTGGGCTAATCGAGGCGATGTACTCAACAACCTCAAACGCTATGATGAAGCTTTAGCCTCTTACGATCGGGCGATCGAACTTGATATTAATTATGAGCGGGCTTGGGGTAGGCGAGGTGATGTGCTAAACAACAACCTCGAACGCTATGAAGAAGCCTTAGTATCTTACGACAGAGCCATCAAACTTAACGAAAATCATAAGTTAGCTTGGGTTAACCGAGGCAATATACTCAACAACCTCGAACGCTATGAAGAAGCCTTAGAATCCCTCGCTCGGGCGATCGCACTTGATGCCAATTATCAGCGGGCGTGGGTTACGCGAGGTAATATACTCCACAACCTCGAACGCTACGATGAAGCCTTAGCATCCTTTGATCGGGCGATCGAACTTGATGAGAATGATGAGTGTGCTTGGTGTAGGCGAGGTTACATTCTGGGAAAACAAGGCTACTTTCTAGGAAAACCAGAATATTACGAAGAAGCGCTACTTTCCTTCAACAAGATGATTGAACTTGATGAGCAAGATGAATATGCTTGGAATAATCAAAGCTGGGTACTGTGCCGACTTGGGCGATATGAACAAGCACTAATATCCCTCGAAAAAGCGATCGAACTCGGTTTTCCAGAATGGTATGCCTTTTTCAACCGCGCTGAGTCTTTACTAGCGCTGAATCAATGGGATGAAGGTATTACTGCCTTAGACGATGCGATTTATCGCTTTACTCAAGCGGACATGACAGAAATCGACAACACAGAAGCGATCGTCCGCAATTTATTCAACAACACCAGCGATTTCGCAATATGCAAAACTCGCATTCAAACACTAATCGAACTTTACAACAACCACGATGTTATCTCAGTTTTAGGACAGGGAATTGTGCGAAACATTCCCGCGCTAATGTCAGAAATGGTAAGCGACAAAGCCTCCCGCACTTGGTTAGAATTGTGGCAAGAAGCAACCAGCAACTACGAACAATTCCAAATTCCCATTCGCCTGCTGAAAGCGGCTGTCCGCTATAAGGAAACAAAGGGCGACAGACGAGTTTTGCTAGAACTTGCGATCGAAGAACGCAATTTATTAGAACCGTTGGTGTCAACAAAACCAGAATAAGCTGAAAACTAAACTTGCAATAATTTAGATAAGCAGCAATTTACACTATACACTTAACATTGTGTAAGTCCTTTTATGTAATATGTTATGCAAAATCCCCGCCAAATAGCCTTTGTCGCACTCCGCGAAGTCCACCGCCGCGGTGCATTCGCAGATGCCGCACTCGATCGCGCTTTCAGCAATTCTCAACTCAACGACCTCGATCGGCGTTTAGTCACAGAATTAGTTTACGGTAGCGTCAGGAGAATGCGATCGATCGACTTTATCATCGACAAACTAGCCACAAAGAAATCCTCCCAACAACCGCCCGAACTCCGCACCATCTTACATTTAGGCTTATATCAACTCGAATATCTCAACCAGATTCCCCCCTCCGCCGCCGTCAACACCACCGTTCAACTAGCAAAAGAAAACGGATTTTCAGGACTTAGCAGTTTTGTCAACGGTTTGTTGCGCCAATACATCCGTTTAACAGATAACGACTTAAACCCATTAACAGTTACTAATTATAAATCAACCGTTGAACGCCTAGGAATTTTGCACAGCTTCCCCGAATGGCTGGTAAAATTGTGGATCGAACAAATAGGCGAAACCGAAACCGAACAACTCTGTGAATGGTTCAACCAATCCCCCACAATTGACCTGAGAATCAATCCTTTAAAAAGCTCGATCGCCCAAATCGAAGCGGCCTTCAAAACCCACAACATCTCAACTAGCAGAATCCCACACTTGCCACAAGCATTAAGACTAAATGGCAGCATCGGCGCAATTCAAAACCTCCCCGGATACAGCGAAGGTTGGTGGACAATCCAAGACAGCAGCGCTCAATTAGTCACCCATTTACTAGGGCCCCAGCCAGGTGAAACTATCATTGACGCCTGCGCCGCGCCCGGGGGAAAAACCACCCACAGCGCCGAATTAATGCAGGATACAGGCACTATTTATGCCTGCGACAAAACCGTCAGCAGACTCAAAAAACTTAAAGAAAATGCAGACAGACTCCAGATGAAATCCATTAAAATTCATACCGGAGACAGCCGCCATTTCCCAGAGTTTGTTAACCTCGCAGACAGAGTTTTACTAGACGCACCTTGTTCTGGCCTCGGAACCCTCCACCGCCGCGCCGACGCCCGCTGGCGCCACACGCCCGAAAACATTCAACAACAATCTCAACTGCAATCGGAATTGCTAGCAAATGCAGCCACATTTGTCAAGTCCGGCGGCGTATTAGTGTATGCAACTTGCACAATTCATCCCTTGGAAAATGAAACAGTTATTCGATCGTTCTTAGACAGCAATTCTAACTGGCAAATAGAACCGCCAACAATTGATTTACCCGTACAGCCATCACCCGAAGGATGGGTGAAAGTGTGGCCGCACAGACATCACATGGACGGCTTTTTTATGGTAAGGCTAAAGCAATTGAAAAAAGACTAAATTCCTGACTGCAAACCGATAGTTTAATATCCCGGTTCTTGATAAGCAGGCTCTTGATAAGCAGGCTCTTGATAAGCAGGCTCTTCATAAGCCGGTTCTTGATAAGCAGGCTCTTGCGGTGGGTAATACTTCGGTTCAGGATTAGGATTGTAAGGTACGATCGCACCATCTTCATTCACAATCATCCCCCGAATAATCCTATTAGGCTGCACCGGTTTAGCCTTAATACTGCCTTTGCGGCCTTCCAACTCCGGCAACTTCGGAAACTTCTCAACCGGCATTCCCTTAACAGCTTGACTCATAAAATCGCGCCAATTATACGCCGCCGTACCGCTAGTTCCCCACGTGGGATAATTGTCATCATTCCCCAGCCAAACCCCAGTCACCACCTGTGGAATGTAACCAATAAACCACAAATCCCTGACATTTTCCGAAGTACCGGTTTTGCCCGCTACAGCGCGATCGTTTAAAGCAGCAGGCCCCCCCGTACCGTCTTGCACAACGCCCTCCAACATCCAAGTAGTAATCGCAGCACTATCCTTATCCAAAACCCGCTTCGGTTTAAAATTAGCCTGATAAATCACATTTCCCCGCTGATTAATCACCCGCTTAATTCCGTGGGCTTCAATAAAATTACCTTGCGATGCTAGTGTACCGTAAGCATTGGTTAACTCCAGCAAATTTACCTCCGAAGAACCCAAAGCCAGGGAATAAATCGGACTCAATTTAGACTTAATTCCCATATCGTGGGCTAATTTTATCGTCGGTTCAAACCCGACATCCATCAACACCTTCACAGCTACGACATTCACCGAACGCGTCAAAGCATCAGAGATCGATCGCCAACCGCTAAATTTTTTGCCATAATTATTCGGTTGATAGCCGTCGATAATAATTGGTTCGTCTTCGTAACCGTCATAGGGAGAAAAACCAGCCGCCATCGCTGTGGCATAAACCAACCCTTTAAACGTCGATCCGGGCTGCCGCAAAGCCTGCGTAGCGCGATTAAACTGACTTTCCTTAAAATTGCCGCCGCCCACCAGGGCCTTAACTTCCCCAGTTTTAGTGTCCATAGAAACTAAAGCCGCCTGTTCAAAACCCTGACTGCGACCATCAACTTCGATCGCATTTTTAACCACATTTTCCGCTATTTTCTGCCACTTCAAATCCACCGTCGTCTCGACAGTCAAACCGCCAGCTTCCAAAGCATCCTGAGAAACATAGCGCGGCAATTCCTTCCGAATGTAACTAGCAAAATAAGGCGCGACTACTTTAAATCGCTTCGGCGCACTTGGTTTAACCGCCATAGGTTCCGCCATCGCCTCCTTCGCCTGAGCCTCTGTAATTACCTTAGCTTCCTGCATTTCTTGCAGCACAAGATTGCGGCGTTTCCTAGCTATATCCGGATTAACCAAAGGCGAATATTCGCTTGGTGCCGGTGGCAAACCCGCCAAAGTTGCCATCTCTGCCAAGGTTAATTTATCGACAGTTTTGCTAAAGAAAACCGCTGCTGCATCTGCCACTCCGTAGGCATCCGAACCCAAATAAACCAGATTTAAATATCTTTCTAAAACTTGGTCTTTATTCAACTCTCGCTCAATTTTCTGAGCTAAAAGAGCTTCCCGAACCTTTCGCCTAATACTTCTTTCCTGATTTAGAAAAACAACGCGAGCCAATTGTTGCGTAATTGTACTGCCGCCCTGCACTAAATCTCTCGCTATCAAATTAGAAACAATCGATCGCACAATACCTTGATAATCCACCCCGCGATGTTTGTAAAAACGGCGGTCTTCTATCGAAATAAAAGCTTTAACCAACAGTTCGGGAATTTCTTTAAGTTTCAGTTTATCTCTAGTTGCAGGCCCCGACTGCAACAAAATCGTATTATCTGCCGCCTTAATTGTCAGCGTTCCGTCGCGGTTAAAAGCTGACAAATCGTTAACATCCGGCAAACCTTTGTCTAAGGTGTACAAAATCCACAAACAGTAGATTAAAGCGCCCCCGCCTATACTGGCAACACCTAAACCTATCCAAAATTTAGGGCCGCGAGGTATCCGTTTTTTAGTATTTTCCTGCGGTGCGCTATTTTCCTGGGGTGCGCTATTTTCCTGTAGTTCCGTATGTCTCTGCAATTCGGTGTTCTGCGGTGCGCTATTTTCCGGCAATTCGCTACTATCCGATTTTTGGGTTAATTTAGTTTCCAGCAAACTCAATCCCGGCCGCAACAATTTTTTCCCCTGGGTTTGCAAGCTGGTAACTTGAGGTTCAATTTCCAACCAAGCGATTAAGCGCTTCAACCCTTCCCAATCGCGCTTAACTATTTGATACCTCTGAATCTCCGGGTCTAATTCCCAATTTATTTCCGACTCTTCTAGGGGTGCAGGATCTTCTTCTACCACATACTCCGATCCGGCCGCCGTTGTCCGTGTAAAAAATTCCGCCTCGGTTTCGGGCGAGTTGAGCTTATTACCCTTCGCAGCCTTGGGCGGTTCTCGATCGGAATTACCGCTTATTGCGTTAGTGACTTTGCTCAATTTACCTTTGATATTTGAGAAAAATTCTGCCACGTTCAGACCTTCAAACCTCATCAAGTCCGATTAAAAATTAAAAATTCACAAAGCTAGCTTTCTTCAATTTTTAATTTTTAATTCGACATTTTTTCTTGAATAACACGCTGTCTTGAATTATTTTTTTTTGAAGTCAAAACTTTTTAATTCAAAACTCAAAATTCAAAACTTTTCTTAACGCTGCGGAGTTTGGTATTTTTTTTCTAATTGAATTAGATTTTTTGAATTAAAAACTATTTAACTCAAACCTCACAACTCAAACCTCCAAACTCTGCTTAACTCGCATTACCCAGTGCCAATGCTGCTACCAGCATACCCAAAACCAAGAAAGGCTGAGCACTTGCCTGATATTTAACATCATTTTCCAGGGGATTACGCAAAAAGTACATATCCTGAAAAGTGATTTGGGGAATTATCAGCAGCAGGAGAATCACAGCGTAAAGGTTTTGGTGGATACTGATCAGGTAGCCTGCAATCCCAGCTTGAAATATGTCGATCATCAACACGCAAATCCAAGCTGCGGTGCCGATGCCAAACATCACTGGCAAAGATTTTAACCCTAATTGCCGATCGCCTTCAACACTTTTGAAATCATTGACGATCGCAATCCCCAGCCCTGCCAAACTGTAAAACAGGGTCAAAATCATAATGGTTGGATCTAGTGTACCAAACAAAGCTTGACCAGCCCACCAAGGCAGGGCAATGTAGCTAGCACCCAGGGCATAATTTCCCAGCCAACCATTCTGCTTGAGTTTCAGCGGGGGCGCAGAGTAGATATAAGCTAGAAACGCGCCGCCGAGAGTCAAAACAGTCATTATCGGGAATTCATGACCCGCCCACAAGTCTAGAGCATAAGCCACCCCAATGCCAGCGGCTAATAATACCAAAATTTGCGTGACTACTTGGGGAATCGAGATCATACCGGAGGGAATCGGACGGTAGGGTTCGTTAATGGCGTCGATGTCGCGATCGTAAAAATCGTTCAAAGTTTGAGTGTACCCTGCCAGCAAGGGCCCTGACATCAACATACAAGCTGCTGCGATCGAGAAATTCTCTAGGTTCCAAACATAGTTTCCAGAAGACGCCGCCCCGCACACCACGCCCCAAATTAAGGGAATCCAGGTAATCGGTTTCATCAGTTGCAAGCGAATTTTCCAGATGGATGTTTCCCCGCTAGCGGCCCCTTTCATGCCCAACAGTTGCCGAGTTTTGGCAGTGCGGTCTTCGGTAGCAGCACTTTCCGGTGCAGCTTCTGGGGAGATTTGAGATGGAGGAGAGTCAGACATAAGTGTGATTTTAGCGTTACTGCTACTATTGTGTCGTTCTGCGTTTCAATAATAATTCTGATAGGATACCACTGATATTTACTGATATTTAAGGCATCGTCTTGAAAACTTACCCCGTCTTGGAGTTGATGCTAGGGAAAAGTACGGGTTTCATCAATACATTTTAATATCATTATTCTGTGTAAATGTCAAGAGGATAAATACTTTTTTAATAATTTTGCTGGGCCCGCCTGGTGAGGGATATTTTTGCTAGCAGGTGCATTGAATGTCAATTACCAGGAGGCGATCGAGTTTTTTTGCCATGCTACCCTTGAATCATCTCATCTGGGCCAAACCGGCGGCAGAAAGTCAATATGTCTTCTATTTTTGCAATCTGATTTTCCCAG
>NZ_SRRZ01000125.1 GCF_013179805.1 Microcoleus asticus IPMA8 | reverse complement strand
ACCTTCGCCTTCTGAGGTCCCAGCCACCACGTCCTCCTTCTAAGTCATGAGGAAAAATGAAGAATGCAAAATGAAGAAGGAAGAAGGAAGAAGGAAGAAGGAAGAAGGAAGAGAGAAGAGGGAAGAAGGAAGAGGGGAGAGGGAAGAAGGAAGAATAAAGAAGGATTTAGTTATCTAGCCTAGAAGCCTTATTTTCGGCAATATCTGATTATACAAAATATTATTTTAATCCTCGCTTAATTGGGTGTTAAATTTTATTGATTATGATTGACAGATGTCAGCATTTAGTTAAAAAATAATGAGTTTGCACCGACGCTTATTTTCAGCCGGGATTTTGGCAACGGTCATTTTTACCGCAAGTATATCAGTATCTTTAGCAGAAACTAAGGAAAGCTATCTTACCCTAGAGTCGAACGGCAGTCAATCTTTTGCGAGTTTAATGCAGCAGGCGGAAGATTTAGCGAAAGAGTCGATCGCCCGCGAGTTTCAAGAAAATCCGGCATTAACAGAAGTTACAATCATCATTACAGCCGATCGCAGCCGACAAAGAGTTCCGGTTTTGCGATCGAGAGTATCCCGCCGCGACTGGCATAAAAATGCGAGAATTGAACAGTGGACTAGATATTTTGCCGATGCTCAATTGCTGCTGGGATTCAGAGACGGCAATACTTCGCCCACAAATTCTGGGTTTTCGCAAGTGATTAACGTCCCTGCGCCCAGCCGATCGGCATCCCGACAAAACGATCCGGGTTTTCGAGATGATTGAAATAGTGGTAATCGGGCAGGGGGCATGGGGCATTGGTAACAAACAAGAAACAACCAATAACCACTAAAAAATAACCCCTAACAAATCTATTTAACTTATTATTAACCCAAATAAAATGTGATTTTAATTAACCTGAAGGTTAACTCCCCTTAATTTAACAGTGATAAAGTTGCATACGGAATCATTTGATTAGGGATGTTGGGTTGAATAAGGAATTTATGTCTAAAATAACTCGCCGACAACTGTTAATTTTCTTCGGTAGCAGTGCAGCTACCACTGTGCTTGCCCCTCAACTAACTAAAACACTATTCGGCATCAATTCCACCTCGGCAGAAGCTGTTGTCAGTCCGCTATCTTTCACTCCGTTAAGACTTCCTCACCCGCTGCCAGTTTATCAAGAATTGTCCAGCTTCATACCGACGGGCCTAAACGGACAGGGCACCGTGATGGCGGCCTCCCAGAATACTAAATTAACCAGCTACAGCGTTGTTGACGATGTGGTTGTGCCGCCGGAATACGAACGGTACGTGATTCTCCGCTGGGGCGATCGAGTTTTCCCAGATCCGGCAGACTATTTCGGCTACAACAACGACTACACGGGCTTTGTAGGTCTTGGCGGCAGCAGTGACGACGGTTATCTGTGGGTTAACCACGAGTATGTAGGCTTTCCGATGTCGAAAGTGACGCCGGAAGCGCCGTCAGATTTGGCACCATTTCCAACCACCGATCGCGCCGTACTCGGTATAGACTTATCGGTAAAAAATCGGGCTACCCTCGGCGAATTTCTGTACAATCTCGGTGGTTCGATCGTCCGCATTACCAAACAAGCCAACGGACGCTTTGGGGCGATCGCCCGCGACTCCCTCAACCGCCGTATCCACGGACTTTCCGGCCTCGCAATCAATAGCCAGCGTACCGACAAATACAAAGATGTGACTTCCTGGGGAACCAGACAAGGCGACAATAACTATCTCACAGGCACAGGCCCCGCAGCCACCCAAGTCTTCGCGCAAGTCAACGGCGACGGACTAGGAAACCGCATCATCGGCACAGCCTACAACTGTTCCGGCGGCACAACCCCTTGGGGCACAATCCTCTCTGCCGAAGAAAATTTCCAGGGTAGCGAACTATTCTTCGTGGGAGTTCAAGAAAACGTCAAACCCAACGGCGGCCAAACCGGCTACGCCAAGGGCACTACGGGTGAGGAATTCGGCTTAGTCGGCGAAAAATACGGCTGGATGGTAGAAGTCGATCCCCAAGATCCGAATTTCCGCCCTCGGAAGCACACTTCTTTGGGTCGCTTTCGCCACGAAAACGTTGCGATTCGCGCCGAAGCAGGTCGCAAATTAGTAGTGTACATGGGGGACGATCGGCGCGGCGGACACACCTGGAAATTTGTCAGCAGCGGTACTGTCACCAATCCCGCAGATAAAAACAACAGCCGATTATTTGAAGACGGCGTTTTGTACGTTGCCCAATACAACCGCAACGGTGTGGGAAGATGGCTGCCCCTGACATTAAATACGCAAACCAATCCGGTGAGTCCCCAAAAAGTGGGCGAGGCCGAATTGGCAAGTTTTAGCAAAGCTCAAAGAGATGCAAATACTCGCTTGCCCAAACGCGCCGGAATTGCCGGTCAAACCGAAGACGGCGGTTCTTTTGTAGTAGATACAACCAATGAAGCAACAGCACTTCCCGGCTACAAAAATAAAACTCTTGCTAATTTTTACAGCAGCCAAGGTGCGGTTTTAGTTGATGCTTTTTTAGCTGCTAATTTGATTGGTGGCACTCCGACGGCGCGACCGGAAGATTTGGAAATAAATCCTACTACTCAGGAAGTTTTTATTGCTTATACTGACGGCGCACCGGGAAGCGACGGTTATCCAGATTCGCGCATTTTTACTGTTGCTAAATACACTGCCGGAGTCAATAGCACCCAGCAGTCTGGAGGACTTTACAAAATAATTGAAGACAGTCCCGACGGTGCGGGTTTGACGTTCCGCTGGCAGCGTTTGGCTCAAGGTGGAGAGGCCGGTGCGGTAGCTGGCGCGGGATTTGCTAGTGTAGACAATTTGGATTTTGACACTCAAGGAAATATTTGGGGCGTCACTGATATGTCTACTAGCACGCACAACGGTTTTGATGTCGGTGCGGCGGCGAAACAAGCGACGATCGACCACAAGAAGACTGGAAATGTGTCAGAGTTTACTGGTGTTTTCGGCAACAATTGGCTGTTTTACATTCCGACTTCCGGCCCGAATGCAGGAACAGTAATTCCGTTTGCTTACGGCCCGAACCGGTGCGAAATGACGGGGCCGACTTTTGTGGGAGATACGCTGTTGCTTTCGGTGCAGCATCCTGGGGAAGATTGTCCGATCGATGATGGTACGGTTCTCAGTCGGCAAATTGAAATGTTGGATTTGAACGGTGCTGTTTTTAATCAGACTCGTAGTGTTTCTCGCGGCAGTTTGTGGCCGAGCAATATCTCGAATGATTCGCGCAGATCGCCGATGCCGTCGGTGATTGGAATTCGCCGCGTGCGATCGACCACAACTGGTCAGTTTGTTTAGAGCGCTTAGTTATTAGTCATTAGTCATTAGTCATCGCTAGGGTGTACACTGCGAGCCTTACGCCTTGATTGATGACTGATTGTTTTTGAGTTTACATTAAGTATTTTTACTGAAAAATATGACTATTATGACGGCAAATAATGATAAATAAGTCATTAAGTTTTAGGTAAAAACTTTTTAGTAAGGCTAAGCTGGAACTCCTAGGACAAATTAGCCCTGCTCAAAAAAATGCTTTATTCATTTTTGTCCAAATCTCAAGTCAAAGTCCGCGTTTTAAAACAGTTTACAGCCGCTGTTTCGGCGTCTTTAGCTTTTAGTGCAATTAGCAGTTTGAAACCCTCGCCGGTATTAGCCGCTAGCAATATCCCCCCCGCAAATCAAACCTCGACTCAGCTAGCAGCAAAACCTGATTCTAGCTTGCAGTTAGGGCAGTTACGCAGCACTGTTCCCGTCCAGACAATGCAGCTCGATCCGGGCGGATTTATTCCGATCGCGATCGGCAGTATGATAATTATTCTGGTGCTGCCGCTATTTTTTGGCGGATTGGTAGTAATTGGCGATCGTGAAGTTGGCATTGTCAGTAAAAAGTTTAGCTTCGACGGCAAGTCTTTACCGCCGGGAGATTTAATTGCCTTAAACGGAGAAGCGGGATATCAAGCTGATACTTTGCCCCCCGGTTGGCACTGGGGTTATTGGCCTTTGCAGTACAACGTTCGCAAAGAGTCTCTGACGGTAGTTCCCCAAGGCGAAATTGCTCTCATTATCGCAGCAGGTGGTCAGTCAATTCCACCGCAGCGCATCCTCGGCAAAATCACAGAATGCGACAATTTTCAAGATGCTCGCAAATTCCTCCTTGGCGGCGGCGAAAAAGGTAGGCAACTAGGCATCGTGACTGGCGGTAGCTATCGAATTAATACAGCATTATTTACAGTAATTACAGCGGCTAATGCGGCCAAACACGGGATGACAGCAGAACAGTTGAAGCTGTACACAATTGCTCCAGATAAAGTGGGAATTGTCACAACTTTTGACGGCGTTCCGATTCAAGATGGCGAAATTGCTGGCCCGATTATTCCGAATCACGACAACTTCCAAAACGCGCAAAAATTTATCACCGCTGGCGGGCGGCGCGGTTTGCAGGAACAGGTTTTGCTTTCCGGTTCGTGGAACTTAAATCCTTGGTTTGTCGGGGTTGACCAAGTGGCGATGACCGAAATCCCGATCGGCTATGTCGGCGCGGTTATTTCCTATGTCGGCAAAACCTCAGAAGATGTGAGCGGCGCTGCTTTCACTCATGGAAATTTAGTAAATGTCGGCAATAAAGGGGTGTGGGTAACTCCCCTTTATCCGGGTAAACATCCGCTGAATACTCGCATTTTAAAAGTAGAGTTAGTGCCGACTACTAATATAGTATTGAATTGGTCTGGAAAAACAGAACGGCACAGTTACGATTCTAAACTTTCGTCTTTAACCGTGCGTTCTCAAGACGGTTTTGCCTTTGATTTAGAAGTAGCTCAGATTATTCACGTTGGAGCGTTGGATGCTCCGAAAGTTATCTCTCGCGTCGGTTCGATGCAGAATTTAGTAGACCACGTTTTGCAGCCGACAATTGGGAATTATTTTCGCAATTCGGCTCAAGCTTATTCTGTATTAGATTTTCTATCGGCAAGAAGCGGCAGGCAAGCGGAAGCCGCCGAGTATATCAAAGCAGCTTTGCGCACCTACGACGTGCAGGCAATTGATACTTTGATCGGGGATATTTTGCCACCCGCAGAGTTGATGCAAACTCAAACAGATCGCAAAATTGCTGAGGAACAGTGCAAGACTTATGAGGTGCAGCAAGTAGCACAAACTCAGCGGCAACAATTGGTGCGGGAAACTGCTTTAGCCGAGATTCAACAAGAGATGGTGAAATCCGAACAAGGCGTGAAGATTTCTGAGTTGAAAGCGAATTCTCAGGTGAAACAAGCTCAAGGCGAAGCTGAGTCGATTCGGGTGAAGGGAAATGCTCAAGCTGAAGCTTATCGCGCGGGTGTTGTAGCTTTGGGAGGTTCCGGTTATACGGCTTTGCAGTTAATGCAAATTATAGGCGATCGCAACGTGCGAGTTGTGCCAGATGTTGCCGTTAGCGGCAACGGTACCAGTGGGGGTTTAGTTGACGGTTTGTTGGGGATGATGATGTGGAATCAAACGAGCAAAAATGGAGAAAATGGCGGGGAGTTACCGTTAGTTAATTTACAGAAATCGGAACCTGCGGCCAAGTTATCGGTAGCCAAGGTGAATTCTGTTAAGCCAACAGTTGCGAAGTCTGATACTGTTGCAGAGTCTGATATGGCTCCGCTGTTTGATGAATTGCCGTTTGACGATCGATCTTTTAGTTAGGCTGTGCAGTTTGTAGTGAAAACGATCGTCCTCTATTAAAGCTTTTAGTCAACATGGACTAAATTCCTTACTACAAACAATTTTAGGCAGCATTACCAACAACTTGATGCAGTGGAAAGAAAACAGTCGGCGAGACACTGAAAAACTCTGCAAGTTTTTGTATGTGTTCTGTTGTAATTTGACGCTTTTCATGGAAGATATCTGAGACAATAGACTCAGTTTTTAAAATAGGAACTAGGTCTTTTTGTCTCAGGTCAAATTCTTCGATTAAAGCTTTTAACAGTTCTCTCCCATAAATGTCAGGTATGGGTTCTAAAGTTTGATCCTATTCATAAACCAGAGTTTCAAGTACGTTTAAATAGTCGCGTTCGTCTGAAGTCAGTTCGCCTTTGTCCAACAGAGAATCCGATCGCTTTTTGAGTTGCAATTAATTCCTTCTCAGCAGTTATGGGTCTGGGAGGAAATGTTTTGAGTAGTTCGATATAAGCGCTAGAGTTGTTCATGTGAGTATCCTGTATTGAGAAAGTAATATTTTATCATTGTAGTTGAATGATTGGATTTTTTACCGCAGATGAACGCCGATTAACGCGGATATAATTTAGTTATTTATCACTGATAACTCTTGAGGCAATTGATTGCTCTTGAAAACTTTGTACCGATCGCAGTACAATCGATCGATATTGCATCTGAGGAATCTCCCATGTCAGAACCGTTTTCCACTGAGATTAGCGATCGCATCTGCACTCACATGAACGAAGACCACGCTAGTGCTGTCGTGCTATACGCTCAAGCATTTGGCGACCAACCGCAGGCAACGGAAGCTCAAATGCTCGCTATTGATGCCAACGGCATGGATTTAACCGCTAAAGTTAATGACGAAACAGTGCCTGTCAGAGTTAAATTCTATCGCACTTTAAAAGATGCCGAAGATGCTCACCACACTCTCATTGAAATGGTGAAACAAGCTCGAAAAGTTGCTAAGTAGTCAATTGCGTACTAGGCTGTTATAATTTTAACGTTTGCAGTACGGAATTTAGTCCGGTTAAATAGTTGTTAAGGACTAACATCCTTACTACAAACCTTTAGTTGGGTTAAATCATTTTAAAGACTAAAATCCTGACTGCGAACAAAATTTTTAATAAAGTTTAATTTCCCTCTACAAAATCCAATAAAATGACAGAAAATTACCCAAACCCCAAAGCATTAAATGTCGTCAATGGCAGTAAAAATAACCATTTCGAGGCACTCGTAAAGCGACTAGATTTGATGATTCGCGCCCGCTATTCGCTGCTTTACATTGTCGGCGCGGAGGAGGAACCAGTCGAAGCCGTAATTGCCCAAGTAGCGCTGCAAGTAACTCCCGCGCGCCGGGTGTTGTTCTGGGATCTCGTGCGCGGGTGGGAGGATAACGGTTCTGGGAAAGGTTCGGTAATGGCGGCGCTCGATCGCGTCAGCAAAACTGCTGTTGAAGAATATACCATATTTGTACTGCGGGATTTGCACCCTGTTTTGAAATATCCATACAGCGAAAAAAGCGCGGCAGTAGTGCGAGAATTGCGGAATTTAACGCGGGAATTGAAGCGCAGCAAAAAAACTATAGTTCTTACTTCTCACACGCTGGAATTGCCGGAGGAATTGAAAGAAGAAGTCACAGTAATTGATTTTCCTTTGCCCAACGTACAAGAAATCGACAGTTTAATTTCCCACGTTGTGGAAAAGCCGCACCAGTTGCAAGTTAGCGGTTTAGCAAGGGAACAGTTGGTTAAAGCTTGTCAGGGTTTGAGTCGCGCTAGAATCGGGCGGGTTTTGGCTAAAGCTTTGGCTGCCAAACAGCAAATTAACGAGTCGGATATTGACGGAGTTTTGGAGGAGAAACAACAAGCAATTCGCCAAACGGGTATTTTGGAGTTTTTTAACTCCCGAGAATCCCTGAAAAGTGTGGGGGGATTGGAGAATTTGAAGCAGTGGGTAAAGATGCGGCAAGATGCTTTTACTGACGAAGCGCGCCGCTACGGTATACCGAATCCGAAAGGAGTTTTGTTAGTAGGAATTCAAGGTACTGGCAAATCTTTATCTGCGAAAACTATTGCTTGCGAATGGCGTTTGCCGCTGCTACGCTTGGATACTGGGAGATTGTTTGGCGGCGTGGTCGGGGAAAGCGAAAGTCGCGTCAGGCAAATGATACAATTAGCAGAGGCGATCGCACCTTGCGTTTTGTGGATCGATGAAATAGATAAAGCCTTCGGCAACATTATCAGCGGTGGCGACGGCGACTCTGGAACTTCGCGCCGGGTATTCGGTAGTTTGATCACTTGGATGCAGGAAAAAACCAGTCCGGTGTTTATCGTCGCAACTGCAAATAACGTCAGGATTTTGCCGGCAGAGTTGCTCAGAAAGGGCAGATTTGATGAAATTTTCTTTTTAAATTTGCCCTCAGAATCGGAACGGCAAGATATCTTTAAAGTGCATTTGCAGCGTTTGCGGCCAACTAGATTGCGCGAGTTTGATTTGGAAGTTTTGGCGAAACGCGCTGAGAATTTTAGCGGTGCAGAAATTGAACAAGTCGTAATAGATGGGTTGTATCGGGCCTTTGGAACATTTGTAAACGGACAGCGCCGGGATTTGATGACGGAGGATATTTTGAGGTCGATCGAGGATACAGTACCTTTAGCTGCGATCGCGCGATCGCAAATTGAAGATTTGAAGCGGTGGGCGGCGGAAGCGGGCGCGAGAACAGCTTCTAACGATACTCACTTGATTGATGAATTGAAACGCTACAGCCAGCGGCGAAGGGATGCGATCGACAATTAACGCCACTTGTAGGGTGCGTCAGTTCATGTCTAATTAATTCTAGGAAAAATTACATCTGGCGCACCTTCGTAATCGCATGGTGCATCAGTTCATGGGTGATTAATTAGCCCAAATATCTCCCGTTATGACGCACCATACTACTACGAACCTAATTTAAAAATATCAGCAAAAATAGCATTTTGCTCAACCATTCTCCCCGCATCCGGCGAATCGTAAACCACTAACAGCGAATTCTGCTCCCCCAAATAGGGAAACAGGCTCAACCCCTCAGCATTGTCCGTACCAACCTTAAAAGGCAAGTCAAACAATACCTCCAAATCTCCCTCATCTTGTCCAGTAATACTGTCGCCCGATCGCCCTAAAATCCCCTTTAACCGAAAAACCCTCATCGCCCCAGATAAAGTCATCGTCGGCCCGGCTAAAACAATCAAATCTTCCCCATTCCAGCACAATTCTCGCACGCCCAAACCGTTCAGATCGACAAAATGTTTCTTGTACAATTTCCCTCCTTCTCCAATTGCCTTAAGCTTTAAAACTCCCGGTTCTGCCTCTTCAACTTCTATCTCTAAAATTATCGCCCAACCCCGCAGCACCGGCCCCCGCAAACCGAGCAAAATGCGATCGCCCCGCACCGCTAACCCTTCAATATCAAAGCCATTTTCTTTACTTGGAATCGGCACAGATAAATATAGACCGAGGTGGCTGTCATCTTTGAGCGCGTCTGTCAGCAAATTGCCCGTTTCTGTCCGCTGAAGGCATCCAACTTTCTGTTCCCTTTGATTGTCTGAATGGGAAATTGACTCGCACAAAATCCCGTCTTTCATAGGAATGCGCGCCAGCAAATAGCGGTTGACTTCTGTCACGATTTGTGCTAATCTTTCAATGTCTTTGCCGGGGTCTTTGCCTTTAGCTTTTTTGCGTTTGGTGCTGTGAGAACCGACCACCCAAAGATAATCGCTGCAGAAATCAATTCCTTCGATATCGATTTCGGATTCTCCCGAAAGTTCGAGAAAATCTGCGATCGCAAATCTTTGATGTTCTCCAAAAATATGAGGCGCGACAGGCGACAAACGCTCGATCGAAGTCGTTTCATCGGAACCCAGCCACAAATGGCCATCGGGAGTTAAAGCAACAGCGGATAAGTCTGTAATAATATCTGCGACTTCGCTGTTTAATTGCAGCATCAGCCGGCCGAGCAAAAAGGATTCTGGCATAATTATTAGGATCAAAACTATTCTTAGGGTAAGTCATTATAGTTAAACCTGCTTGAAACTGAGATCTTGCCACAGGTGTAATAGTCCGCCGGGAATTCCTTCTCCGTCTCAAAGCTTGCATTCAGTTAAAACTGAAATGTTGCACCATTATCAATAAAGCTTTTATGGGCGGGCTAGGAGCAACGGCCCACAAGAAAATTTAATTTTTGTGGAACAGGCATCTTGCCTGTTCATGACAGAGGTGCAAGATTTGAGTTAAAACCGACTGAAAACTAAAACAGAAAACTAAAACAGATATCCTCCTCAAGCCTCATAGCAAGAACTTCCGTTTTGAGATAAGGATTTTAACCCCTAGCGGGCCAAACCGCAGTCGGCGGTGATTATTGCGCAAACCGAACCTCCACAGACGGATAACACCCTAATTGAATCATTAACATTGCCGTTACGTTTCGTTACGATAAGGAGACAGAGAGAAAAACCTCTCCTTCGTAAAATCAGAGGTAGCCATTATGAACGGTACATTTCGCGTCGGCAACCTGTTTGGGATTCCCTTCTTTGTCAACGCATCTTGGTTTCTAGTTCTGGGTTTAGTAACCTGGCAATACGGCGGTGCACTAGCTGCCCTGTTTCCCACATTGGGCCCCGTAGCGCCCTGGATGCTGGGATTATTCACAGCGTTGCTGTTATTTGCTTCCGTCTTAGCCCACGAATTAGGACACAGTTGGGTAGCCATCAAACAGGGAATTGGCGTGAAATCGATTTCGCTATTTCTGTTTGGGGGACTGGCTAATTTAGAAAGAGAATCCAAAACCCCAGCCGAAGCATTTTGGGTAGCCATTGCAGGCCCGTTGGTCAGCTTATTTTTATCCGGTTTGTTAGCAGCGATCGGCATTGGTGCTGGTCTCACAGGCCCCGCAGCCGCGATAGTAGGACTTTTAGCTTCCATCAACTTAGCTTTAGCCTTATTTAACTTAATTCCCGGTTTGCCCCTCGACGGCGGCAACATCCTCAAAGCGATCGTCTGGAAAATTACGGGCAACCCTTACAAAGGTGTAATTTTTGCTAGCCGCGTCGGTCAAATAATTGGTTGGATTGCCATTGCTACAGGCATATTCGGCAATATTTGGAATCTAGTAATCGGTTGGTTCTTACTGCAAAATGCCGGTCAATCTGCCCAATATGCCACAGTCCAAAATGAACTGGCAGGCTTGACAGCCGCAGATGCTTTGACCCCCGAAAGCCCGATCGTCCCAGAACACTTATCGCTCAGAGAATTTGCCAACAACTACGTTATCGGTAGCGCTCATACCTGGCGTCGGTTCCTAGTTACCGATGATGCGGGACAATTGGTAGGGGCGATCGATCTTGACGACCTCAAAACCATTACTACCGGACGCTGGCCCGAAGTTTTAGTGAAAGAACTCGTGAAGCCGATCGAATTTTCCACAACAGTCAAACCAGAATTATCCCTTCTCGAAGTCGTCACCCTTCTGGAACAGCTAAAAGTACAAGAACTCCCCGTCATTCGTGAAAACGGCGTCCTCGTCGGACTTGTAGAAAAAGCTGAAATTGCCCGCCTGCTGCAAAGACGAGCTCAAGCTAACCCTGCTTGATATCCTCAGATACTTGACAAATAACAATTAGCCCCCTCGATTTCCCTTGACCAAAAGGGCGATCGGGGGGGTTAACTATAGCTTCAAAACAAGTAAAGTCAAACACTAAATTATTAAGAGCAAATCAAGCATGATAATTATCATACTGTATTGACGATATGAGCGAGGATTTATGCCATCTCAGGACTCTTGTCGCAGCAGCTAAAATAACTGTTCGGGGAGCATCTCTGCAGAGATGCTCCCTACAGCAACTTTATAGGTAAGGTGAGCTTCGGCGCACCCTACAGCTCAATTTCAGCAATCAAATCGAGTATTTTTTGATAATCAAAATTATATAGATGATTCATCATAACTTCGGCAACAACATCATTATCGCTGCGGATTTGCTCAATTATTGTAGCAATCAAGTTGAAGTCAGCCTGACGGACTGCCTGTTTTAGATTGTTTGTCCATTCTGGGGAAACTTTCGGCATCGAGTCAAGCGTAAATATTGCTGCACTCTCAGATATTTGTTCTGTTACCATACTTGAACTCTCCGATAAATCATTGACTTCAAGATATTTATTGATGACTTCAACAGGGGCGGCTGCGGTAACAACTTGAATGTCAAACTTGAAGACTGTGCCGCGTCCTACTTCGCTCTCGACGGTAATGTCGCCACCCATTAATTTTATGAACTCGCGGCTGATATTTAATCCTAATCCCGTACCTTTTTGAACTTTTTTTCCAGATGAACTTTGCACGAACAATTCAAATATGCTCTCTAATTCTTCGGGGGAAATGCCAAATCCTGTATCCACAATTTCAAAGTAAATGAGAAGCGTATTTTTATTTTTAATTTTGTTGAATATTTCGCCTGTCGGCTTAGTTATTCCTTCTCGATCGTGCCTTACTGTGACTAAAACCGAACCATCTTCGGTAAATTTAACCGCATTATCTAATAGATTGATCAGCACTTGTCGCAACTTAACCTCATCACTTTTCACGTATTGCGGAACATCGGATGAGCAGTCAATAATTAATTGCAATCCTTTATTTTGCGCGCGAATTTGGAACATATTTTGCAGGTCGCCCAGCAAGCGGTACAAGTCAAAGTTTTTGGCGTTGAGTGTCATGCGCCCCGCTTCGATTTTAGATAAGTCTAAGACTTGATTGATCAGTTGGAGCAGGTGTTCTCCGCTGCGGCGAATAATTTTGATATTTTCTTTTTCCGGCACACTTAAATTAGCGCTGGGTTCCATTAATTCAGCGAAGCCGAGAATGGCGTTGAGGGGGGTTCGCAATTCGTGGCTCATGTTGGCGAGAAAGATGCTTTTAGTTTTGTTGGCAGCTTCTGCGGCTTCTTTGGCTTGTTTGAGTTCTTGTTCTGCTTGTTTGCGATCGCTCGTATCAATAATTATGCCGTGCCACACAATATCTCCATTTTCGCGCAATTCTGGTCGAGAATAACCTTGCAGCCATTTGAGTTTTCCCGATGCTGTCACAATCCGCCACTCGTGGGAAAACAGTTCGAGATCGGTCGCACTTTTGACAATTGCCTCGAAGTGACTGGAGCGATCGTCCGGGTGCATTTGTTCGTAGAATAAAGCAGAGTTGTTCTGAATTTCCTCCGGCTCTAATTCTTGAATTTCTCGGCACAGAGGACTGATATACTCCATATTGACTGAGCCGTCGGGATGCTGCACTAATATGTAAAGTTCTCCGGGAACAGTGTTAGCTAATTTGTGAAACAGAGCTTCGCTTTTTTGCAAGACTAATTGTGCTTGTTTGCGCTCGCCAATATCAATCCCAAATCCAAACAAGAAATCCAGGCTGCCACTTTCGTCGAGCACCGGTATGCCGTGCCACTCGACTAACAAAGTGCGATCGCACTTTGTGAGAACGGGATGTTCGTTAACCGTTTGCTGGCTCGCTGTTACGCGCTCAAAAATCGAATGCAATCCGGCTCGATCGCTTGGGGGTACAAATGTAGCTAAGTAATCTTTCCCCGTAACTTCTGCGGCAGTATAGCCCACAGCTTGCAGCATACAGTCATTCACCTGCAGGATTTTACCCTCAGAGTCGATCGCCACAAAAAAAATCGGAGAATTTTCGATAATCTTTAAGTTAAAGTCCCGCTCTTGACGGATAATTTTTTCAGCTTGCTGGCGCTCCTCAATTTCAACTTGCAAGCGGGCATTGATCGAGGCTAGCTCGATCGTGCGATCGACTACTTCAATTTCGAGGGTTCGGTTGTAGTCAGCCAATATTTGCTCTGCCTGTTTGCGAGCCGTAATATCTTTAAAAACAGTCAGAACATAAAGGATATTGCCCGCACCGTCAAACACCGGCAGCGCTCGCACATCCAAACGAATATTTTGCCCGTCTCGGCGAATTTCCATATCTTCAGCAATCACCTCGAAGCCACTCAACGCCCGCACAAACGGCATTTGCTCGGCCGGGTACAGTTGATTAGTGCCTGCTATATAAATTTGATAAGCTTGTGCTAGCTCTTGTGCGGTAGCATCCGGCATTTCTCCCCTACCCAATATTTGCTCTCCCGCCGAATTCATGAAAATAACTGCGCCGCCCGGATCGATCGCCGAGACTCCAACGGGCAAATTTTCTACCAGTTGGGCAAATTTTTCTTCACTTTCTGCCAAAGCTTGAAAAGACTTTTTCAGTTGAGCTGCCATCTCGTTGAAAGACTGCGCTAATTCGCCGACTTCCTCAAGCCTACTGACAGCAACAGCGCGATCGAACTCTCTGGCGGCGATATCTTTAGCTGCTTCGTTAAGCCGCCGCAGCGGCAGCGTTACCCACCTAGCTGTATGCACTCCGGCAATTGTCGATAGCAGCAGCGCCACCAAACAAAATAAAATTGTACTCTGGGTATTTCTGTTAATTTCCCCCAGAAAATCGGATTTGGGAACTGCGATCGCAATCAGCCAGTTCAAACCGTAACTATCAGAAAAGGGCAGCACTTCCAAAAAATATTCCTGCCCGTCTCGGCTAAATTTCAGTTGCTGCCGCTGCTTAATGTCGCCAAAGCCCCCGAAGTGTTCGTACAAATATTTAGCTGCGGTGCGAATGACAGGAGTTTGACTGTCTAAAACATTCACCCGTTGGAGTTCCTGCTTTCCCGACATCTTTCTAAAGGGTGATTCTTGACTCGAACTGGCAACCAGCAAGCCCGATCGTTCGATCGCGAAAATTTGTCCCGTTTTGCTAAGCTTGATGCGGTGGAGATATTGCTGAAACTCCGAGAGCGAAAAGTTTACTGCACAAACTCCCAGCAATTTACCCTTTCGATCGCGAATCGGTTGGCTGGCAGCAATAAAAACAGTCCCGGGAGTAAAACCCGGATAAATGCTCGTCCAAATCGGTTTGTTAGCTGCGACAACTTCTTTGTACCAAGGGCGTCTGCGGGCATCGTAGGTTGCCGGTTGTGCCTTTAATTTAGCGGTGCGAGTGCCTCTGCCGTCTGTAGCGTAGTAAATGTTCTGAAAGTTGGTAGACTTCGACGCTGCGACAATTTGCAAGCTGTTGTCGTGAGGGTTGCGCCAAATGCCGAGATATTCTCCTGATTTTTCAGCACCGAGGGAAATCCACTGAATGCTTTTAAACGATCGCATTTGCTGCCAGAGGAACTTCTCTCCCCGAGGCTGGGGCCTTTCTAACTGTAAGTTTAATTCAGCGCGGTCGATCGCTTCAGCGTTAAGTTGATTTACCGACTGGGCATTTTCGAGAACAGCAGTTAACTTTTCTTCAACTCTCTTCCCCGTCTCCGCGCTCAATTTCTGGGCGAACTCTTCCACTACTATTTGTCCGTTGCGAAAGGACAGATAGCCGACAATCCCAACTGCGGCGGCGATTTGCAGCACAAAAGAGGCCACTATAACGCGACGCAGGGGGATTTTTATGTGGTTTTGAGAAGTTTTGCTCGCGAATCGGGGCAACGGCATAGGCTGGTGACTAATTGCTCCCTAACACTTTAACTGTTCCAGCCTCTAATTTCCCTTACGGGCGATCGAGGCTGTTGGTTTCCCGTCAAAACAAGTCCCCCACACGCACAAATCAGGAGCGAGCACGAGACTTATAAAATTTTAGATTTGAGATTTTAGATTAAATAATTGGGGAGAAATGATGAAGCTCGTGCTTTGGAGTTTGCCGACAGTTACATTATTTTTTTTTACTGGTATTACGCACTTTTGGCTGATAATACTTCCGCTATTTTCTTGCTTTGTTCGGTTTCGCAGCTCAACCGAACCAGATTCTTGGCTGGAACCTCAACCATCGAAACTCAACATCCATCAGTTAAATGCGTTATAAAATCCGCTGCTGAACATCCAGGCCTTAAATCCGTTACCTCCGCTACACAATCCGTTGCCGAACTTCTCTTCAACAGCTACGCGGAAAATCCCCCGCTTGTCCAAACGGATATAGCGAGGGTCGAGAATAGGTATTCCCGGAAAATATAAAGCAGTGGCAGTGGCTTTTGTCGAGCCATTGCCATCTATAGAAGCCATACTGTTTTAGGCTCACAGAAAGATTTCAGAGCCAACTCTCTGCTTGAAGTCAATGCTTGAAGTCAATGCTTGAAGTCAAACCAACCAGTTCAAGCAAGAAGTCAAAGCAAGTCGTAAAGGCCTAGGATACTTCTTCTTCTCGATCGATTTGGCGCAGGTGAATGTGCTTGCGTCCCAGAGAGATTTCAAATTCATCTCCCGGCTGGAGTTCCATTTGTTTGGTGTAGGCGGCTCCAATCAGTAAGTTGCCGTTAGATTGAACGCTAATCCGATAGCTGGCTGAGCGTCCGCCGCGTCCGTTGCCGTTTTGCTTCCCATCTAGCTGAATGCCTTCTGCATCAATCAGCGCATTCAGGAATTTCATCATGTTGACCCGTTCTACGCCGTTCTTGGTAACGGTGTAGTAGCCACAGGCTCTAGCTT
The DNA here is from genome assembly GCF_013179805.1 of Microcoleus asticus IPMA8. Taxonomy (GTDB): domain Bacteria; phylum Cyanobacteriota; class Cyanobacteriia; order Cyanobacteriales; family Microcoleaceae; genus Microcoleus; species Microcoleus asticus. Next base: position 6,270 of record NZ_SRRZ01000125.1, on the reverse strand, counting down.
TCTCTTCCTTGGTAAGGTTCTCTAGGTCTTTGACCTTTTTGATCAAATCTTCGCCTTCAAGGGGTTCGATATTTTTCTTTTTAGCCATTTACTGAGTCCTGAAATATTCAACTGGTGTACGGATTTTTTCTCGGTTGGTTTTTGGTTTGACCAAGAAACTTTAGCTTTATAGCTGGTCGTAAAACCATATTACACCGATCGGCTCAATTGTTAACCACTATTATCTAAATATTTTTAACAACCTGTAGTCTTTCTTGAGGAGTAGCTGCAGTCGCTGCGAGCAATCTCTAAACTCGGTAGCATAAGCTATCACCTATCAGCTAGCTGAATATTTGCCCCCCTCTTAAAATCCCATGAAGTTAACCACACGCGGACACTACAGTGTCAAAGCATTACTGGATCTAAGTTTGCAACCTCGCTTCGGCCCGACATCGGTGAAATCGATAGCGAAGCGACAGGAGTTACCGGCTCCGTATCTAGAAAAATTGCTGATTGAAATGCGACGAGCCGGTTTAGTCCAATCTGTTCGGGGTTCCCAAGGAGGATATCAATTAGCCCGCCAGCCCGCTCAAATCTCTTTAGGACAAATCTTAGAGGCTGTAGGTGAAACTATTGAACCTTTACCTCGACATTTTCCCGATGCGACGCAAGCAGAGGACTGGGTAACATTCAGTTTGTGGAACCGATTGCACAAAAAACTTGCCGAAGCGCTGTACAGTATTTCCCTCGAAGACTTATACTATGATGTCCGCAGTTGGCAAGCGGCTCTTGGGGAAGAAACTAGCTTTATCATTTAAATGGTAAGTTCATTTATTCGATCGCCAGCAAGCACACATGGACACAACACTTGTTACCTACTTTGGCGGCTGTCACTGCGGTGCTGTCCGCTTCCGTGTCGCCGTTGACAAACACGAAGCATCTGATTGCAACTGCTCTATCTGTAAAAAGAAGGGATTTTTGCACCTCATTGTGCCGCCGGAACGTTTTACATTGCTCAGTGGCGAAGATGTGTTGACCACCTATACGTTTAATACAGGAACTGCTAAACATATTTTCTGTCGGATTTGCGGTATTCACTCGTTCTATCGCCCCCGATCGCATCCCGAGCAATTCGATGTCAACGTCCGCTGTCTTGAGTCAGATGCCATCAAACACTTTCAGATCCTACCCTTTGACGGTGTTAATTGGGAGGAGAACGTACACTTGCTCCGCGACGAAAGTAATCTCAGCAGTTAAAATTGCAGCTCAAAAATCAAAGTCCGCAAGGATAGGAGTAGTTAAAACCTGCGCTACCATTGCGAGCGATCCTCCTCTGACAATCAAGGAAGATGGTTCGGGCCCCCGGATTCATCCGTGGAGCGAGAAAAAAGCTCCTCGCTCCCCATCGCAAGCCCCCGGATCGATCGGTGGGGTCTCTTTCTTCAATCCTAAAATCTAAAATCTAAAATCTAAAATCTAAAATCGATTGACGGACTATCAAGTTTGACAAAATATATAATGATGCCGGATGAATTTCCTGTTTTGATTTTAGCTGCGGTATTAGATTATTCGATCGGCGATCCTTGGGGTTGGCCGCATCCCGTGCAGGCGATGGGTTGGGCGATCGACCGCTATACTCGATTTGTCTTTAATATATGGAATAATCCCGCAGGCAAAATGCCTGAAGCAGAGGATCGTCCCGCTGGCGACCGGCACAAACTGCTGCTACGATGTGCTGGTACAATACTAGCGATCGGGCTGATTCTAGGCAGTTATACTGTCAGTTGGTCGATCGTCCAAGCTGCTAGTTGGGTGCATCCTCTTTTAGGTATAGCCCTACAAACCATTTTGCTGGCAAGCTGTTTTGCAGGTCGCAGTTTGAGGGCGGCTGCGGTAGACGTGCTAGCACCTTTAAATGTTGGAGATTTAGTCAAGGCGCGAGAACGGTTGAGCCTTTACGTCGGCCGGGATACCGCAAACTTATCGGAGCCAGAAATTCTGCGAGCATTGTTAGAAACTGTAACAGAGAATGCAGTCGATGGTGTAACAGCACCGCTATTTTATGCGTTACTTGGGTTCGCTCTGCCGCATCTATTATTAAGTTTTACCGATCGCCCGATCGATCCTAACTCGATGTGGGTGAATGCTATAGTCCCCTTGGCGATCGCTTACAAAGCAGCTAGCACATTAGATTCTACCGTCGGCTACAAAGAAGCGCCATACACTGATTTAGGATGGTTTAGTGCCAAACTAGAAGACGTGCTGACGTGGATTCCTTGCCGCTTAACAGTGATTACTTTAGCGCTGATATCTGGCAAACCGATTTATATTTGGCAGATTTGTCAGAGAGATGCTGTTAAAGATGCCAGTCCCAATTCCGGTTGGAGCGAGTGCGCCTACGCCGCCATCTTGGGAGTGCAACTAGGAGGTACAAATTCCTATCGTGGAGTTCTCAAACACAAACCGCTGTTAGGCGAGCCGATTCACCCGATTACAGGCCAGCTAATTTGCCAAGCATTGCAATTAACTCGGTATTGCTTTCTGATTTGGTTGGGACTATCATTGCTTTTTTATACCTTATTATGTTTGAGCCGCTAACTGATGACCTCACCCGAACAGTCCAAAAGGCATAAAATAACGTATTTATGTCATTGTTCGCGCTCCAAGCATTGCAATCTCCGCATCTGCTTTTCATCCGTTCTGGGTAAGCCCAGCAGAAGAGAGATATAACCCACCGACAGGAGCAAAAAAAAGTTTTGACCTGAGTTCAAACCCGCAGATTCATCTGTCAAGTCCATCTAAAATCTCAAATCTCAAATCTCAAATTGTTCGATATGCCAACAGCCAACAATTAGCTCGCAGCAAGCAATGACTAAAATTATCCAAATTTTATCGCCAGATGAAGTGAGGCGCACTCTCACCCGCGTCGCTTCCCAGATTGTCGAAAAATCAGGGAACCCCTCGGAGTTAGTGCTGTTGGGGATTCATAGTAGAGGAGTGCCTTTAGCTCAAATTTTGGCCGATCAAATTGAAGTCCTCGAACAAGTCAAAGTATGCGTGGGCGCTTTGGATATTACCTTTTACCGAGATGACTTGGATCGAGTTGCGATGCGGACACCGGCTAAAACAGAAATTCCTTTCGATTTGACGGGCAAAACCGTGGTGTTGGTAGATGACGTTATATATAAAGGCAGAACGACTAGAGCGGCTTTGAATGCGGTAAACGATTACGGCCGACCGGAGAAAATTTGGTTGGCGGTATTAGTCGATCGCGGCCACCGAGAAGTACCGATTCAGCCGGATTTTACAGGTAAAAAGTTGCCGACTGCAAAAGAAGAACAAGTTAAGGTTTACGTTCAAGAGCTCGACGGGCGCGACGGAGTGGAGTTAATTAAGGGATAATACGATTTTAGATTTTAGATTTTAGATTTTAGATTGGGCACAAATGACTGTTAAACAAAGTCCAGCTAAATAAACTAAGTAGGGTGCGCTGTAAGTAGCGCGTCAAACCACTTTTTGCGTCCATCACTGAGCAAAATACTTCGTTTCCGCCCGCTGACAACGTAAAAAACCCGGTTTCTACCAGAATAGGGGCTTTTGGGTAAACAAGCCTCTAGGAAGAAACCGGGTTTTTCGCGCGCGGAGCGTCCTATGTTCCTAAAAATCGGCAGTGCAGGAGTTGAACCTGCCTGGGGCGAATTATGAGTTCGCTGCCTAAACCGCTCGGCCAACTGCCGTTAAATCGATTTGTTCGATCTAACTCAAAATGAATTATAACATAATTTCCCAGTCCGTGCTAGAACTAGAGAACAAAAATCAAAATCTTTAGATCTGCTGAGTCCCGATCGCCTGTTAGCCGCTGTGCTGAAGCCGATCGACCCGACAAAGCAGTTTCTACGACTCGGCATAAACTTATAGGCAATGGCAGTGAATTCGACGGTAGTGCTGACTCTAATTCTGCTAGCTCTGATGTTTGGAGCAGGCGTGACGAGTTCTGTTTGGGGATTTACTATAGGTCGCGAAGCCTTGAAAGGAACGACTCAACCCGATATTCGCCCCAGCAACAATGCTGGCAGCGGCAAGCAGGGAACTCAGGCTAGCAAAGACCAAGTGAGCATTTTGAAAGAAAAAGACATTCTCACAACCGTCAAAGCGCGGGTAGAAGGTCGCGATCCAGAAAAAACAACGGCTCAAGCAAATACTAAAACAGACAAGGCAAGCTCTAAACCAGCCACGGCCAAAAAACCTGCCGCGTCAAATGCCAGCGCCAAGTTTCCTCTAAACAGTCGCGATGGGGGAATTACCTTGGAAGTGAGCGCCGCCAGTCAGCGCAGCAATTCCATGCTGCTAGACGTGAGCATGAAAAATGAAGGCTCCCAAGCTGTGAGGTTTCTCTACAGTTTCTTGAACGTCACTGACGATCGCGGCCGGGCCCTGAGCGCGACTGCCGAGGATTTGCCGTCGGAACTGCCCCCCAACGGGCAGGTGTTTTACGGTACTGTGAGTATTCCCACAGCTTTGCTGGAAAATGCTAAAGAAGTTTCGCTGACGCTGACAGATTATCCAGGTCAAAAACTTCAGTTGCAAATATCTGGCATTCCAGTGGCGAAGTAAAATAAAAGAAGACCAAACCTGCAGACAGATTCTCAGGTTCGATCGAGAAAGTTTTTTTAGGGAGCATTGTGTCACTTTTAGGGGCGAGAGTGCAGGAGATATCTGATTTACCCGCGATGAGTTTGACAGAGGTGCTGTCGCGGTTGCTGTCAGTGCTGTTGCTGATTGCGATTAATGCTTTTTTTGTGGCGGCTGAGTTTTCTATGGTGACGGTACGCCGATCGCGCATCAATCAGTTAGTGGATGCCGGCGACGTTGCAGCTCTAACTGTTCAATCTTTACAGCACAGTATCGAGCGATTGCTCTCGACAATGCAGTTGGGAATCACTCTTTCTAGTTTAGCTCTCGGCTGGATTGGGGAAGATACGATCGCCGTGCTAGTCCAAGCTGCGATCGGCTGTTTACCACTGCCAATTTACATCAAGTCTGCGATCGCCCATTCTTTGGGCATATCAATAGTAACTTTTTTCCTGTTAGCTTATCTGCAAATCGTACTCGGCGAACTCTTTCCCAAATCTGTAGCGTTACTGTATTCCGAACAGCTAGCGAGAACTTTAGGGCCTCCGAGTTTATTGATTGCCCGTTTGTTCAATCCCTTTGTGTCGTTTCTCAATCAATCCACTCGATCGCTCTTGCGGTTTGCAGGCATCGAATACGACCTCAGGCACCGACCGGTTACTCCCGAAGAACTGCAATTAATTATAGCTACTTCGAGCGAATCAAGCGGCTTGGAAGCAGAAAAGCGAGAATTGCTCAACAACGTGTTTGAATTTGGCGAAGTTTGGGTACAAGAAGTAATGGTGCCCAGGCCTAGCATTGTCGCACTTCCGAAGACAGCAACGTTTCAAACTTTGCTCGACGAAATGGCTATTTCTAACCATTCCCGCTATCCGGTGGCGGGAGATTCTTTAGACGACATTATCGGCATTATTGGCTTCAAACAACTTGCGAAACCCCTAGCTGAAGGTTTGCTATCTCCCGACACGCCAATTGTAACTTGGATGTCTGCGGTGAGGTTTGTGCCGGAGATGATGCTGCTGGGGGAACTGCTGCCTTTGATGCAGAGTTCGTCGGAAGAAATTGCGATCGTTGTCGATGAATTTGGCGGCATTTCCGGGTTAGTGACGCTGAGTGATTTGATTGCGGAAATTATCGGTCGCAGCTACGAGTCGCCCGACAGTAAAGAAATTGCTTTGCAAGTATTGGACGATCGCACTTATTTAGTGCAAGCGCAGTTAAATGTAGATGATGTGAATCAAATATTGAATGTGGATTTGCCAGTTACTGACGAATATCAGACAATCGGAGGTTTTCTGAGCTATCAGTTGCAAAGAATGCCGGCTGTTGGGGAAGTTTGGCGGTGCGGAAATGTGGAGCTTACGGTTGTTTCTGTGTCCGGCCCGCGGTTGGATCAAATTCAAATTCATTTGCTGTCAGGGGCGGCGGGCGATCGAGCTTTGGGTGAAGTTGCAGCAGCGGATGGGGAATTTCTGGGCAAAGGGCGATCGAATAGCGGGTTGAGAGGTGTGGCCAAATTTTCTAGTTGAGATTTTGATTTAAAGGCAGAGTATCGAGATTAAAGACAAAAGACATCTCCGAAAACAATCAAAGCCTCTGTGTAGTTAAGCTCCTTGACGTAAATGTAATCATCCTAAATTAGCTAGTGTGCACGATAAA
>NZ_SRRZ01000124.1 GCF_013179805.1 Microcoleus asticus IPMA8 | reverse complement strand
TATAACAATTTTGCTGCCTATCTTTTTTGAGCAGCGGATTGGCTCAATCCTTACTCCCTCTTTGTTTCAGCCTGGTTGTTACCCCCCCAGGCTTTGTAAATAGAGCTGCCTCACTCTCTACATTCCCTTTCCACAAGTATGCTTCTGCTTGCTTGAGTCGCTTAATTGAACCGCCTACTTTCTGAAGATTTTCATGTTCGATGGTACCAATCGAGAATTTCTCTTCTCTCCTGTTCACAACTGATTTCCTTAAATATATTCCACACTCCATCATGCCCATCACAAGCGCAAGTTACAGGTTTTGCTAGCGGTTGTTTATTTGCCCAATCAACGATCGTATCATTTTGATTGAAACTAGCCACTATACCAGCTTCCGACACAATTGCTTTATAGTCTTTCCATTCAGATTTTTCTCATGAAAGGTGCGCTCAGTCCTACTTTTCCACCATCTGCGCTTAGCTCCGAAATATCTTCTGTTGCTATGGGCTGGTCGAAATCTTGATAATGTACTAATCTTTGTTGTGTTTTAGACGGAACAGTCACCCCCGTTATATACTTAATATCTTGGGCTGCATGCTTATAAGCAACATTGGCACTAAGTCTTAAGCAACAGTTTTTTAAATGTGGACTCAACCTACTACCGCTACAACAGCCTAGTTGATCTGCTTGCTTCTGGGTAATACTTAAATCACAAGGAGTACTTTTTAAGGTCTTTATTGTTCCTGCTTTTGTACCGCTAGCTTCTAAAATAAAAAAAATCCGATATGCGGTGTCACATGAGCCAAAAATTGCTCTCTGATTGCGACCTCAATATCTTCTAATGTCTGCAACGATTCAGGATTACAATCAGCATAAAGGATGGCAGAAATAGCATCTACATATGTTTTAATTGCCTGTTGTTGTGCGGGTGTCATGATTCTATCTCAAGTGGGAAGACATGATAATTATCGCCTATTTTACTGATGATAGCTAAAACAGTTATTGCGGGACATCTGAGTATTTATATTTATCGCAAAAGTGATGCGCTCCCAAAAAAAGCCGATTATGTAGTCACCTTAAAAAGTAATCATCCAACTCTTTATAATCAAGTTAAAACCTGGTTTGAGATGGCGAAATCTCAACAGTTTGAGGCTATTGAAGTGAGTCAGGATTCTCTAACGGAAAAGGGACATCATCGATCATCGGATGATCGGGAGCATCTCACTTTTGCAGCCAAGCTAGAAATTGGAGTTGGGAGCCAGGAGCCAGGAGCCAGGAGGAAAGAGGAATAAGGAAAGAGGAATAAGGAAAGAGGAATAAGGAAAGAGGAAGAAGGAAAGAGGAAGAAGAAGTGTTTTTACAAATATGAGATGCTCCCCATCATCGCGTCGAAATTAGAAAAGTTTTGGCGGTGTGCGTGGCGAGATTAGGAGGGCTTTATAAACAAGAACAATGGAGTGATATTCAGACGAGTGTTTTTGTAGAACGAGTCCGTCATCTTTGGAACAAAACGACTCAAGAGGTACAGTTTTACCTACGTTCTTTACCAGTGGATGCTCAGCTTAATGGTCGTGCAATTCGTCAACATTGGGGGATTGAAAACCAAGTTCATTGGACTTTAGATGTCACCTTTAATGAAGACCAATGCCGCATTCGGTCGTTAAACAGCCCTCAAAACTTCGCTCTTCTAAGACGAATGGCGCTTAATGCCATCAATCAAGAAACCACTCAAGGAGCGTAGTGTGCTACAAAAAAAGAAACGAGCGGGGATGAATGATGACTATATGATGCAGATTCTCAAGTGCTGGTGTCAAGCCTGATTGAGATGCTCTTACCCTGGATATCAATCACCCGATCATCAAAAATTTATGGAGAGGTATCTGAATGATCGACCGGACAATCAGCCTTTAAAACCGGGTCGGAAACAGGGTTCAATACGGGGAGCAAGTCGGGTAGCGGTGCTGGGTTGACGAGTCCGGCATAATTTTCGTACAAAGTGCGGACATTGTGGCCCGTGAGCGATGCCACGGCTACCGGATTCATACCAGATTCCAAACCATGCGAAATCAAAGTGTGTCGGGTGGTATAAGGTCGGCGATAATCAATCCCTCATTCAGCAAGCGCTGGTTTCCAGTAGCGGTTACAGAAATTCTTGGAGTCGATCGCACAGCAGTTTGTGCTGGTGAAAATTAAATCGTCGGGACTTCCCTTAGTTGGTCGTCGATTTAGCAATAGCTGTTGAAGCGGAAGTGTTAGCGGCACCGTGCGCGCTTTGTTGGTCTTCGTGCCATTACGAGCGCCATTACTCAAACTTTCTCCGATCCAGATGCGGTGCAGTTTGATGAACAGTGTTGCCATCGCAATGCTGCTGCTTCTCCGGTGCGAAGACCGACACCGAACTTAAACTCCACATAGTCCGCGTAGTGTTTCAGATATGGGTCAGAACGAAATTTGGCGTTGCTGATTTAGGGTAGGAAAGGCTAAATATGCCAGTCATAGAAACCAGTATCCACAAAGCTTCTGGATTTTAAACTTATTTTTTTCATACCCTGATTAAGCAACGCCCGAAATTTCTGTACGATCGCACTGATTTCTGTCAGTGTGAACGGTTCCGGGCGCTGTTTGGGCGGAACCGAAACCTTAACATCAGCCCAAGGATTTTCGACAACCAGCTTCTTTTTTTGAGCCCATTCCCAACAAGCGTTGATTAAAACGATCCGTTCGCGTACCGTAACGGGTTCAAGTTTCTGTGCCAAAAATTCCTTAAATTTTTGTGCCACACTTTCAGAAACAGAAATCGCTGTTTTGCTTCTGAAAAACCGAGAAACTTGTTTTTGTAACGCCAGATATTTATTTAAGCCACCGATCGAGATGGTATGGCGCTTGTATTCAACAAATTGGTCAAAAAGCTGAGAAACAGAAATGGATTCATATTTCTGAGGCTTGTACTTGCTCAGAGATGGATCAAAGCTGTTGGTAGCTATATCAAGCTCAATTTGTTGAGCTTGATATGGAAGCAACTTTCTGATTAATGGTTGTGTCCGATAAACCCATGTATAACGAAAAGCGTTTACCCTGCCATGACCAGGCAAGTCGTAGACGCTCTTTGAAAACTTCAATATTTACTGAACCTTTTGGCATATCGAAAATTTATCGTAAATTTATCGTAAAAAATGTCTGGTGTTGTCTGCTGCTGTCGCCTTTAATGAGAATGTCAAGTATAACAGTTTTGATGGAGAAACGACAAAACCCGCTCTCTGAACTGGTTTTGTTTATGGAGAATAGCGGGCTCGAACCGCTGACCCCTACAATGCCATTGTAGTGCTCTACCAACTGAGCTAATTCCCCTTTGTTTTCGCGTTATCAATCATACCTTAACTGACCAATATTTGTCAAGCTTTTTGGGCAAATTAGTTTTGAACCCTGGATTGGCAAGGCTTTCGGCTTTTTTTTCCCAAAAATCTCATCGCTTCTGGACAATGGTCAATCCCTACTATGATTTAGTAAGTGTGTTGGGATATTTCGGTCAAATGGCTCAAACAAGACCCCATGAGGAAGTAGACGACTACCAGGGCCGCGGCTGAGACAGCAACTAGGGTGCCGGCTAGCATTAGTGAAAATTCCCGTTGCGTGATCGCCTCTTGCATTAAGTGCAAAGACCAGGCAACGAGGGCAACGTCAATTATTAAAATAGAAACCAGCATAAGTTACGATTTGTAACAGCTTACCTATTGTAACAAAACTTTTCGCTCAGTGCAGATAAGCTCAGGCGTATTTAACTTTTGCTGTAAAACCCGGAGGGAGCAGCGGAAAGCTACTGAGAAAAAATGATAGCTTTTATTAATAATTACAATATGCAAAGTAAATGAGAGCAAGCTCATCTTTAGAGGGGGCGTTTTTGACTCTTGAGCCAGCGATTAAGAACCCGATAGCTGCGCTTCACACGCTTTTTTGAGGGGTCAGGGTGCGATCGACCTTTGAGTATAACTGATTTGATAGCAGTGCGATCGCACCCTGACCCGATGCAAATTTGATAAAATTGGTGTACTTTTAATTAAAATAAAATGAACGGCTGGTGAGGATATTAACTAAGTTAACCCAAACTCAAAAACTCTACTCGCCAGAGGAATATTTTGCACTAGAGGAAGTGGCCCAGTCCAAAAGTGAATATATTGATGGCGAGATAGTTATTATGACTGGTGGTACTCCAAATCATAATGATATTGCGGGCAATTTTTAGGCTCATTTAAAATTTGCTCTGAAGGAGCAAAACTATAAGGTTTTTATCGGTGACTTACGGTTGTCGATACCGCGCTATCATCTGTATACTTATCCAGATGTGATGGTAATTCAAGGCGAACCTGTGCTTTTAGACGATCGCACAGATACAATAATTAATCCTTTGATGATTGTTGACTTTGTGTCAAAAAGTACGAAAAATTACGCTTGAGGGGATAAGTTTGATTATTATCGATCGATTCCTGAGTTTCGAGAATACATTTTAATCGATCATTATAAATTTTATGTCGAACAGTTTGTCAAGACTTCTTTGTTAATCCTCCTCGTCTTCATCCATGTAGTTGGGAAAACTGGTTTCACATTCCAATATGCAGGAGTATTTGAGGATTGAGTCTTTTGTCGGTTTGATTCGTAGCAGTCGCCAGCCGTATTTTTCTTGCATTGCGTAACACCGCCGGCCTTGGGTGACGGAGTAGATTGAGGTGACTTGCTGTTGCCGAGAATTCGTCACAACGATCGTATATCCATAGTGTAACGAAGTATTTTTGCAAAAACCCGGTTTCTGAGCACCCCTGCCTCCAGGACTAAATTTAACTCTTGTGGGATGGGCATCTTGCCCGTCCCGAAGTGCAATCTTAGTAGCAATTTTAGGAAAAAAAGCTTATCCTAGAGAATAATTTATCTAAAATCAACAGCAAAGCAGGCAAAAGCATGGAACAAACAACAACTATTCCCCTAGAACTCTCTGACGGCACAATTGTCAGAGTCGAAGCAAGTTTAAGTGGTGAACAGAAAATCGCCTTTATGAAACGACCTTTCAAAGAAGCAACAGATGCTATCAAGGCAATTGCGAAAGAACTATCAGGAGTTTTGGAAGAAGTCAATCCAGATAAAGCCACGATTAAATTTGGCTTAGATATTGCCATTGAATCTGGACAAATTACAACATTAATTGTAAAAGGTTCTAGCAAAGCAAACCTAGAAATTACTTTAGAGTGGAGCAAGTAATTCCAAGCAACGGAGGACACGGCAATGCCGTTTCCCTACCCAAAAAAAATCGTAGCACGGGCGAGGCTTCACAGCCATCGCACTAGCGAGAGATGTAACTATCACCCGATTAATTGTAGGGAAACGGCACTGCCCTGTCCTGATATCTCAACTGCATAGAGTGACTAATCGCTAACACCGAAATATGACAGATATCACTAAACTATTGCAACAATGCACCCTGCGAGTCAGCGTTGCAGGCGGTCATGGAACTGGTTTTTTTGTTGCCCCACAACTAATTCTCACCTGCGCCCATGTCGTTGCATCAGCTAATTCTGAAACAATCCATGTATTCTGGCCATCCCAAAACCAGCAATACATTGCTAGTCTTAAAAAAATCCTACTCGAAGATCATCTAGATTTAGCAATATTAAAGTTAAATACGCCAGATCTAAATCATCCTTGCATCAATTTTGAATCCTTATATCCTCAACTGAACGACGATTTATTTAGCTATGGCTATCCCCAGGATTATCCCGAGGGTGATTCTGCTACCTTTAAGTATGAAGGTGAAAGCTTTAAAAACAATTCGCCCTTGTACAAATTGAAAGGAGGACAGGCAAACTTTGGAGCCAGTGGTTCACCATTACTCAATCAGCGCACCGGGAAAGTTTGTGGAATTCTGAACCTTTCTCGCAATACTAACACGGATTTAGGAGGGCGAGCCGTACCTGTAAGTATAATTTTTGCCCAATTTCCTGAACTAGCAGAACTCAATCAGCGGTTTCATCAAAATAATTCACAAAAAACAGATATCAATCCCTTTGACTACGGCACGCCAGTCTCGCCAGAACGCTTTTATGGACGGAAACAAGCTATTTTAGAGGTAAAAAACCGAATTGGTGCTATTAGTGCTCAGAGCATCAATATAGTAGGAATGCGACGCAATGGCAAAACTTCCCTCTTGCGGTTGATTAGAGAACGTACCGAGAAATTTTTTCAACCTCAACAAAAACCATTAATTGTGACTTTAGATTTACAATCTCCCAAATTTCACACCCCAAAAGGCATCATTGAGGGACTGCGGCGGGAGATTTTCAAACAAACAGGAACTGAACCTTGGAGGCAGGATGTTAATGACGATCCTTTTGAGGTGGAAGATGGTTTTATCTCGTTGCGGGATCGGGGTTATCGCTTGATTGTGATCCTAGATGAGTTTGAAGGAATTATCCGACATTTAGAACTATTTCAGGAGTGGGGAGAAGATTGGCGTGCCAAAGCTTCTGCGGGGATGTTGGCTATGGTAATTGCCAGTAAGCGTCCCTTAAGCGAAGACTGGAAAACTCGTTTTCCTACATCGAGTTTTCCCAATATTTTTAGTGCGGAATTTTTGGGTGCATTGGAGGAGGAATCTTGGCATGATTTAGTCAAAGATGGGTTTATCCAAAGCGGTGAAATGGATGTTGTACCCGATCAGTTAATCGACTGGATTGATGGACTTGCTGGCGGTTTGCCTTTTTATGTTAAAATGGCAGCATCAATGTTTTGGCAGTACGGGGATTACGAACAAGCACGGACTAAGTTTATTCACCAAGCAACTCCCCGCTTTGAAGAACTTTGGGCTGATTTGACTGCATCGGAACGTCAAATTATGAAAAATGCTGGTGGTAAGATTTTAACTCAATCGGATGCTGTAGTTGATAGCCTCAGGCGTCACGGTTTGTTGCGATCGAATGGTGGATTATTTAGCAGTGCTTTTGCAGAGTTTGTGAGGAATCAGCGATGAAGAGGTTTCTCCGGGAGGCTTGGGAGTTGTGGTACTGGGCAATGTTTTGTCCTTCAAGGCTTCAGCAGCGCATGAATGAGTGGGCTCCTGCTGAGGAAAAGGAGGGATTGCGATCGGATACACATTCCTGGGATATTTTACTGTTGGGAAATAATCGCTTTATTGGTCAGTTTTTACTGCTGATATTTTTGTTTAGTTTACCGCTGATGTGGAGAATTGCATTGCATGGTCAAGCCCTAGATTTACTGTTGCTGTTTGGAGCGATTGCGACTGCTTATAGCATTGGCTTCTTGTGCTTACCAATGGGTTTGCATATACTACTACTCGTTGATTTTGTTTATCTGATAAATTCTCAACTTTCTCTAATTGTACTGGATCAGGTAAGGGGTATTTTACCTCCATTTTCCCAACTAGCAAGGGGTCTATTTTTCGGCATATTGGCTTTAATTATTACCGCGTGCTTTGGTGTGTGGCTGCTAAAGAGAAAGCGCCTTCTTTTAGCTCGCAATGTCCTCGCGGTCGGCGGAACATTAAGTACATTGTTAGGAAGTTGGTTGGCGACACAGAATTGGTATTTTGCTCTGGCAGCCACTGCATTGATCGGCTTATTACTGTTGATAGGGGTTGATACCCTAACGACCTATGAAGTCGAAAGCAACTACTCCAGGATGTTATTTGTCCTGGGAAGCATCATGGGAAGAATCGTGGCGGCTGTCGCAGGAGGCGTTGTGGGAGGTCTCTCGACAGTCGTCGTGGGAGGCGTCGTGGGAGGTCTTGCAACGGTCGTCGTGGGAGGCGTCGTGGGAGGCGTCGTGGCGGGTGTCGTGATAATGGTTGTGAGAAAAATTCTGGTAAACATCATGCCAGGCTTCGTGCGAAGCATCAGCATCATGACGATCGTAAGAAACATCGTACTAAACATCGTGGGAAGCATCGTGGGAGGTGTCGTGGGAGGCGTTGTGGGAGGCGTCGTCGGAAGGATTGCAATTTTACCTTTGCCTCTGTTTTTGCTAATGTGCTGGCTAATTGCTGCCAGTCTCTCCCCAATCATGCAAAATTGGTTAGCAATAATTACCGCAGTCACGCTAACAGCTTTAGGCTTCGAGCATCAGGGCTGGGTATCAATTTTAGCAGTGCCAGTAACTTTGATGAGTTACTACCGACTACCAGACTATTTAATCCTCACACTAATCAACTTCGTACTAGCAATCCTTTTAGTACAACCTTTCGAGGATCGCAATCCTGTGCGATTACTTTACTTACTACCCCCTTACACCACCGAGTTGCTTTGGATGCCTCTCGTTAATCACGATCGCATCTTAGCTGCCGCCTTCCGCACCGATGCCTCAGCAACAATGGTAACTTTTCACAAAATGCAAGCATCACCGCTACCAGCCTTAAGAATGACGATTGAAGAGGCTTTACCTCAAATTATTACAGACCAATTAACTGCGATCGAAAATATTTCGGATATCATCATCATAGCAACATCCGAACATCCATTCTTACCTTTACTAGCACCAACCTTTTATCAACCACCCCCTCTAGAAATCTACCCAGAAATGATACTAGATCGATCCTTACGTAAGCCGAGATTTGCAACGTTTACTTTTATAGGTGTTCTATCTGGCATAATAACAGGTATAGTGGTAACTTTAGTTCCCCATATAATACTAATATTTTTTGGAATTATTCTTGTTTTTATTATTTGGGGAATTATTATTAATTTTCTTAGAGAAATTTTTAAAATTTCTTTCGGAAGTTCTTCGCTAGTTGATAGAAAAGATGGTACAGACATTAATAAACTCTTGCCACGCCTGCAAACAGTTGCTAAAGATGTGGATGCTGCCTTAAAAGCAGGAAATATTGGTATACGCAAACGCGCCTTAGAACCAATCCTCACTGATATGCTCAAATTGCAGGTACAACTGCCTGAATTAGGACTCACAACAGAGGCAATAAAACGGTGGCAACCTGTTTTAGTAAAGTGGCAACGAGTAATCGAGCTAGAGTTGCAAGAACAGCAGAAACAATCTCAAGATGAACTACCTAACCCATTCCAATACGGCAATCCACTGCTATCTGACCGTGCTAACCTGTTCAGAGGTCGCCAAACTTTTGCCGATCAAATATTCCGCTTAATTCTCGATCGCAATCGTCCCACCCTCGTTTTACACGGCCCCCGACGCTGTGGCAAAACCTCATTTCTGTATAACTTACCCCGCCTCTTACCCAGTAACTTACTCCCCGTTTACGTAGATTTACAAAGTTCCGCTATAACTACAGATGAAGCTGCATTTTGTCAAGGATTAATTCGTGCCATCCACCGCGATAGTCGCTGTCAAGGCATCGAATTACCAATCATTCCCACACGCAAAGAATTTCTGGAAACTCCTTATATTGCCTTAGAAGATTGGCTGGAACAAGCAATCCCCAGACTTGGAGAACGACGCCTTCTCCTCAACCTTGATGAATTTGAAAAAATTGGCACTGCTATCAAGGAAAAACGCTTAAGTATCAACTTATTTGACGAACTCCGCCACCTGATTCAGCACTATGATTCCCTAGCTTTTCTCTTCTCTGGCGTCCAAACTCTAGACGAACTCGGCCCCAACTGGAGCAGCTATTTTATCAGCGTTGTCCCCCTAGAAATGACTTATCTAGAACCCGATGAAGCCGAAAGTTTACTAACTGATCCTGACCCAGAATTCGCCCTGCGTTACGATCGAGGTATTGTTGACCACATTATTCAACTGACTCGCTGTCAGCCCTACCTGCTGCAACTCCTTGGCTCTGCTCTTGTCACTCAGGCAAACTTAAATCATACTCAATTGGTAACACCGGATTTATTGCAAGCTGCGATTCCTGAAGCTTTCACTAACGGCGAACCTTATTTTACCAATGTCTGGACAGAATTTACAGGTAATAATCCCGCAGAAAGAATCGCCGGACAAGTATTCCTGTTAGAATTAGCAAATGGCTTAGCTCCGGGCTATATACAAGATTTAACAGATGCGGCAATCAGGCGATTGAAACGATATCATGTGATTGAGCAAACAGATAATGGTTATGTTTTTGAAGTGCCATTATTAGAGCGTTGGGTTCGAGAACGGGCTGTAATAAATAGCAATTACAGCAGTTTTTAGCAATATGAGGTACAGTCTGGCGTGGGGCATGGGGCATGGGGCATGGGGCATGGGATTGCCCCGTGTACCTCATAAACCTGCAATCTGCTGTATTAATAATTTGCAACTTAAGTAGATTAAAAAAGGGGCAATTCGCATTGCCCCTCATCTATTTAACCAGTTACAAAATTAAACTTCCACAGCAATCTTTTGTTCCGAAGCCTCCGGCGAATTCGCTTCACTCGGCGGCACAACTTGCCAGAACTTAGGCAAATATTCCGACCAATTTGCTAAAATCTTCTCAGCTTTCTTGCTGCCGGTTCGATCGCACTGAGCCTCAATCAACTCCTTCAATTGCGCCTCCCCAGCCGCCGTACAAACGCGCTGCATCTTCACAATCTCCCCGTTGACATGAGCCGGAAAACTGCCATCTTCATCGAGGAAATAAGCCAAGCCGCCAGTCATTCCAGCGCCGACATTCCGACCGACTTTTCCTAACACGACGATCGCGCCGCCAGTCATGTACTCGCAGCAGTGATCGCCCGCACCCTCGATCACAGCTTTCGCCATCGAGTTGCGCACCGCAAACCGTTCGCCAGCTTTACCCGCAGCCAACAGAGTTCCGCCCGTCGCGCCGTACAAACAAGTGTTGCCGACGATCGCATTTTCGGAAGCATCATAAGTCGCACCAGCCGGCGGTGCGATCGCGATTTCGCCACCGTGCATTCCTTTACCAACATAGTCATTGGCTTGGCCTGACAGTACCAGCGTCATCCCCGGCAAATTGAACGCGCCGAAGCTTTGGCCTGCGCTACCAGTGCAATTGAGGGTGATTTGACCGCTAAAGCCCGTGTTGCCGTGTTGCTGTGCGATCGCACCTGCTAAACGTGCTCCCACAGTGCGATCGGTATTCACCAATTTTACACTCTTGCTAACAGTGCCGTGATTGGCGATCGCACTTTGAATCTCAGCATCCGCCAGCAAATCATCATCTAACACTGGCCCGTTGGTGTGTACGTCGCCGTGGATCAAGAAAGATCGATCGCTCTTAGTATCAGGTAACTTAGTCAAACAATCCAAATTAATTGCTTGGGTTTTAGTTAGTTTCACCCCCTCGCGCATTGTCAGCAAATCCGCGCGACCGATGATATCTGCGATCGACTTATAACCCAATTTCGCCAACAAACTCCGCACTTCTTGTGCTACGAAATAGAAGAAATTAACCACGTGTTCCGGTGTACCGGGGAACCGTTTCCGCAAGTGTTCTTGTTGAGTTGTCACCCCCACCGGACAAGTATTCATGTGGCAAACGCGAGCCATAATACAGCCTTCTGCAATCATTGCCACCGTGCCAAAACCGTACTCTTCGCCGCCCATCAAAGCGCCTACAACCACGTCCCAGCCGCTTTTAAAGCCACCGTCAACGCGCAGCAAAACTCGATCGCGCAATTTATTTTCCATCAGCACCCGGTGAACTTCTGTCAATCCGAGTTCCCACGGAGAACCTGCGTGCTTAATCGAACTCAATGGCGAAGCACCGGTGCCGCCATCGTGGCCGGAAATTTGAATCACATCAGCATTTGCCTTGGCGACACCGGCGGCTACAGTCCCGATGCCGACTTCCGACACCAACTTCACCGAAACTCCTGCTTGCGGATTGATTTGATGCAAGTCAAAAATCAACTGCGCCAAATCCTCGATCGAATAAATGTCGTGGTGAGGAGGAGGCGAAATCAGCGTCACACCCGGTTTCGATCGGCGCAAATAAGCAATGTACTCGCTCACTTTCGCCCCAGGCAATTGACCGCCTTCACCCGGTTTCGCACCTTGTGCGATTTTAATTTCGATTTGTTTGGCGTTCATCAGGTACTCAGGAGTCACCCCGAAGCGTCCCGAAGCTACTTGTTTGATGGATGAAGAAGCTGTATCGCCGTTCTGCAAACCTTTTAAGTGAGGTAGCGTTTGTGATAAACCCGCCGCGCTCACATCGTTTAGCACTTTGTAGCGCACCGGGTCTTCGCCGCCTTCGCCGGAGTTGGATTTGCCGCCGATGCGGTTCATCGCAATCGCTAGCGTTTCGTGGGCTTCCGGGGACAAAGCGCCGAGGGACATACCGCCGGTGGCAAACCGCTTGACAATATCTGCTACAGATTCTACATCTTCGATCGCAATGGAAGGGCGATCGCTCACAAAATCCAGCAAATCCCGCAAAGCCGTTACCGGGCGATTTTCGAGCAGTTGCTTGTAAACCTCGTAGTGATCGTAAGCCGTTTTTGCCTCAGTGCGATCGTCCCCGCTCGCGCCAAGGACTGAATTACCCTTACCGTTGCTTCCTTCTTCCTCTTCCCTTCTTCCTTCTTCCTTCTTCCTTCTTCCTTCGTTAAAAGTAGTCACAGCCTTGTGCAAAGCCTTCGCCATTTCCGGGCTGTTCATGTGATATTCACCACCCCGCCGGTACTGCACGAAGCCGTAATTTTCCAGCTTTTTGAGGTGCAATTCTGGGAAAGCCTGACTGTGGAAAGACATTACCTCGTTAGCCAGTTCCGCCACACTCAAACCGCCGATGCGGGAAACAGTGCCTTTAAAGCCCAAATCGAGCAAATCGCCGCCAATACCGATCGCCTCAAAGATTTGCCCTCCTTGATAGCTAGACAACAGCGAAATCCCCATTTTCGACATAATCTTCAGCAAGCCGTTTTCCACCGCTGTGCGGTATCTAGCTTGAGCTTGTGTCACCGTAATATTGGGAACTTTGCCGTGCTGCATCAAGTTTTGAGTCTTGGTGTCAGACCACCAGGCGCGCACGCTTTCCAAGGCCAGGTAAGGGCAAACAGCCACCGCCCCGTAACCGAGCAAACAAGCGAAGTGGTGAGTGCTCCAACATTGCGCGGTATCCACAACCAGCGAAGTTTGCATCCGCAGCCCGACGCTAATTAAGTGGTGGTGAACCGCGCCAACTGCCAGGAAGGGCGGAATATAAGTATATTCAGCACTCAATCCCACAGCAAAAGATACATCTCCTTCTTCCTTCTCCCCTCTTCCTTCTTCCTTCTTCCTTCTTCCTTCTTCCTTCAAAGCTCGATCGCTCAAAATCAGAATTCTCGAACCCTCGCGCACCGAAGCAGCCGCCTCTTGACAAAGTTGCTCGACTGCGGTTTTCAAACCTCCAGGCCCGGCAGCAATTTTGTAAAGCGTTGACAATTCGGTAGCTGGGAAAGACTTTTGATCTTTCAAGAAAGACAGTTCAGCGTCGTTGAGTACGGGGGAATCAATTTTCAGCCGCTTGGCATTTTCCGGCACTGCTTGCAGTAAATTGCCCCGCAGACCCACACTCATCGTCAGCGACATCACCATCCCCTCGCGCAGGGGGTCGATCGGCGGATTTGTCACTTGAGCGAACCGCTGTTTGAAATAGTTGTACAGCAACTGAGGCTTTTCTGACAACACAGCTAAGGGAACGTCGTCGCCCATGCAGAAAGTCGGTTCTTTCCCAGAACTCGCCATCTCGACGATCACCATGTCCAAATCTTCGGCCGTGTAGCCGAAAGCAGTTTGGGTGGCCAACAGCGTTTGCGAGTCGAGGGTTGCTGTTTCCGCAAAAGGCTGCGGCTGCAAGATTTCGCGGTTTTGTTTCAGCCATTCGCCGTAGGGGTGCCGTTTAGCAATTCGCTGTTTGAGTTGCCAATTTTTGAGAATTTCGTTGGTTTGCAGGTCAACTGCAATCATTTGTCCGGGCCCCAAACGACCTTTTTCGACAATATCTGCTTCGGGAATATCGACAACTCCCGCTTCGGAAGCCACAATTACCAAACCGTCTTTAGTAATGCAGTAGCGGGCAGGGCGCAAACCGTTGCGATCGAGTGTAGCACCTACTTGTTTGCCGTCGCTGAACACCAGCAGTGCCGGGCCGTCCCAAGGTTCTTGAATGCCGCTGTAATATTCGTAAAAATCGACAATTTCTGGATAAGGAGCCAAATCCGGCTGATTTTTGTAGGCTTCGGGCACCATAATTGTCAGGGATTCTAGGGGGGTGCGGCCGGAGTGTACCAACAATTCCATCACATTGTCCAAGTTTGCCGAATCGCTGCTTTCGGATTTGACAATTGGGTTGAACGTGTCGATGTCCGCTTGACTCCAATTCGGGTGAGCTAAATTCGCTTGCCGCGCCGTCATCCAGGTAAGATTGCCCAACAGCGTGTTAATTTCCCCGTTGTGTCCCAGCAAGCGCATCGGCTGGGCTAAGTGCCAGCGGGGCATGGTGTTGGTACTGAAGCGCCGGTGATAGACGGCAAAGGAGCTTTTATAAGCGGGATTTTTCAGGTCAGGGTAAAATTCTGCCAGTACGGCCGATCGCACCATGCCTTTATAGACGATCGTGCGGCAAGAGAAAGAGCAAGTATAAAATTCTCGGCGGGTGAAGTTGGGGCGATTTGACAGGGCGTGTCCGATGGTGCGGCGCGCCAGAAATAGCTGTCTGTCGAGTTCGTCTCCGGCTAAGTGCGGTGAACTGACTATTACTTGTTCGATTTGAGGTTGATGTTCTAGCGCTTGCTCGCCCAAAACCGACGGTACAACGGGAACTTTGCGCCATCCCAAAAGTGTCAGCCCGCGATCGGCCAGAACTTGCTCAACCACCTGCCGCGCTATAGTCGCTTGAAATTTATCTTGAGACAGAAACAGCATTCCCACGCCGCAGTTTTCCCGTGCGGGAGGCACAATTCCCTGTTCGGCAAACCAAGCATCCAGCAATTCCCAAGGAATCGCGGTCATCAAACCCGCACCGTCGCCGGAATCTCGATCGGCGCTGCAACCGCCGCGGTGTTCCAGACAAGTTAAAGCTGGGAGCGCTTTCTCAATAATCGAGTGCGTAGCTTCGCCGCTTTGGTTGGCAATAAACCCCACACCGCAGGCATCTCTTTCTTCCACTAACCAGCTTTGGCCGGCGAATGGAGTTCCTCGCTCAGTCTGATGCACGTTTCTGTTTGGATCGATCGTGTTACCCATGTTGATTGAATGTTATTTCTGTGATTGTGTGGTTGATGCGTTTTTATAGCTCGGAGAGAGAAGGCTGCCGAGCGGTGGGAGCCTAGTAAACTTTAAAACAGCACATTGGAAGCTGATTTGATAAAAATTTACGTCGATGCTGCCTGTACTTAGCACTGAAACCCTGTTTGCAGATTTTAAATTATCTCGCTCGCATCCTCTCGGAGATGTCTCCTAGAATACCCTGCTGTTAAAAAGCAGTGATTCTTGGGGAAATCGCCGCCCTGCAAATAGATACATTGCTGGCGATTCCCTACGGGATAGCTGCGCTTCACGAGTTTTTTGTGTGTGTTTTTCCTGAGTTCGCAAGGGTAGCCTTGCAGCGAACACAGGTAGATAGTAACTTTAGCGTTATTTTGCTTGCTGCGCTGTTGAGTTGCTTTCGTCAGCGCCTGCAGACACAAAACCCACCTGCCCGCTCAGTCGGTAGGTGCAATGTAGCAGCGCGGTTCACAACTGGTGAAACTTGTCTTATTGTGCAGTCAACTCTCGGGCCGCGAACATCAATTCTATCAAGAAACTGATAAAATTTCACCGATTACAGTCAGACTTTGTGCGCAAGTCTTGTAAGCGATCGCCCAGAACCCAGCCTAAGATGCCTGGCCGAAAAAGGTTGACAGTTGTCTATAACCCTAATTTGTATTTTTTTACCCACAAACGTTTCTAACTCATCAATGAAGGCTATTTCAAGGATTTCTGACACCTTAGGAGCATCTGCTAGAGCCAGCGCAACCTTTTGACATAGCCCAAAAACGGATACTTGCTTTCTGACAGCCGTCGTGGAGAGGTAAAAATTTTAGACTCTTGTTAAAACTCCCAGATTCATCTGTGCAGTAAATCTCAAATCTCAAATCTCAATTCGACTGACGCCCACAAAGTTTGCCTTGGTAATGTTGTTTAGCTCGACGGCGGCCCTTTTTACAGATTTGAGTGTATTGGCATTTGGGGCATTTCATTTCTATTTTTTATAAAAAAAGTCGGCAAGCAGAAAACGAGCCAGACTTTACTCTGCTTGATGCAAGGAACACGGGGGAATTCAGTTAAGAGTCAATCTTTCTAAAATATTGAAATCTATGGTTCAATATTTATCAGGTTAATGTTATTACCAATTTATCGCAAGCAATCGAATTAATCTTAGTTAAAAGTTCGGGCAAAGAATAACAGTTGAGTGCTGTTAACGGAACTTTACGGACAGTGTGTTTTGGATGGTGCCGATCATGCAGCTAGAAATATCCTCCAGGAGAAAATGCATACCGCAGGGCGTAGGCGAACTTGGGGGAACACCCTAAATGCTTGTCTATACATAGCCTCTACTGAGGCTGGAGAAATCCAGTATCAGCAAGTCGCCTCTTTGAATCAAGAATCTCAGTTACTTAAGGGCCCAGAGTGTCAAAAATCATCCCATAAAGATGCCACGCTTATTAATCAGCTTCTTAAGTTCCTCTCCAATGAACTGCACTGCTGTCGTTCAATCACGGTTCGCGGAGCCATTTTCTACTTAGCCTCAACTGAAGTATCAACAGCTCTTACCTAAAACATTAAGTCGGGTTTTTCAAATCGCTGTTTCATAATTTGCTCTCCAAAATATGTTAAGAAAAATGTAATACACTGAAGAACATGGCAGATAGAGCGACAATATTAGATATTAACTCTAAGAAGCTTTAGGCTGGATAGAAGTAGTAGGAATACGTAGATATGACTAAGATCACAAAACTTTTCCTAGGATATCACATTAACGAGCAAATATACGCAGGCAATCGAACTCTAGTTTATCGCGGCATTCGCACGGAAAATGGCCAGCCCGTCGCAATCAAACTGCTGCGAAATGACTTTCCCCGCTTCAACGAACTCGTTCACTTCCGCAACCAGTACATCATTGCTAAAAACTTAGAGATCCCCGGAAGTGTGAAGGCATACAGCCTGGAAACGTACCAGAACCACTATGCTCTGGTGATGGAAGACTTTGGCGGAATTTCCTTAAGTAGCTACCAGGCTAATTTAGCATCCGCTAGCAACGAACCTCTAGAAGGCTTGCCCGTTAACGAATTTCTGCCCGTGGCGATTCAAATTGCCAATGCCCTTGACGGACTTTATCGCCACCGAGTCATCCATAAAGACCTCAAACCCGCCAACATTCTGATTAACCCGGTCAGCAAAGAAGTCAAGTTAATTGACTTCAGCATCGCTTCGCTGCTGCCGCGCGAAACCCAAGAAATTCAAAATCCCAACGTCCTCGAAGGCACTTTACCCTACATATCTCCCGAACAAACTGGGCGAATGAACCGAGGCATTGATTACCGCACAGATTTCTACTCGCTAGGAGTAACATTCTACGAATTACTAACAGGAAAGTTACCGTTCCAAACAGACGATCCAATGGATTTGGTACACTGCCACCTCGCCAAACAGCCACTGGCAGCCTCAATTATCAACCAGAACGTTCCATTGGTGCTGTCTGAAATTGTTAGCAAACTGATGGCAAAGAATGCTGAAGAGCGCTATCAAAGTGCGCTGGGGCTCAAGTTTGATTTGGAAACTTGTTTGCACGAGTGGCAAGAGACAGGGGCGCTGGCTAATTTTACAATAGGGGAGCGAGATTTGTGCGATCGCTTTACTATCCCCGAAAAATTATACGGTAGAGAAAGCGAAGTATTTTCCCTGCTGGAAGCATTTGACTGCGTGAGTGCAGGCAGCACTGAAATGATGCTCGTTGCAGGTTTTTCCGGCATTGGCAAAACCGCTGTGGTCAACGAAGTTCACAAACCAATTGTGAGACAGCGAGGCTACTTTATTAAAGGCAAATTCGACCAATTCCAACGCACCCTTCCCTTTAGTGCATTTGTCCAAGCTTTTCGCGATTTAATGGGACAATTGCTATCGGAAACGGATGCTAAAGTTGAACAATGCAGGTTAAAAATATTGGCAGCTTTGGGCGATAGCGCTGGGGCGATAATTGAAGTCATTCCCGAACTCGAACGTATTATCGGGCCGCAACCGCCAGTCCCAGAACTTTCTGGCAGTGCCGCTCAAAATCGCTTCAATTTGTTGTTGGGAAAATTCCTGCAATTATTCACAACAAAAGAACATCCTTTAGTGATATTCTTGGACGACTTGCAATGGGCAGACTCAGCATCGTTAAAATTAATTCAACTGCTGATGACTGCTAAGGAGTACCGCTATCTCTTATTAATTGGAGCTTATCGGGATAACGAAGTATTTCCAGCGCATCCATTAATGCTGACTTTAGCAGAGATTCAAAAAACTGAAGCAAAGGTGAATACTATTACCTTAGCTCCCCTCGCTCGAACCGACGTAAATAGTTTAGTTGCCGATACTCTAGCTTGTTCTGCAGCGTTGGCTCTGCCTTTGACAGAACTGGTTTATCAGAAAGCTAAAGGCAATCCATTTTTTAGCACACAATTCCTCAAATCTTTGCATGAAGATGGGCTAATTAAATTTAATTGTGAAGAGCGATATTGGCAGTGCGATATTGCCCGAGTGCGAACCTTGGCACTAACGGATGATGTAGTAGAATTCATGGCACTTCAGTTGCGAAAGTTACCAAGTAAAACACAGTCCGTTTTAAAGTTAGCTGCTTGTATTGGCAATCAGTTCGATTTGGCGACCTTAGCAATTGTTGATGAAAATTCGCCAGTAGAAACCGCATCCGCTTTATGGAAGGCACTGCAAGACGGGCTAATTTTACCCATTAGCGAAGTTTATAAGTTTTATCAAGCAGAGGGGAATAGCAAGTCGGTAATCGGTAATGGTCAGGAATCTGACCAATTACCAATTACCCATGACCAATTACCCAAATATAAGTTTTTACACGATCGCGTCCAACAAGCTGCCTATTCTCTGATTCCAAAAGACCAAAAGCGATCGACTCACTTAAAAATCGGTCAACTGTTATTACAGAATACGCCCGAAGCCGATCGAGAAGAAAGAATCTTTGATATTGTCAACCACTTAAATGTGGGAGTTGAGCTAATTACGCAGGAGGCAGAACGCGAGCAATTAGCAAGGTTGAATCTGGTTGCTGGAAAGAAAGCCAAAGCTGCTACGGCCTATTCTGCTGCGGTTGAATATTTCAAGGTTGGTAGGGCATTACTGACAGAAAATAGTTGGCATAATCAATACGAACTAACATTAGCGCTGTCTACAAAAGCAGCAGAAGTGGCATATCTAAGCGGTGATTTTGAGCAGATGGAAAAATTAGCATCAGTCGTGGAAAACTGCGCCAAAATGCTACTGGACAAAGTGAAGGTATATGAAGTACAGATGCAAGCTTATATGGCGCAAAATAAGTTACAGGAAGCGCTGAATACGGGACTACAAGTTTTAAAACAGTTGGGGGTAGAGTTTCCCTCCGAGCCAAATTCGTCTGATATTGGCCAGGCATTAGGGGAAACCGCGTCAATTTTGAGCGGAACGCGAATTGAGGATTTAATTGAGCTGCCTCAAATGAGCGATCCCTATAAACTAGCAGCTATGAGACTTTTATCAAGTATCTTTGCTCCTGCATACATTGCTGCTCCTACACTATTGCCTTTGACGGTGTGCAAACAAGTACAATTATCCGTCCAATATGGGAATGCTTCTGTTTCTCCCTTTGCTTACGCCAATTATGGTTTTCTTCTTTGTGGAGTTGTGGAAGATATTGATTCAGGTTATCAGTTTGGTCAATTGGCTTTAAGTCTAGTGTCAAAGTTAAATTCTCAAGAAATCAAAACCAAGACAGCCTTCATAGTAAATTTATTTATCCGACATTGCAAAGAGCATCTCAGAGAAACCTTAGAGCCTTTGGTGTCAGCTTACTCTAGCGGCATGGAGGCAGGAGATTTAGAATATGCAGGCTATAATTTATTACAGTCTTCCTGTTCAGCTTACTATAGTGGCAAAGAACTGACTATTCTTGAAAGAGAGATAGCAAGAAACAGAGATGCTATTCATAAAATCAAGCAAGAAACAGCGCTTAATTATATAGAAATTTATTGGCAGACTATCTTAAATTTGCTGGGAAAAAGTGAGAATTACTGCCTTTTAAAGGGTGAAGCCTGCGATGAGCAGATGAAGTTGCCATTTTACCAGCAAGCGAACGATAAAGCGGGAGTTGCATACATATATTTAAACAAACTTTTACTTTGTTATTGGTTTGAAAATTACTCAGAAGCGATTGATAATATCGCTATAGCAGAGAACTATTTAGATGCAGTGATAGGAATGCCGATTGTTCCTGTTTTCCATTTTTACGATTCTTTGGTGCGGTTGGCGGTGTATTCTAACACTCCAGAGTTAGAACAACAGAAACTTCTCGACCGAGTACAAGCAAATCAAGAAAAAATGCAAAAATGGGCACATCATGCCCCCATGAATCATCTGCACAAATTCTATCTAGTGGAGGCAGAACGGCATCGGGTTTTAAACCAAAAAATAGAAGCGATCGAGATGTACGACAAGGCGATCGCCCTCGCCCAAGAAAACGAGTACATCAACGAAGAAGCACTAGCTCACGAACTTGCCGCCAAATTTTACTTAGAATGGGGGAAAGAAAAACTTGCACAACCCTATCTAATCGATGCCTACTATGCCTACGCTCGTTGGGGAGCAAAAGCAAAGATTGACCATCTAGAACAGCGCTATCCCCAATTGCTTGCTCCGATCCTGCAACAGGAGCGAACTCGCCAATATCCCAGCGAAACAATTCACACCTCCAGCAATAGTGAATCATCCCTATCTAACACGAATAGAACACTTGTCGGTAGCACCAGCAGTTGGGGGTTAGTAGATTTGCCAACAGTTATCAAAGCTTCTCAAGCTCTATCTAGCGAAATAGAACTAGAGCAATTGCTCACTACCCTCATGCAAGTGGTGGTGAAGAATGCCGGAGTACAAACCGGAGCATTAATTTTGAAGGAAGAGGGAAATTGGAGGATAAACGTCCACTGCACAAACCGTCAAGACTGCCTTCTGCAATCTATTCCGGTTGAGGAGAGCGAAGTAATTCCTTTAACCCTGATCAACTACGTCAAGCGTACAAAAGAAACCCTAGTTTTTGATGATGCTAGCAATCAACCAAGATTTGCATCTGACCCCTACATTATCCAACAGCAACCTCACAGCCTGCTTTGCACTCCGATCGGCGAGCGAGGCAAAATGATGGGGATTTTGTATTTAGAAAATAATTTAGCAACAGGGGTATTCACGGGCGATCGCGTCGCGATCCTCAACATCCTGTGCTCGCAAGCAGCAATTTCCTTACAGAACGCCCGACTGTATCAGCAATCCCAGGAATATGCCCAAAAACTAGAGCTTTATCTCAACGATCTCAAACAGATGCAACTGCAACTGGTACAAAATGAGAAGATGTCTGCTCTCGGCAATCTCGTGGCAGGGGTGGCTCACGAAATTAACAATCCCGTAGGTTTTATTGCTGGCAACCTTGAACCAGCCCAAGATTATATCAAAGACCTATTTGGGCTGATTGACCTGTATCAGAAAAAGCTACCCCATCCCGATGCTGAAATTGTATCCGAAATAGAAGCAATCGATTTAGAATATGTGAAGCAAGACTTGCCCAAGTTAATTGATTCAATGAATCTGGGAGTCGAACGGATTCGCGGTATCAGCACCAGCCTGCGAACCTTTTCGAGAGCTGACCGAGATTATAAAGTTCCTTTTAATATTCACGAAGGAATCGATAGTACCATTCTGATTCTCAAACACCGTTTGAAGGGAAATGATGACCGTCCAGAAATTGAAGTTGTCAAACAATACGGGAACCTGCCAGCAGTTGAGTGCTTCCCCGGGCAGCTCAATCAAGTGTTCATGAATATCTTGGCAAACGCGATTGATGCGTTAGAATCATCGAACCAGGGACGCAGTTTTGCCGAGATTAAAGCCAAGCCGAATCGCATCACGATTAGTAGCACACAAAATAAGAATCAGGAGTGGGTAACAATTGGCATTTCTGACAATGGCATTGGGATGAATCAAGAAGTAAAAGAGTGCATTTTCGATCACTTATTTACAACCAAATCTGTAGGTAAAGGAACGGGACTGGGATTGGCAATCGCCCGCCAGATTGTAGTAGAAAAACATACGGGGGAGCTGGAGGTCAACTCTGCACTGCATCAAGGAACTGAATTTGTAATCTTGTTGCCGGTGAAAGGGTGAGGTCGAAGTGCTATCACCGTTAAACCTGGCAAATCGAAGTCCAGATTAACTGTTAAAAGTCAATATTGAAGATGAGGATAGTCCATAATGAATGCCACCGTAGGTTTAATCAATACCATTCCCGGCTACCGTCTGACGGAGCAACTGTACAGCGGTTCCAGAACCCTAGTTTATCGAGCCATCCGAGAAAGAGACCAGTATCCAGTTGTGATCAAACTGCTCAAGCGAGACTATCCCAACTTCAGCGAACTGCTGCAATTTTGCAACCAATATGCCATTGCCAAAAATCTA
>NZ_SRRZ01000123.1 GCF_013179805.1 Microcoleus asticus IPMA8 | reverse complement strand
CCCACTCTCCCACTCCCCCACTCCCCCCCACTCCGTTGAGCCAAACTCGTGATTGCAATCTATCCAGGCAGCTTTGACCCCATTACCTTCGGTCACGCAGACATTATCGAGCGGGGATCTAAACTGTTCGATCGGGTAATTGTTACGGTAGTCAGAAACCCCAGCAAAACCCCTCTCTTCACCGTAGAGGAACGGATCGAGCAGATCCGGCGATCTACCCAACACTTGCCAAATGTAGAAGTAGACAGTTTTGAGGGTTTGACAGTAAACTATGCTAAGATTCGACAAGCCAAAGTGCTGCTGCGGGGGCTCCGGGTATTAACAGATTTTGAAATGGAACTCCAGATGGCCCACACCAATAAAACCCTTCTGGGTGAAATTGAAACAGTTTTTTTGGCAACTTCTAACGAGTACAGCTTTTTAAGTAGTAGTGTAGTTAAAGAAATAGCCAAGTTTGGTGGCTCCGTAGATCATCTTGTTCCGAAACACGTCGCCCTAGATATTTACAAATGTTACGCCAGCAGGAACCAACTCGCATCGAACCCGACAGTACCGGCCTCCGCACTGAGAACGAATCACCTCAGAACACAGCCGCCTTCGGAGATCCCACCCGAACCGCAGGAGTAGACATCCAGCGGGAATTGAACAGGCTTGAGGAAATTGTTCTCGACAGCCCGCGAATTCCTATGACCAGACGCACTCTGGTGGATGAAGAACAGTTGCTCGATCAGTTAGACTTGGTGAGGCTAAATTTGCCGATCGCCTTTCAGGAAGCCGAGACGATCATCCGGCACAAGGACGACTTGCTTCAAGAGGCGGAACTTTACGCTCAGGAAGTGATAGAAGCAGCAGAACAGAGAGCGGCAGAACTTTTAAACGATATGGGCCTGCTCCAGCAGGCGAAGATAGAAGCAGATCAGTTGCGGCAGCAAGTTTTGCTTGACTGCGAGGCAATTCAGCAGGCGACGCTGGCGGAAGTCGAACAAATTCGCTACCAGGCTCAAGAGGAATTGGAAGAGATGAGAGTCAGGGCGATGGCTGAATGCGAGGAAATTCAAAACGGAGCCGATGATTATGCCGACCAAGTGCTCGATAATATCGAACACAAGTTGAGCGATATGCTGCGCGTGATCCGCAACGGGCGCGATCGGTTGGATAGTGTTTCTGCGTCGCACATCCATCACACCAACGGTTAGCCCACAGTTAACTCATTGCTTGAACCTTTATAAAAATCTACCTAATTTAGGTAGATTTTTTTTTGAATAGTCTTTATAGTCTTTTTTCCTCAATTCCAGCACTCGGTGACTTATTTTTGCCGAAATAAGTTTTGTGAACATAGGAGCAAATATAACATTTTATGATATTCTACTCATACCAAATCCGGCTTAAAAACCCCCTTTATCTCAGTTCGCGGAGGCGGACTTCGTTTGACTCTATGCAGCGGTTTCAACCGCCGAATGATAAAAGGGGTAGCAAACCCGGATTTCGTATCAGACAAAAAATTCCTAATTTAAATCAAATTTTTGCAATCTAATTTTTACTATGCAAAAAGCTTCTAATCGGTTCGCTGAATTTGATTTGATCCGAGCTTTAGCGATCGTCAGTGTTGTGATTACTCATGCTGGGTTCTTGGCATTTAAAGATCGCAGAATTCTATTTGTTGCGATCGATACATTTCAACTGTTCTGCGTACCTGCATTTTTACTGCTGAGCGGCTTTTTTCTCACCAACAAACTGGAAAATCAAAATAATCCCGCACTGGTAGTCAAAAAAAGACTGTCAAGAATTCTACCCCCCTATCTATTTTGGTCAGTAGCTTTGTACATTTTAAATAATTGGGGGGAACTCCAAAAATTTGATTTACTGTCATTACTCAGAGATATCCTGACTGGCTCAGTGATGCCTCCCTATTACTTCATCGTTGTGATTGTTCAATGCTACGGTTGGTGGTGGTTTCTAGTCAAATTAAGAGTTTTAGAACCCAGAAAAGTTTTGGTCTTGGGTTTAATACTTCAAACAATTTTTACAATATTCTTTTACTTAACCGCTCTCAAATACATATCAATACCTCTGCCTTTGATGGAGCGCTGGATTTTCAGTTGGATTTTGCCATTTTCAACTGGTCTATTTTTGGGGGGAGAGTATAATAGAATTCAACCCGTTCTCGAACGCATCAAAATGCCAGTTTTAGGAGCCACTCTCCTCTTTTATGTAGCGAGTATTTGGGAATATTACCTGATAAGTGAATTTAATTCTGAGGGATGGTTTCTGCGATCGTTTTTTAAACTATCTGCTCAAGGATACGCAATTTTGTTCGTATTATCGATTCTCGCATTTTCTAAGAGTATCGCACTTCCCAGTAGAGTATCTGGGTTAATCAAAATATTGGCAGCTTATTCATTCCCGATATATCTCTTGGATTCTACAGTAGTGCAATATGTGTTGTTAGTGTTTTATAAGTTTATTGATCCCGTACATCCGCTGCTGAAGCTCGGCTTTTTAGTTACCGGGACTTTGTTGGTTTGTTGGGCAATTATTTACCTATTGCATAAACTTTTGCCAAAAAAATACAGCCAGTACATTCTGGGAATTTAATCGCATTTTGTGTGTCAGCGGATGTCTTCATAAAACTGCTTGAGATACCTCGCTGGAACGCCAAAACCCCACAAAAAACCAATAGAAAGATAGATCGCAATTGCTTTAAATTCGCCCCAATTCGCCACTCGCCGATCGCTACTTTCCACTACCCGATTGACTAACTTAAGTCTCCCCCGTCGCACTAACTTCAAACACAAATCCGCTTCCTCCATAATTGGCATCGCCGCATCGAAACCGTCGCATTCCCAAAAATCGATACGGCGGCAAAAAATAACTTGGTCGCCAAACAGCAGGCGCAATCCTTTGAAAAATAAATGAGGTCGAAATAACAGCGGCGCGTAATAAGTTTTCAGGTAATTGTGCAGTGAAAAACCCCATCTTGTTTGCTGCAAACCACCCATCAAGGAGATAAACCCGCCGCCGGCAATTTTGGCATCGGACAATGTTTTCTGGATAACTGCTACGATGTCGTCGGGAACTAAAGTATCAGCGTGGAGAAAGCACAGAATTTCGCCGGTGGCGACTTGGGCACCTAAGTTCATTTGCACGGAACGTCCGGCTGTACTGCTAGGAATAACGCGGGTGGCAGCGGAAAGTGCGATCGCCACTGTTTCGTCTTGACTGCCGCCGTCTACCACTAACACTTCCCAAGCCGGAGGATTGAGAATGCTGAGTTGGCGGAGTGTGCGTTCCAGACAAGTCGCTTCGTTGAGGGCTGGGATGATAATAGAAACGCGATCCATTTCGTTGAAATTTGTGCCAAAAGTATTATAATAAAAAGCTGTGGCGATTCGCAACTTTAGAGAAAATAGAACTTATGCGCGCGGATTCCGAAACCCGGTTCCTGCCTGCGAACTCGTCACGAAACCTCGGATTTTTCACAGAAACCAGGTTTGTTGGCGTCATTCCTATAAAATCAGGCAAAAGTGCGATCGCCCTCTATATTTTCCACTAATCAGGACTGAGAAAATCGTGCAGAAAACTGAAGTAAAAAATGATTTAGAATTTTATGAGGAAAATGCCGATAATTGGTGGGACGAAAATGCTAAAATTTATGCCTTATACCATCTAAACAAACCCAGATTTGAGTTTTTCGACAGACACGCGACTAATTGGCAAGGGCTGAAAACTTTAGATGTCGGGTGCGGCGGCGGCTTTTCTTGCGAGTTTATGGCCGAGAGAGGCGCTATTGTTTCTGGAATAGATCGCTCGGACAAATGTATTGTAGCCGCTCAAAATCACGCAGTTACCAGCGGTTTTGAGATTGACTACAGGCAAGGTTTTGCTGAAAATATGCCCTACGACGACAATACCTTTGATGTTGTAATCTGCGTGGATGTTTTGGAACACGTGGCAGATTACAAAAAGGTTGTGTCAGAGGTCCACAGGATTCTCAAGCCTGGGGGACTGTTCTTTTTTGATACAATCAACCGAACTTTTTCCTCGCAAATTGTGATGATTGGACTGATGGAAAATACATTGCAGGAAATTAAGCGGGGCGTTCACGATTGGGAAAAGTTTGTTACCCCGGATGAACTGTCTGTGGTAATGCGCGATACGGGTTTCGGCCAGATTGAAATTAAAGGTTTTGATATGTTTGGAGAAATGGGCGCTATTTTAGCCCAGATGCACGGTTTTTGGGGGAATTTTACAAGTGGAAAGCAGCTATTTCCTTCGGGGGAAAGTTTGCAACAAGTTTCTCAAGTGCTAATTTCTAATATCGCTAACTATGTTGATTACAAAAAGTCTGGCTTGTTTAAAATCAAAATTAATGAGGATACGTCGATTATGTATGTTGGCGTAGGGGCGAAGAATTAGTCGGTTAATTGTTGATTGTGGATTGTGGATTGTTAACTGTTGTCATTAGGGGCGAGTTTGAGACGGATTTTGGCGATCGACAAATCTGGCTAAAACCCACCTCTATTGCATTTTGTAGGGTGCGCACGCAGCGGTGCAGCTTACCGTGTTGAGTGCAATACAGTAAGGAAACGGCACGGCGCCGTCTCCTTACTGTATTGCAGGCAATTGAGAATTGCTATATTGCCGATCGCACTACCAACGTAATTTTAAGAACTAACTGCAAATAATTACCAACTATTTTTTAAGTTAAGCCCTTGTGACGCGCAGTCTGAGGGTTCCAAAATACCGCCCAGTCTTAGTTTGGGGCTGCTCGCGTTAAGCGGACACCTAGCTTGACAGCCTTTTGTAATAAATCTTAATGTTTTACTCTTGATAATTTATCTAAATTGCATGGTAGCTTATTGAATATTAATTGCAATAAGTGCCGGAAGTTAAGAGTACCTGGAGGTCAATCACCGTGACAGCAGCAATAGTTTCCGCGTCAGCCTCGCGAATCAGCGACGGACAACCCGCCGACAGCCAAAAACTGATGAGTTTGGGTAAAAATTCCGAAATACCTGACCTCGATAACTCTAAAGATGTAACCCTCGCCGTCTTAGAAGGAGTGGGGACTCTCACGGTGTGCGATCGAACAGTCACTTTAAAACCCGGAGTATTTGTGTTTGTACCCGCCGGCATCCCGCGCAGTCTAAAAGTACAAACGACGCTGAATTTGTTACTAATTGACTGCGAACCCGATCCCGATATGAGCGAGTCAGCTTGGTTGATGAATTTTCAACTTTAACCCGATGAAAAAACAGTGTCCTTGCTGCCTTGACTCCCTAATTTCTCAGGTTTGCCACAACCGTGTCTACTGTTTTTGTCTGAATTGCAGGCAGGAAATGCCAAATCCTGACTCAAAAAAAATAATTCTCAAACACTATCAAATATCACCTTCGGAGTAAAAATGTCAAAAGCAATTGGTCTTTTCTACGGAACTACAACTGGGAAAACTGAGTCTGTAGCTGAAATGATTCGGGATGAATTTGGCGGCAATATCGTGACCTTGCACGAGATCGGCAGCGTTAAAAATGATGATTTTGCCGAATACGAATGTCTGATTATCGCTTGTCCTACTTGGAATATCGGCTAACTGCAAAGCGACTGGGAAGGATTTTTTCCCGAACTTGATGATATAGATTTTAGCGGCAAAAAAGTAGCTTATGTGGGAACTGGCGACCAAGAAGGCTACCCGGATAATTTTATGGATGCAATGGGCATTCTGGCTGAAAAAATTTCGGAACAGGGCGGCGAAACAGTCGGTTATTGGCCGGTAGAGGGCTATGATTTTAATGAATCTAAAGCTGTAGTTAATGGCAAGTTTTTGGGTCTTGCTATTGATGAAGACAACCAATCCGATCTGACGGAATCGCGCATCAAATCTTGGGTATCTCAACTCAAGAAAGAATTTAGCTTGTAGACTTAACGGTACCAGGGTGAGTTTTGTAATTAGATTATGTTCGGCAATCAAAATTACGCACTCAACCCGCCCCAAAAATCTAGCAAATACATTATTATTGTTAATAACTAGATCTCCAACTTAAAATAGATGCAATTTAGTTCAGAAGACGTGCTTTGGTTAAGTGTAAGTCCGAGTTTGCAATTCTTCGATCGCTCGCTGCTTTCCTACTTAAATGATTCTGTACCAGTGCAAATATGGGAATACCAACAAACTGAAGATGAAGCTTGCTCTTTAGATATGGCTGTTGAACTTTTGCACGATTATTTAACAATGCGCGATCGCCCAATTCATCTAATAGGCCACAGTACCAGCGGATTAGTTGGTTTAATGTATGCGCGCCGCTATCCTCACAAAGTAAGTTCTTTGGGGCTTTTATCTGTCGGTGTGCCATCTGCTATTAATTGGCAAGCACATTACTATACGCATTTTTCAGCTTTTCCCTGGAGCCGAAAACAAGTTTTGACTCAAATGGTTGGCGATATGCTGGGATTGCCAAATCAAATAATTAATCAAAGATTTATATCATATTTTGAGGATGACTTAGCCTGTTCTCCTTGTCCTCACTCTTTATTTAGGATTAGTAATTTCCACGATGAAGGTGTAGAAGTACCTTTGTTGATCTGCAGCAGCCAAACAGATTTTGTGGTATCTCCTGTTGTCATGCGCCGCTGGTCGAAATTTATTAAAAAAGGCGATCGGCTTTGGGAATGTCAAGACGGTAGGCATTTCTTTCACCACTTCTATCCAGAACAAGTCGGCGAAGAAATACTTAATTTTTGGCTATCACTACACAGCCGCCAAGCAATTCTAAATTTTAAATTTTAGACCGCATTTGCTATTTTTTGATACCGATTTTTTTTGCGGCAAATACTACATTAATTTCGGTAATTCCGGGCAATTTGTTCAGACCTGCTTATACTGTTTTGGCGCAGTTGCCCCAGTCCTTCCCGCCAATTTTAGTTTGTAGGGTTTTGAGGCATGGAGTTTGAGTTATCATCACGATCTTTTTGAGATTTTAGAATAATTGTAAAAATTGTTTAACTTATATTAAGATGTTTTAGTAAATATGATGCTAATTTTATTGGATTTATTAATGAGTTTTTGTGAAAAAACCGCAGAGGTGCTCTTGACGCAGAGGAAGGTAATAGTAGATTAAACAGAAATTATTGGCAACGATTATAAAATATTTTAACATCATGTTAAGAAACTCAGGCTTAGGCTGGGCAGAGGGATACTAAGTATCGATCGAGTTTTAAGGTATCGCTCGCCCCAGCTCCTAAAATAGTGAGCGAGCAAACATATATACTTAAATCTTAGGGTGAGTATAGGGACACTGCCCCTACCGATTAACAATTTATCAAGAATTATGTCAGCAAGTTTTCTCCCAAAATCGATCGCACAGCTAACAGAATCTACCTCCATTGCTTTAGCCCAAAGCATTCAACGAGAGGCAATTACAACTCCCCTATCATCTGGGGCAATTGCCACAACTTACGCGCACCAAGGCAGCGGAAACACCCCTATTTTGCTAATTCACGGCTTCGACAGTTCGCTGTTTGAATTTCGTCGCCTGTTGCCGCTGCTGGCTGCCGAAAATGAAACTTGGGCGGTTGATTTGTTGGGTTTTGGCTTTACAGAAAGAGCAGCGGGTTTGGCATTCAGTCAAAAGGCGATCGCCACTCACCTGTACTATTTCTGGAAAACGTTAATTTCGCAGCCTGTAATCTTAGTCGGTGCTTCAATGGGAGGTGCAGCAGCAATTGATTTCACCCTCACCTATCCCGAAGCTGTCAAAAAATTGGTGTTAATAGACAGTGCAGGTTTTGCCGTCACTTCTAATAAGGGAAAATTTCTCATTCCTCCCTTAGGATATTTGGCAACTTCATTTTTGCGAAATCCTAAAATCCGCCAACGAATTAGCATCAATGCTTATTTCGATAAAAAATTGGCTTCTCTAGACGCTCAAACTTGCGCTGCTTTGCACTTGGAAATGCCCAACTGGAATCAAGCTTTAATTGCGTTTACCAAAAGCGGCGGTTACGGAGGTTTTCGGGATAAACTGTCGCAAATTCAGCAGCAGACGCTGATTTTGTGGGGAAAACAAGACCGCATTTTGGGGACGGCGGATGCGGCAAAGTTTGAAAGTGCGATCGCCAATTCTCAATTAATTTGGATACCCGAATGCGGGCACGTTCCCCACTTAGAAAAGCCAGAGATTACGGCGCAGCATATTTTAGAATTCATAAATAAAAGCGGACTCACGCAAAACATTTAAACGTAGGGTGCGCTGCGGCGCACCTTACATATATGTTTTATCTTGCGCCTTTGGTATATATAGTTTGATGTCAAACAGACAGGTTTCAAACTTTCGGCAAATACTTTTGTACGATCGTCCATCCTGTGATCAACACAGTCACAAATCCCCCAAACAAAGCCAAATTAGTGCTGATGTGGAGGGGACGCGCCCAAGGATGTTTAGGGCCAATTTGCAGACCGCTTCCAACAGAAACCAATACCAAAACAACAACAGCTAATCCCGCCGGTAAATGAGCCGAGTGACCCAAATTGCCGTAGTATCCCAGCGTACCGACTACACCAATTCCCAGCAGTAAAATTACCAAAGTCGCCATCCCCGCACCAGTCGCCAAATGAAAGGGACGCAGCCATTTTGGGCGCTGCTGTTTGGTACTGCGGGCGACAAACATCCAGGTTCCAGTAACGGCCAGCAACAGGTAAGCTAACAGGGAAACACCCATTGACCAAGCTGCTATTTTCCACAACCACAAGAAAGAAGGCAGATTCATGATTTAAATCCCTAATTAGGGATTTGCAACAAAGGTTTCATTCCGATTTTACCTGGACTTTAAAGCAAAAATGAATAATTTTGAGAGAAAGTGCGATCGGACTATCCACAGCTTGCATCCGTCTGAGCTTGAAGTCAAACCTACTTTCTCTCATACTCAGCTTAATTTACGCTAGAGATTTGTCGCTCCCGTTTTTAGGAGCCGCCTTCCCATTCTAGCTTCCTGGTTTTGCTCTCAAGGAAAGGCATTTTATAAAACCCTAATTTTTGTTCTAAGATTAATCGGAAAAAAGGCAGACCTTCTATCAAATATCTTTTCCACAACCTTCTCGGTTCACTTAACAGTCGGTACGCCCATTCTATGCCGACTTCGCTCATCCATTTGGGAGCTCTTGCTTTGCAACCAGCTTCAAAATCAATCGTTGCACCGACTGCTAAGAAAATTTTGACGTGTGTTAATTTGCTCCTGTATTTAACCAGCCACTTCTCTTGCTTGGGGGCTCCCACCCCTATAGCCAGAACTGTAGCTCCTGATTGATTGATCGTGTCAATTATTTTTTCACACTCTTCCTCATTGTTTTCAAAGCCAAAAGAAGGAGAATGTGCCTCAACCACTATTTCTCTACCAATTTTTTGATTAATTTTTTCCTGGGCTTTCCTAGCAATACCTTCAGCAGCTCCTAGCAAAAATATTTTCATATTCTCGTTATCTTTGTGATACATATAAAATGCAGGGAACAAGTCCGAACCAGAAATCTTTTCTTTGAGAGGAGTTCCCAAAAACTTGGAGGCATACATCAATATTTGACTGTCGCAGACTCTATAGGTAGAGGTATTGTAAGCTTCATAGAAGTCGCGGTCGTACTGCAACTTAATCAAGTGGTCTACATTGGGCGTAAATACGACACCACCTTCGCAGTCGAGTTTTTCAAACAACTCTGTTATTGACAAGTTATCTATCGAGACATTCAATAAATTAACTGTGTTCATTTATTATTCCCTTCCCGCTTTATATTAAGCTACAACTCAAACTATTATAACGCACAATACAGGTTCGTGTTTTCACTACTTGGGCGCTTCAGTGAATAAACTTTCTTAAGTATATGCCCGTACACCCTACCTGTCCAGTCAGGATTTTTAAAGATTGTGTAAAGAATCAGGTCGTTTTAGTAAAAAGTATATTAAGCCTATTTTTGTTTACAAATCGCAACATAGTATTAATAAAAAACCGATGCCGTGCTAATAGTTGAAGCATTGAAAATGAATGTCAAAAAATTTTTTGACCTTAATTTTAAGCAATTTACAAATATAGCGCAACTTGCGAACTTGATTTAATGCAAAAATAGGAAGTTTTTTAGTTGTTGTATTCAGCGACAGCCAGATATTTTCAAGCTTGAAGTGAAGCCGCGCATTCCTGAAAATCATCCTGATTTTTGGTGAACCAGCGACTGTCTTCTGGGTGGCGAACTGGTTTTTTTGGTCTTAAGACTTTCTGGAGCTTTTAAGACCAGACCCGATATTCCTCCAGCAATCATCGCAAAAATCGGGTTAGTCATAGCGTTCAAAACACAGTCAAACACGTACATAGTTAAGGCTACTCCCAGGACGGCAGCGGGCGCTACCTTGGGATTAGACCAGGTTCTGGCGGGATACTTGAACACGCAAAAGACGATAACAGGAAGTAATAATGAAGAAAATAAACTAACTAAACCGACTGCACCGTTGACGCCAAATGCAATAATCCATAAGCTGTCGGTGACCGAGATATCTTTACCGGACTGGTCGTACACGCGGTTGCCACCAGAATCCCCCCAGCCAAAAAGAAAATTTTGCCGCGCTTTTTCCCCCAATATCTCTTCCATGTCAAATCTAAACTTCAGAGAGGCGGCTCGTTCTTCGCCAAATATTGGAGTGATGAAGTCCATCACGTCTTTGCTCGAAAATTGACCCGATGCAGCTACGTACAAATAAAACACTATATATCCAATTATAAATAGCAGGGGCAAAGAGGTGCGAAACCACTTTGCCGAGAATAATACGAGTAACGCCATTGCAAATAAACTGTAGGCGCCAGTAGAACGGCACAGCAAAAAAGCGATAGTTAATATAATTGCTAAAATCTTGATGTTGCGGCCCATAAACTTTTTGATCACCCCAGTTTGCCAAAGCCAAACTGCGATTAAGGCGGCTGTCATCATCCACACGCCCACCATCAAACCGTGCTGCATAAATACTACCGGTCTCCACCCCCCCAAACGCCTTGCTTGACCCCAGTCCTCAAAGGCATTGACGCCGTAAATCATTTGGTGCAGAATTGGACCCTTAACACCTTCAATTAAAGTAAAAGGAATGTAAGCCAACCCACCTGCAACCATCCCGATCGCCAATTGTCGCAGCCCGTCTAAACTACCTACATACAAGCGTCCTAAAAAATAAGGCAGACCCCAAGTAACGATTTGGTTGAGAGTCGGAGAAATCGGGCTGCCGCCATTAGTAACTTGTGAAACAATTGGGCACAAACAGCAAATTACCATTGGCACATCCAGCCAACCGGGCTTAAAAGTGGTGATGCGCGCAGTATCGTAGACAAGAGTCCCCAGCAAAATGCCGTAGCAAGCTGCCGAGATTTTGGTATAGGGCGGCAATAGGGGGATGGGATAAGAAGCTTGCGGCAAAAACAGCCACGCTGCAACAAAACTGATAATTACCGCCCGTTGAGCGGGATACCTCACAAACAGGTAAAAAACGATTGGAATAAAGCCGAACATAGCAAGTGGGATTAATGCAACCATAGTTTTTTTTGCAGTAAAATTTTAGAAAGACAACTTAATTTGCCCAATAAAAATTCTCGCTTAAACGATCGCCCAACCCCAATCTTTTAAATCAACCTCTATTTTACGCCTTCGCCTTGTTCGTTAATTGTGTTTGAGGTTCCACAGCAGCGTACAGTGCCGCCTCAAAGAGATTAGTTGCATCCTCCCAAGTATAATTTATCACCGTCTCCAAAGCAGTCTTGGACATGGCCCGCCATTCGGCATCAGACAACTGACAAATCTGCTCGATCGCTTTTGCCATATCCTCTGGGTCTTTTGGCTTGACAAGTATGCCACCCCCGCCAGCAAGTAGTTCCGGAGCTGCACCAGCAGGAGTGCCGATGACTGGAGTGCCGCAAGCCATAGCTTCTAAAATTGGCAAGCCGAAGCCTTCGGAGCTGCTGGAAAAGAGCCAAGCATCGCATTTGCTGTAAAATTCTTTTAGTTGGTCCTGAGTAGGTGCCTTATTATACTCCGTGCCATCAGGCAGCAAATTGGGAGGAGGAGTATCGCCCGAACCAAAGGCAACTAAACGAAGGTTGGGAATTTTTTCAGCAGCTATAGAGAAAGCTTTCAGGGCAAGATCGCAGCCTTTCCAAGGAGTTGTAGAATAGTACATCCCAACGGTCGGAACTGACTGCTTGCCTCGCGGCTGCTTGCCTCGCGACTGGGGGTCGTAAAACTGTTTGGTGTCCACGGTGGGAGGGACGAGAGATACAGACAAATCGCCGTATTCATTCCGAGCTATGTCTGCCAGCCACTGGGCCACAGCGATTTTGTGCATCGGCAACCGCCAAGTTGCCTCTACTCGACCTTTTGGTATGTAGTCAAAAGCCTCGTAGTGTTGGAGAAAATATACTTTCCTTCCTTTCCTGGGAGAGAGTTTTGCCACCCACTCGGCAGTTTCCCACCAAGTAGCCATGATAATATCGGCATCAGGTACGTCAATGTCGGTAATTGGACGGTAGGTTTCGAGAACTCGGCATTCGACATTCACCTTGTCAAAGTGAGACTCTTGTTTCTTGGGAGCGGACTGCCAACCCCTACCTCTGAGGAGCGATCGCAATTGTTGGATCAAAGTCGGTTGCCCCGGGGGCGTAGAGACGATAAATATTTTGTGTCCTCGCTTTTGGAGAAGTTCTGTGTAAATAGATAACACCCTCATGCCACCTGTAAGGCTAAGGGTAGGCAGGACAAAAGTAATTTTCATGAATAGATGCTGAAGATTAATACTGGTTAAAACTCCTCCATAACAGCAAGTTCGCACTTACTAGCCTACTTTTGGCTTTTCAGCAGGGTGCGGGTTTCTGCTGGAGGCGATCGTAACTCGATAGTCGAGCCGATCTTACTTTGTCGTCAGGGACTTTTCCCAATTACAAATCGGGAAATGTTTGAGGACTAGACAAGTTTAACCTGTAACGAAGCCAGCTTTAAAAACTCCGTTGCACTCTGGTCCAGATTTTGGCCGATCGCTTTATAACCAGTATTCGCTCGTCAGTGGCGTCAGAATTCGTGTCGAGACTGCTGGGTAGAAACAGGACACGGGCGATTTTAGTTTGGGTAGAAGCACCCCACCAAACACTATTGATTGAGTTTCTGCTGAGAATCCCGCGCCAGAGCGAGCGACTAGCGCAGAATTTCAAATGGCTGCTGCTAGCATGTAACCTGCTCAATTTGTTAGTTTGCCACTGCTGGAGCCACCTCGTAGGGAGAACAGGAAACTATATTAACGTCCCGCTGTTTAGATTTGTCTACAGCAACTTTCAATCCCGCTTCAAAATGAGCTGTGGCATCATCCCAAGTATAATTGTTCACCTTGGCATAGGCCGCTTCAGACATGGCTTGCCACTTGGAATTTGGCAACTGACAGATATACTCTA
Source organism: Microcoleus asticus IPMA8 (assembly GCF_013179805.1). Taxonomy (GTDB): domain Bacteria; phylum Cyanobacteriota; class Cyanobacteriia; order Cyanobacteriales; family Microcoleaceae; genus Microcoleus; species Microcoleus asticus. The sequence continues at coordinate 9,384 of NZ_SRRZ01000123.1, read as the reverse complement.
TGGCTTTGGCCATTTCTTCGGGATCTTCTGGTCTTACAAGTATGCCAGTACCGCCGCTCAAAATTTCAGGAGCCGCACCTGCTGGGGTACTGATGACGGGAGTGCGGCACGCCATCGCTTCGATAATTGGCAAGCCGAAGCCTTCTGAGCGGCTCGCCAGCAGCCAGGCATCGCATTTGCTGTAATAGTCTTTGATTTTGTCTTGGTCGGGTTGAATTACATACTCGGCATTGGCCGGTAGGGGCAATTCCGAAGATGGGGCCTCTGTACCGAAGGCAACCAGACGCAGGTTGGGGATCTTTTCAGCAGCTAAGGCAAAAGCTTTGAGGGCGATGTCGGTTCCTTTCCAGTAGATTGGAGAGTAAAGTATGCCAACTGTAGGAACCGATTGTTTGTTGCGAGGACTGGCGTAAAATTGCTTGGTGTCCACGGTAGGAGGAGCTAAGGAAACTGTGCGATCGCCGTATTTAGTCCGAGCTAGGTCCACTAACCACTTAGAGATCGTAATTTTGTGCATGGGCAGCATCCAGGTTGCTTCTACTCTACCTTGAGGTAGATAATCAAAAACTTCGTGGTGCTGGATAAAATAAGCTTTTGCTCCTTTGCTGGGAGAGAGTTTGGCTACCCACTCGGCGGTTTCCCACCATGTGGCAACTACTACGTCAGCATCAGGTACATCTTTGTCCTCTACCGGCCGGTAGCGATCGGTAATTTTGTGTTCTACACCTAAGTTATCGAAAAATGAGGGTTCGTTTTCAGGTGTGGAAATCCAACCCCGTCCCCGCAGCAGCGACTTGACTTGCTGGCGCATACTCGGTTGGGCGTGGGGTACAGAGATGACGAACACGGAGTGTCCTCGCTTTCTCAAACGTTCTGCGAAAATAGATACTACTCGTATTCCACCAGTCCAAGACAGAGTAGGAAGCACAAAGGTGATTTTCATTTTTAAGTCCCGCTGAAGACTCCGATTCCCTTATGGCGCTGCTACCAGCGCTGATGTTAGAGATCGAAAGGAAAGAGGGGCGGGTGAATATTAATTACCGCTTTCCTGGTGTGTACATAGAATCCAACCTTGCGACTGTTGGCAACACGCCAGTATTGATATGCCACAAGTTCGCTGTCATTGAATGGATAATAACAACTGATGCGCTCGCGAAACAGTCCTCTAGGGATAATTTTTAGGTGGGCAAAAGTTCCTCCTAAAGACTGATTCATCATTATCAAACAGCATCTTTTTTTCGCGACAAACACCAAGCTAAACAACACTTCCTTTTTAACAGAATAGAACTTGCTTATGGTACAGAAAGGGAGGTACGGGAAACCGAAAAGCACCCAACCTTTAATGTGGGACAAAAAGTAGCATTTGTAACAATCTAGAGTAGCTGGATGAGCACTGTTAGCAAAATTTTATACAGCATTAAAGATGAAATTCTTATTTTGAGAATGTTGATTTCCCGATCGCTCCAACAGATCTAAACACCGATCGGCGATTGTGGTTTTTTGGTAACGGTGCTGTCGGTATTGCTGGACACAATATCGTATTCTGTCAGGATTCAGACATAGTGGTTTTCTCAAATGCCTGCTGAAGCGCGATCGAGTAACCGTCCTGGACGCGCGAAGGAGGGAAAAAACCCGATTTTTCAACCGATATCTCTTCCCCTCACCGATCGTATGTTCGTGAAAAAACCCGGTTGATGCGTCCACTGTTTGAAAAAATAGGTTTCCCAATCGTGCTACACAACAAAGAATTTCACCGATATAAATTTAATTAGCTGGCTGAGTTTTAAATTTGTTAATAAAAGGCGATCGCCTGAAAAAGTTCCCAAAAGCGACTGCCACTTCTGAGCGGAGTATATTATGTAGCGTGCCTGCGCAAGCCCTGTCTAAGTAATTACCGTAAAAAAGTTCAGCAAATTATTCAATGACCATGTAAAGATAAAAGGAATGCTCTGGACCGATTGGCCTAGATCGTGCCAACGTTGACTCCTAAACTGCAGCTGCAGCTTCGCGGTATGTATGAAATGACCTCGCTTAAAAAAATTTGATGTTATGAAAGAATCATTATTCCTAAGTTTGCGATTCCGGATGACAATCGGTGTGCTCTTGGGGGTTGTGCCGCCGATGCTTGCAGCGATATGGTTTGCCAGTTTTCACGCAGCTAACATTATTCGATCGCAAGCAAAACAAAACCTCGAATTAAAAGCAGATGTCTTAACGGAAAGCATCTCTCGCTGGGAACAAATGAACGTTCGATTGTTGCGCAGCATCAGTCAAGATCCGAGTACAGTCAGCATGAATGCCAGCAAAATGTTGCCGCTGCTAGTTGGCATCAACCGCAGCTATAGCCACATATACCTTGCCGAAGCTTACAATTTAGAAGGGTACGTTGTTGCCCGCGGCAGCGGCACGCCGCCCGATCGCATCAAACGCAGCGATCGGTATTGGTTTAAAAGTGCAGTTGCTGGGACTGAAATTACTCACGAAGCTTTGATATCTCGCTTAACGGGAAAACCAGCAGTTATTTTCTCAACACCCATTCGGGAATTTGCGAGTTTAAGTTTGGGCGATCGAGGAAATTCAGTCAGCGAATTGCAGCAGCAACTCAAACAACTCGGCTATTACAAAAACGAAATTACAGGAATTTACGGCAACACCACCGCCAAGGCAGTTGCTCAATTTAAAAAAAAATATTCAGGCTTGCCTGCAGGTGGCCGCGTCGATTTTACAACCAAGCAGCTTCTCGAACTAGCAACTAATTTTCAACAAAAGTTTTCTCAAACACACCAATTAAATTCAATCGATAAATCTGCTGACCAACTGGGAAAAATTCAAGGAGTAGCTGTTATAGGTATACTATTAAGCGACATCGCTAGCTCGATCGGAACAGTCCGAATCGGCAAAACAGGCTTCGCTTTTTTGGTAGACAAAAAAGGTCAATTAATCGCTCACCCCGACCCGAACTTACTTGCTCAAAAGCAACTAATAAACCTCAGCAACTATCCGCCAGTCAAAACTCTACTAGCAGGCAAAAGTGGTGCATTTTACTTCGCCGACGATCGGGGAGTGAAATGGCTTTCATGTCTGAACCAATTGGAAAGTGGCTGGGGCGTAATTATCTTGCAGGAAGAAGCCGAGGTTTTAGAAAAAGAACAGTTATTTTGGCAGTTGGCAATTACTATTGCCGCCATTGCAGTCTTGGGAGTTGGCGGTTTGACGTGGATATTAACCAGCCGTTTGGTTCGGCCGATCGGGGACTTGACAGTTGCAGCAGCACAGCTTTCTAGCGGTGACTGGAATCAGAGAGTAAATATCGATCGCCAAGATGAATTGGGAACTTTAGCCAAAGCTTTCAATCGCATGGCTGTGCAGTTGCAAAAGTTATTTGCTAGCTTGGAAACCAAAAATCAGGAAGCAGACAAAGCTCGCACCGAAGCTGAAACAGCTAGCAAGGCAAAAAGCTTATTTATGGCAAATATGAGCCACGAACTCCGCACGCCTCTGAATGCGATTATCGGCTACAGCGAAATGTTACAAGAAGAAGCCTTCGACCTCAATTGTGAAGAATTAGTCCCTGATTTGCAAAATATTAATAATGCAAGCAGACATTTACTATCTCTCATTAATGATATTTTAGATATTTCTAAAATTGAAGCGGGTCGCATAGAATTATACTTAGAAACCTGCGAACTTTCGACAATCATTCAGGATGTCGCTACTACTATTAAACCTTTGGCTGACAAAAATCGCAATGTTTTCGTAGTAAAGTGTCCGCCCAATATCGGCACGGTTTATACTGATGTTACTAAGATTTATCAGTGTTTGTTAAACCTGCTGAGCAATGCCAGCAAATTTACCGAAGCTGGTGAAATTACTTTAGAAGTAAGACGCTTTAGAAGGGAGAGGGAAGAAGAAAGAGGGAAGAAGAAAGAAGCCCAATGGAAGTCGGAAGAAAAATTTAGTTTTATGGGAGGGGAGGAAGTAGAATCGGATGTTTTAGGTTTAGAAGCGAAGCGAGAAAGAGACAAAAACGAGAAAGAATCAGAGTCGGATATTCAGGCTGGTGAAGAATGGATTAGTTTCAAAGTCAGCGATACTGGAATTGGAATGAACGCAGAGCAAATTGAGAGAGTATTCCAAGCTTTTACGCAAGCGGATGAGTCTACTACTCGCAGGTACGGTGGTACGGGTTTGGGACTGGCAATCGCCAAGAAATTCTGTCAGATGATGGGTGGAGATATTAGTCTGGAGAGTGAGTTGGGAAAAGGGTCAATTTTTACTGTAGAATTACCAGCGATAGTCGCTAAAAAAGCAGCTAGTTAAAGAGTACTTGCCAACCAATCATTGCCAGCGCCAAATCTGCGATCGCGTGGCTGATATAACTAGACCAAAGTGAACGGTAAGTCAGATAAGACTGAGACCAAATTATCCCGGCGGCGAAGACAGCTAAGGAGCCTAAGATCACAGCCTGCCAGTCGCTGTAAGCTGCTATTACAAGAATGTGGTGGAGCGTGAAAAATAGCGAACTCAGAAATATTGCTTTTGTTCCCGGTATGAGAATCTGGCACTTGTTGCAGACAAACCACCGCCAAGTAAATTCTTCAATCAGCGAGTTAACCAGCACAAAATATGCTTCAACAATCAAGTAAATATTAGCGCTGCTAATACCTAATTGGTGCGATTTTTCTTTAGCAATTACAGGATCGATCCAGTGCTGGCCGAAAAGCCGATATATACCTACAATCATCGCAAACATGAATATTCCCCACATAGATCCAGCCAGCAATTCTTGGGGCTTGGGCATGGATAAACGCAGTTTTTTGCGATCGACCAAAACAGACCACGCGATCGGAAAAACCAGCAACCAAACTTGACACAATACTGACAGTGTTTGTCCCCAGCTTCCCGGGGCAATATACAAGCCTGCTATGATACCAATACTAGCAGCAGGGACAAGCAGTGTTAGAGCCAATAGTGCTGTTTTGCGATCGCCCATGTGCAGCATTTTTCACCCTTTATTTGAAAATTGGATTAATATCAAAGGTAAAAGCTTGGCGGCGGCGGACAGATGATACCACTTTCCAAAAACAATGCAACTGTAGGCCCGCGATCCAAACCATTATCCAGTCAGTCATTCCCAAGTCTTTAATCTAAAATCTAAAATGCTATGAGTTTTGTGCCGCTTATAAAAGTGGCGCTTATTTGTTGCAACGAAAAATATGCAGTTGCACAAAATGGAAGACTCCGCTGCTAAAGCTGTTTTGGTTGCAACAAAGTCTTTATTCAAGCACAATTTGATATTATGTTGGTATTTGCGACTCCAAATACCATAATATAATCTAATCCTTAGTAGCTGTGTATTTTGGCTGAATGACGATCGCAATTGATTTTGGAACTAGCAACACCGTCGTCGCTCGCTGGAATCAAGCCCTCCAGCAGCCCGAAACTTTGAAATTACCGGGATTGTCGGCAATCTCGGCTCAAAACCCCCCCCTAATTCCCAGTTTACTCTACGTTGAGGACGCTGCGGCAAATAAAGTAATACTCGGTCAGCAAGTCCGGGACAGAGGCCTTGATTTGAGTGGAGATTCTCGGTTTTTCCGCAATTTTAAGCGGGGAATTGGCACTTCTGTTCAGGGTTTTGTGCCGGAACTTGACGGGCAACTTATTACTTTTGAACGAGTAGGTGAGTGGTATTTGAGCCAAATTGTGAACTCAATTCGCGAACTGCCCTTGCCCGTAGATTCTTTGATTTTTACTGTGCCAGTAGATAGTTTTGAAGCTTACCGCCATTGGTTGGGCAAAGTGTCTGAATCTCTGCAAGTAGAACAGGTGCGGATATTGGACGAACCTACGGCGGCTGCTTTGGGTTATGGTTTAGCCGATCGCGAAATTCTGTTAGTCATTGATTTCGGCGGCGGAACTCTCGATCTTTCTGTAGTGCGTTTGGACGCTTCCTCCGACAAAAAGCCTCTCGGTTTTATTCTCAAGTGGGGCGAAAAGTTATTAGCTGAATCTTCAGCGCAAAAGGCAAAAGTTGCCCGGGTTTTGGCTAAAGCCGGACAAAATTTAGGCGGTTCTGATATTGATAATTGGTTGGTTGACTATTTTTTCAAAACAAAAGGGCTGGCCAAATCTCCGATAACAACCAGATTAGCAGAACGGTTAAAGATTCAGTTGTCGTTGGTGAATCAGGCAGTTGAGGTTTATTTTGATGACGAAAATTTTGAGAGTTACGAATTAGAATTAGATCGATCTCGCTTTGAATCTATCCTCGCCGAACATCAGTTTTTTGACAACCTCGACGAGTGCATGAATCAAGTATTGCAGCAAGCGCGGCGCCAAGGCTTAGAAATTGGCGACATCGATGCAGTTTTGCTAGTTGGCGGTACGGTACAAATTCCCGCTGTTCAGCGTTGGGTGCAGCAATATTTCGAGCCTGCAAAAATTCGCTGCGACAAACCATTTGAGGCGATCGCCCAAGGTGCTCTGCAACTGAGTCAAGGCATAGAAATCAAAGATTTTCTCTATCACAGTTACGGCATTCGCTACTGGAACCGCCGCGAAAATTGCCACAGTTGGCACAGTTTAATTAAATCCGGGCAGTCTTATCCGATGAGCGAACCGGTAGAATTAGTCTTGGGAGCTTCTTTAGAAAATCAACGAAGTATAGAATTAATTGTCGGCGAATTGGGAGCGGAAACTGGCGGCACGGAGATATATTTTGATGGCGACAGGCTAATTACTCGCCAACTCGCGGGTCAAAGATCGGTACAGCCGCTAAATGACAAAGACGGAGCACGCAGCATCGCTCAATTGACGCCGCCAGGGTATCCCGGGAGCGATCGCATAAAAGTTTTGTTCCGCGTTGACGAACAGCGCTTTTTACGCATTAGCGTGGAAGATTTGCTGACAAATGAAACTTTGTTAGAGGATAAACCAGTGGTGCAGCTAAGTTAGGAATAGGCTTGACAGGTAACGTGCGCTTCGGCGCACCCTACTGATTGCATTCAAAACAAATTGATTGTTAAAAGCAGATGAATTATCAACTAGAACTTCCACTTTCTCCCGAACTAGAAAAGTATCGCGACCGAATCGAAGCTACGATTAAACCTTACATTGAAATTAAAATCCAGAATAATGACTCCGTTAATTGGTGGCAAAGTAAATTTGGGGGATTGCCCTATTTACCTAAAGGCTTTGAGTATCCAAAAACTGCTGACGGTAAATATTTATTCTTTCTAGCACAAATCAACTTTTCTGAAGTACCGCCTTTAGATAGTTTTCCCGAGCAGGGGATTTTGCAGTTTTATATAGCCGACGATGGCGTATATGGTGTAGATTTGGGCAATTCCGCCGATGAAGATAATCCCACAGCCGAACAAAATTTCAAAATAATCTATTTTCCTCAGCCAGACTTCCAAGTTGAAAACATGATTACCAATTATGATTTTTTGCCGAAACCCGAAGCTTTTCCTGTTGAAGGCTGTTGCAGCTTGCAATTTACTAAAAAATATGCGCCGATTAGTACCAGTGACTACAAATTTACCGAACAGTTAGGAGAAGAAATTGATGAGTTATTTCTAAATGATGAAATTAGGGATGAGTACCTAGAAATATCGTCTCCTTTTGGTCATAAAATAGGTGGTTATCCTGATTTTACACAAACCGACATAAGAGAATATAGTAGTAAGTGCGCTCGGGAAAACAAGTCAGACATTCTGTTATTCCAAATGGATAGCGATTGCAATGATACCGTAGATATCATGTGGGGAGATGTGGGTGTAAGTAACTTTTTTATTGATGAATCAGCACTCAGACAATTAGATTTTAGTAAAGTTTTATACAATTGGGATTGTAGTTAAAAACAACAGTGAAGTAAACTCACTTAAAAAAACAGAATACCCAGAACCCGACTTCTTTAAGAAGTCGGGGTTCTAATGCCCCATGCCCAATTCCCTAAACCTGAGATTTGTGCACCACCACGGGTGTTCCCACCGAGGCCCATTCAAATAGCCATTTAGCGTGATTGACAGCTACATTCGTGCAGCCGTGAGTAACGGGATTGCCAAACAAATTGTGCCAGTAAGCGCCGTGAATTGCCATGCCTCCGTCGTAATACATTGTATAGGGAACGTCGGGCACGTCGTAGTCCGGCCCAGTCATCCTAGCAACGCGGTATTTGGTTTCAACCGCAAAGGTTCCCGTGCGGGTGGGAGTAGATGATTTGCCGCTGGAAATAATCACCGCGTAAACGGGTGTATTTCCTTCCCAAGCTATTAACCTTTGTCTTGACAAATCTATTTCAATCCAGCGTTCGCTGGATTGCTGCAACTGCATAATTTTATTGGCAATTATGTTGTGCTGTTCGCCGGCAATTGCAGGAATTGAACCGCCGCAGAATGCAGCAAAAGTGAGGGCGCAGCCGGCACAGAAAGTTCCAGCGCGGCGGAAGTAAATTGAGTTGATAATGCTGTTCATTCCTCACACCTCGTACTATTTTAGATTTTAGATTTTAGATTTTAGATTGAGCTGTACTATTTTAGATCTTAGATTTTAGATTCGAGATTGGAAAGAGGGCTTAACAAGTTGTTAAGTTTTGGGCGAGAGTTCGGGCAATTTGGACGATCGCCCGCCAATCTCCATTGTCCACTAAGTATTTAGGAAATAAGTCTCCGGCTAAACCAACGGCGATCGCCCCAGCGTCAATAAATACTTTGGCATTTTCCAGCGTCACCCCGCCAGTGGGAATTAAAGGAATGTGTCCCAAGGGGCCTTGCAGGCTTTTCAGGTAGGCGGCGCCTCCCAAAGCCGATATCGGAAACACTTTAACGCAGGTAGCGCCTGCTTGCCACGCGGTCACAATTTCCGTAGGAGAAAAAGCACCAGGGACGATCGGCACTCCGGCGTCAACTGCTGTTTTAATCATAGTTAAATCCGTGTGGGGAGTAAACAGAAATTGAGCGCCGCAGTCTATTGCTTGCTGCAACTCTTCTAAGTTTAATAAAGTGCCAGTGCCAATACTAAAATTAGGGAATTCCGAGCGGAGTTGGGCAATTACTTCAGCGGCTTTGTGGGTGTTCCAAGTAATTTCAATAAACTGGATTCCTCCTGCTGCTACCGCTGATGCCATCTGCCAAGCAAGTTCCTTTTCGGAGGAACGGATAACGGCGATCGCTCGATGTTTTTTTAGCTGTTTCAACCAAGATTGATGATTCATACCATTTGAAATTTTAGATTTGAGATGGGAAGCCAAAATAGGGAACTCGTATTATTCTGATTTACATATAATTTTAGGGCGTTGCTGAATCAAGGTATGAATGCCCCAGGAATGGGAATATCGTGAAATTTCAAGTAATGTATTAATAACTTAATAGAATGCTTGAG
>NZ_SRRZ01000122.1 GCF_013179805.1 Microcoleus asticus IPMA8 | reverse complement strand
CAGAGGATTTGCTATCAAAAAGCTATCAAAATGCCATCAAAAAGCTATCAGCCCGCCGAATAGATCCGACGAAGTGTCGGACTCATCCTAGTTAGTTTTTAAAACCATGTCTCATACTTTCACCTACAGGCATTCCGATTTGCCCGCGTTTCGTCCTGAAATCAAAGCGGAAATTGTAGCCCTGGGGCTGCACGCCGACGACTTGATTCTAAAGAGTCAGGGCAACTACAAAGAGTTGGAAGAACTCGCTGAAACGCTCAGCAATTGCTTAAATACTTGCGAGCTAAACCTTCAATCAATCCGAATAATTCCCGACGACAGCCCGCAACCCACCGCTATCAGCTTGCAAGACTTGCCGATCGAACAAAAGCAACTTATTTATTCTTGTTCGAGAACCAATTCAATCTTGCTGAATTTGCTCAGTGAAATTGTTGGCGAACCTCCCGAAGAATTAGCCCGCGACATAGCAATACAAGCATCTATCCATCAAAAACCTGTGGGGGCAGATGAAATAGAGGAGTTCATCAAAAACGTAATGATGCCGCTCGTTCAACAGACTAAAGAAAATTGTCATGCCACAGGTCATTACGTTTTCAAAGTAATCAGCTAAGCAATAGTAAAAAGCGGTCAATTCATAACTTTAACCGCTCGCATGTCCGAGCTATCTTGACTCTTTCTCACAGTGCCCATCTACCAATCTATCATGGAAACTCAATCCCAAACTAAACCGATTGCCGAGCTAATCGAATCGGCAAAACAGCAATTCGGCGACTTTAGCGAAGTTCAAAAACAAGAAATATTTCTCTGCATCAAGGAAGCCAAAGCGCGGGGACTGCTGCGCAAACAGCCGCGCGACAGGTGTTTAAGCCACTACGTCAACGCGGCTAATTACTTGCTGCGAGTTTACTCAACGGAGGATTTCGGGCGCGCGCTGACTCAAAACCTCGATTACGTATACGTGTACGTCGCTTTAGTTAGTACCAATTCGATCCTTACAACCGCCTGAGGATGGCCGCCTCGACTCAGCGGTCGAAACTCCCCCTTATTAATGGGGAGTCGCGGGACGAGTCCTCGGACGAGTGGCGCTTTAAAGACGAAATTAGCTTAATTGCTATTGCTCTTTCGTAAGCGCCAGCCTGCATCAAACCGGACATAATAACGAGCCTTAATCAGTGAAGTAAGCTTAATTGCTTTTGGGAGATTCGTAGGCTCTCTTGTCCTTTCAACTGTCACTCTCCCTAAACTAGATGAAATATTTGATCGTCGGCATTGACGTTTCTCGGTCGTCAGTCGCCGCGTGTTTTATGCTGGAAAAACCCAGCAACCCCCGTGATGACTACTTCGACGCCGATATCGAGGTGTATCAAGCGAACATTGAAAATTTGAATAAATTAAAGGCAAAAATAGAAAGCTTCAACGCTGATAAAATTATTGCCATCTGCGAACCGACCGGGATGAATTACGCCCGGTTGTGGATGAACAAGTTAGGCGACTGGGGCTGCGAAGTGCGGATGATTTCTAACAGCAAGCTCCCCAACTACAGGGCGGAGTTGATGCAAAAGGAAGGAAAGAGCGGGGCTAAAACTGACGATATCGACGCTTTTGCGATCGCCTGCTGGTACTTCGACAAAGGGCCCGACAGCTACCTCAAAATCCGCGACCCATTAGTGAGTCACATCAAACACGTTTGTTTGCGGTTGGAACACCTCAACCGGGTACAAAGTCCAATCGTAAATCGAATGAGGCAAGAATTAGCTTGGCAGTGCCCGGAAATTGCTTCAGTCAAATCGGCAAAACTGCAAGAAGAATTGCCGCCGCTGCTGTGGGGCTGGCTGGCCGGTCGCCGCAAATCCAAAAAGTACGATCGCGTTTTGGAAGGGACAATCGGCTCCGGCATTGAGCCGCAAACTAAATGGGCAGCCAAGCAATACTGCGAAATTGAGGAGGAAATCTTCAAGCTCAAAAAGCAGTTAGTCGAGCTCATTGACAGTCCGCAGTTTGAAGAGTACCGCCGGATTTTTACTAAATTCGGATTTGGCTATCAACTCCAGGGCTACTTGTTGGGAGCAATTTACCCGATCGAAGACTTCCTCAAAGACGGTCAGCCGGAAGTCAAGCTTCGCAAGAACCGCCAGACAGGGAAAGAATCGAAACTCAAACTTTCGGAGCGCCGCTTCATGCGAGCCGTCGGCATGGGTGTTGTGAGGGAAGACAGCGGTCAGAAAAAGAAGGGCAAACAGTCAGGCAGCGCGCTGTGCAGAAAAGCGCTGTGGCAGTGGTGTTTCACTCGCCTAGAAGTGAGTCGAAACAATCCGCCGCTGAAATTTGTTTACGGTCAGGGTAAAGATGCCGAGCAAATGTCGCCGGCGGAAAACTTGAAACGGCGCAAAAAAGGCGGCACCCCGGTCAAGCTAGCCCGCCAGCGGGTGATTGCCCGGTGCATCCGCGAACTGTTTAAAGAGCTGTGCGGCATTGTCAAAATCTAAAATCTAAAATCTAAAATCTAAAAAACCCGCAGGAGCAATCTGTCTGCGGGCTTCTCAATCACCCCAAAAATGTCTACAGTGAAAGAGCATCGTTAGTTGTGACAAGTCGTGCGTGTTTCCGATGGATCGCCGGCGATCGATCTGAAACACGCAATAGAATTATTGATAAGATTCAGAGGATTCAGAGGAGCTAGATTTAGAGGTCATCTTATGTCGCCGATAAAAAAACGGCTTTTAGAAGCGATCGAACGGACTCCTGAATCGATTTTAGAGCAAACCCTGACATTCCTGGAATTCTTGACCAGTCGGACACAGGCTGGGATCGTCCCAAACTTTGACTCAGATTTTGATTCAGACACCGACTCCAACGACCAAATCCTCGCTGACCTGAAAGCCTCCTTCCACCAAGCCAAAGTGGGACAAACCTCCCCCATCAAGCAACTCTGGGACGGCATCAATGTCTGATATGCCAGTCCAACTCAAATTCACGGCACTCTTCAAACGTCGCCTCAAGGGACTCGCTAAAAAGTATCGCCAAATTCAAACGGATGTTCAGCCCGTCCTCGATGAGATTATCCAAGGAAACTTTATCGGAAACCAGATTGCAGGAACCCAATACACCGTTTACAAAGTCCGGGCTAAAAACAGTGATGCCCAAATTGGTAAGAGCGGTGGCTATCGTTTGATCGATCGAGTTGAATCACCGACTCAGGTTGTTTTATACCTGATTTACTCTTCATCAGAACCAGCAAACGTCTCGGCCTAGGAAATCCAAACTGCGATCGCACAATACCAAGCAGAACCAGGCGAATAAGACATTTTTCAAGTCTAAACTTTGGATATCGCCGACATTGATATCACAACATATGGCCCAAGTCCCGACCTTCTTGTGGCAGCAGTGTATATTTGAGAGTTGACACAAATTTTTTAAACTTGTGCTAACTCTTGACTACATACTCACTAAAGTGAAAAATATGCAAAAACGCCAGCAACAAACCAACCAAGCTATGAACTTTTCCCAGAAGTCAGGGGGCAAAAGTCCCACACCCACAAAAACCAACCCAACACAAAATCTCAACACTGGGGGGCTGCGGACATTACTCCTCGCCGCCGGGATAGCATCTCTGTGCGCTAGCTGTCAAAATCCTCCAGCACCCACCGCCACAACTACCGGAGCCAGTCCCGGAACCAGTCCCGCAGCCACTCCCGTCGCAGTCAGCAGCCCCGGAGACCCAAATACCGTCAAAATAGTCTCCATGCTCCCGATGACGGGTAGCGCCTTGGGTCAATCTCAAACAATGGTCAACGGCATCAAACAAGCACTTGCCGAAACCGACTCCAAAGCTTGCGACGGCAAAATCAAAATCGAATACGAAGTGCTCGACGATGCCACCGCCGCCGCCGGCAAATGGGACCCGGGTCAAGTAACCTCCAACTCGAACAAAGCCGTTGCTGACGGTTCGGTAGTTGCCGCCATCGGTCACTATAACTCCGGTGCCGCCAAACTTTCCATTCCCGTGCTCAACCAAGCTAACATCGTCATGATCAGTCCGGCCAACACTTATCCGGGACTGACTAAACCAGGAAAAGGCGAAGCCAAAGAACCCAACGTTTATTATCCCGCAGGCACTCGCAATTTCACCCGCGTTGTCCCCGCTGACGACCTTCAAGGTGCTGTAGCTGGCAACTGGGCAAAATCTTTAGGCGTGCAAAAAGTCTACATTCTCGACGACCAAGAACTCTACGGCAAAGGCATCGCTGATGTTTTTGAAGCAACTTCTAAAAAGTTGGGAATTCAAGTCCTCGGAAGAGAGGGAATTGATATTAAAGCTAGCGACTACAAGGCGTTAATGAATAAGATCAAAGCTTTAAATCCCGACCTGATTTACTTCGGCGGCACTACTCAGAGCAACGCCGGACAAATAATTAAAGACATCAGAAATGTCGGGATGACGGCTGATACAGTCAAGTTCATGGGGCCGGACGGCATTAAAGATCAAGCTTTAATCGATGCCGGAGGCAAAGATGCCGAAGGAGTTTTTGCTACTTTTGGCGGCTTGCCTCCTCAAGAATTGACTGGTGTGGGTGCGAAGTGGTACGAAAGTTACAAGGCAAAATATAATGCTGAACCGGAAGCTTATGCAGCATACGCTTATGAAGCTGCTAAAGTTGCGATCGGCGCAATTAATAAAGTTTGCAAAAATGACCGCGCTGCTATCCGCGAAGCTGTCTTGGCAACTAAAGACTTTAACGGCGTCCTTGGCACTTGGAGTTTTGACACCAACGGCGACACGAGCTTGACTACAATGTCAGGAAATGTTGTTAAAGGCGGTAAGTGGGAGTTCGTGAATGCGCTCAAGACGGAATAATTAGTCAGAAGGAAGAAGGAAGTTCGGCAACTGATTTTATAACGGATGTAACGGATGTAACGGATATCGGGAAGAAGGAAGAAGGGATAATAAAAAATTATGCCTTTTTCCTTCTCCCTCCGATGTCCCATAGCCGATGCCCAATTCCCAATTCCCAATTCCCAATTCCCAATTCTCAATTCCCAATTACTCAAAAACATGAAGAACTGGAAAAGTATTCTCTTATATCTAGGTGTAGTTTATATAGTTTTGTTGTTAGGCCCGATCGCAGGATTTGATTTGCCGAAAATTTTAGGAGAAATAGCCAGCAGTCCTGAAGTTTTGATTCAACAATTGTTAGTGGGTTTGGTCAACGGGGCGCTGATTGCAATTATTGCTTTGGGTTACACGATGGTTTACGGCATTATTGAGTTAATCAATTTTGCTCACGGCGATTTGTATATGTTGGGTGCTTTTGCTTCCCTAACTGTGTTCGGGGCTTTTGGCATTCAAGACGGCGCGCCTTTAGGTATTGCTATACCGGTGATGTTAGTCGGTTTAATTGTATGTTCGGTGTTTTGTGCTGGACTGAATATTGTTGTCGAAAAGTATGCTTATCGACCTTTGCGAAATGCTCCCCGTTTGGCTCCTTTAATTTCAGCAATTGGAGTTTCTTTTATTTTCCAAAATATGGGGTTATTTTGGGGAGGATTGAAAGCTTTTATTCCGGTGATGGGTTCTAACTCGGCAGCTCCGAAAAGTTTTCCCGATTTGTTGCCGCGAGTTGATATTCTCAAGTTTTTGGGAATTCAAACGAGTATTGTATTTACTACGAAAGATTTAATTGTGTTGGTGGTGGCTGTGGTATTGATGGTTTTGCTTCATCTGTTTGTCCAGTACACTCGTCTGGGAAAGGCGATGCGGGCAACTGCTCAAAGCCGCGATGCTGCTAAAATTATGGGGATTAATGTAGATCAGATTATTGCTCTGACTTTTTTGATTGGTGGAGCTTTGGCGGGTTCGGCTGGAATTCTGGTTGGTCTGTACAACAATACTATTGTTTTTACGATGGGGTTTACGGCTGGTTTGAGGGCTTTTACGGCGGCGGTTTTGGGGGGAATTGGCAATATTGTCGGGGCGATGTTGGGAGGCGTTTTGATTGGGTTGCTTTCGTCTTTGAGCGATCAGTATTTGTCGAGCCGCTGGACTAATGCTTGGGTGTTTGGGGTTTTGGTGGTGATTTTGGCTTTTCGGCCTGGGGGTTTGTTGGGAGAAAATGTTCAGGAGAAGGTTTGAAATTGCCGGGTTGAAAAAATGGCAAAAAATACTTACCATAATAATATAAGAACTGCCTTATAAAAGAATGGGTAGATAATTAAATTCGATGCTACTTCCCTTCTAATCTTTCATAGATAACATCGGTACGCATCGCGTACTTCGTACCAGTTCTGACTGTACATCCTTCGTGCGTGAGTTTGTGTTGGAAAATCACGGTCATACCAGTTTTGGGGACTACGGTATGTTCGAGTTGTTCGGTGAAGCGAGTTTCTCCCCCCTCGAAATCAGCGTTGAGGTACACGAGAACGCTGTGAAGAGTCACCTGAGAATCACTTGGACAATACCAATGATCCATGTGAGGCGCAAATCGCTGACCCGATCGATAGCGATACATCCTCAGACGTTCGTTCAAGCCCACTAGAACAAAGTTACCCATGCGCGAGGGAATGTGGGGACGAAGCCTCCGAAACAAATCTGCGGAAATTTCCGGGTCGTCCCTAATGACGCGATCCTGGTCGCGGAACATCGGATTATTTGTCGCGATCGCCGGTGCAGATGCTTCAATCAGAGAAATCAGGCGATCGCACTCCTTGGAACTATAAACGTTTTCTACGACCCACAGGAAGCATTCGGACTCGAATCGAAACGGTACGTCAGTATGAATATTCATGGCTGCTGGATATGTAGTTTTTCGTCAACATGATTCGATCGCGATCGGCGACGAATAATAAATCAAGCGCGAGATCGTTTTACGTTTTAGTTTTACCTTTTAAATATTCCCTGGTTTGAGCCAGCCAAAAACTTCGCCTAAAGTCAACGGCATTTCCGGCATCAAATTGGGCATCGGAAGTATATCTGTTGGTTCTTGCAGTGAAATCGGCTGCTGCCTTGCGGGATAGGCTAAAATGTTTTTTTCATCCGGATCGAGCAACCACCCCATCTGGCAACAGGCATTCAAACAGTGCAAAATATTGTTTGTAACTTTGGTTTGGAGACAAAATTTCTATTGTCCAGTCTGGGTGAGCATTAAATGTATTGGCAATTTCGCCGTCAGCGTCTAGGGGAATGCGATTCCAAACAAAAATCGCGACATCCGGAACAATAGAACGTCCGCCAAAGGTGCAGCGAAGTTCTGGTAGGGCTAGGGCAATTTGCGGTTTCTCTGCGATGTCGTTGGCGACTGTTACAAGTCTGCCTTGTAGTTTGCTGTGTTTTCCTTGCGGCATAGGTTTTTGGACGATCGCACCTTTGATGTATTCGCTAGCGGGTTTGGTTTCTGGGAGTTGCAAAAACTCGTCCAGGGTGATAGTTTTTTGAGGTGCTTGTACCATATAGCGATCGCCCGTTTGAAGTGTGTTGCGGTAACAGTTCCAGTATATTTGAAGTTTCGTCACTTTTGGTGCAATAATCGAACTCAAAAGACTCTAAACTGTAGCTAGCCCGATCGAGCGTTTCCACGATAAGCAGTCGCTCACATTCATTGAGGCAGAATTTGGCACGGCCCGCGTCAGTCGCATCTATAACTGCGATTCCTAGCATTCTTTCATCTAACTACTGACTAATGACTAATAACTTCTTCCTATGTCAAAAAAAATAATTAATGCGATCAAATCGAGCGGTATTTTAGGGGCGATCGGCTCTTTGACTGTTCTGTTATTCGGCGGTTGGAGTGGCACGGTGATCGGCTGGCTGATGGGTACGGCGGCGGGCTTTATGAGCTGTCAGGAGCCAAAGGTTTACAGCCCGAAAATGGGTGCGACTATCGGCAGTATAGCGGGATTGGGATTGGGAGTTTGGCTGTTAGTTGCGAGTGTGGTAGAAGGGGTTTTGATTAGACCTTTTTCTGGGCAATCGGCTGTGGCTTTGCCGACTACGCTGCTGTACGGGATTTGCAGTTTGACGATCGCAATTCTAACAGCTACGTTAATGGGTGCTTTGCAGGGTTTGCAGGGGGAACGCCAGCGGCTGGCAACTCTGGTGACATTAGCTTTTATTCTAATTCTGTTTCCCTTTATCGACATTCAAGCTCAAACTGGCTGGATTGCTACTGTAGTACAGATTCAAATCTTTATTATGCTGGCGCTGGGTTTGAATATTACGGTGGGTTTTGCGGGTTTGTTGGATTTAGGATATGCGGCATTTTTTGCGATCGGCGCTTACACGACGGCTTTGCTATCTTCTGGACAGGTAAATATTGCTTGGAACTTTTGGGTGGTACTGCCGATCGCCGCTGGTGTAGCTGCGATCGCGGGCGTAATCCTGGGTATTCCCACACTGCGGCTCAAGGGCGATTATTTGGCGATCGTTACCCTCGGTTTTGGCGAAATTATCCCGGTTGTCTTTAGGAATTTAACGGCGATTCGGATTGACGAACCAGTCTCGAAGATTGTTGCTTCATTGTTGGGGAAACCCGAGTTGGTGCTGTGTCTGGTTGGGTGCGATCGACCTTTTAACCTCACCGGCGGCGAAGCGGGAATAAACCCGATCGGGCGTCCATCTCTCCCCATCGTCGGCACTTTCAGCACTGGCAACTACTTTCCCTGGTACTACCTAATTTTGCTGCTAGTTGTCTTCGCTTACTTCATGATTTCGCGGCTGCGAGATTCCCGCTTGGGTAGGGCGTGGAATGCCATGCGCGAAGATGAATTAGCGGCTAGTGCGATGGGGATTAACCTGGTCAAAACCAAACTTTCGGCTTTTGCGATGGGAGCGACGTTTTCAGGGTTTGCAGGCGCGTTTTACGCCGCCTATATCAGCGCGATTTTTCCCAGCGTTTTCGATTTCTCGGTGTCGGTAATCATCCTGTGTATGGTGATTTTAGGCGGTTTGGGCAACATGACCGGGGTAATTTTGGGCGCTATCATTATCATGTCTGCCGATCGACTTTATCTGCCACAATTAGCGCAAGTCCTCAAGGGTTTCCTGAATACTTTTGTACTCCCCAGGATTGCAATTCCCCAGTTGCAAGAGTTTCTGGCCACCAGTTTAGACCCGATTCAAATGCGCTTATTTCTATTCGGCCTAACTCTTGTTGTCATGATGATCGTGCGGCCGGAGGGGCTGATTCCTGATAAGATCCACCAAGCTGAACTGCATTCGGATGCTGAAGCCAGCAATGAGTCTTTAGCAGATGCGAGAAGTCAATAAATAGGTAAGGACAAAAAAACATAGTATTTTGTAGGTGGGTTTAGCTAAAAATATAGGGTGCCATGCCAGGAACTTTATGAGTGTAAAACCCTCCTCTTCATCTAATGTTTATTTGTAACCAACTACTTAGTAAGGGTGAAAGATTAGCCATGAATAATGTAACTGGTACTGCTTTTATCGTTGCGGAATTTAGAGCAGAAGAGAACGAAGAGGCAATTCCTCTTTACACTGATAATGTAGTAAAAATCTGGCTGAATGAGGAAACAGAAAAAATAGCTAGCCAGATAGCTCAAAACTCTCCCGCCGCTAAAGAAATGGTTAAGCTGCGGACTAAATATTTTGATGATGTTTTGTCAAACCAAATTTTAGGAGGTTGCAAGCAAGTAGTTATTTTAGGTTCTGGCTTGGATACTCGCGCCGCTAGAATTAATGGAGAAAAAGTAACTTATTTTGAAATAGACGACCGCGCGACTATTCAATTAAAAGAAGAAGCTCTCAAAGCTAACAAAGTTACTGCCAATGTTCGCTACATTCCCGGCGATTACGTAAAAGACGGTTTAATCTCCTTGCTGAAACAGAGTGAATTTGATTTCGCTCGACCGACATATTTCTTGTGGGAAGGCAACACTACCTTGCTTGACAAAAAAGATGTAATATTTGTATTAGAACAAATTCGTGACAATTGTCATAATTTCCGATTGTCCTTTGATTATATGTCGGAAAAGGTAATTTTGAGAACCACGGGCTACCAAGATCTCAATGATTACATAGATAAATACGAAAGTATTTATGCACCCTGGATTACTGGGTTTGAAAAGATTGCAACTTTGGCTGACGAACTCCATCTCAAAGTTATTGAAAACTTTTCGACTGCCGATTTACACGCACAGTATCGCCCCAGCCGTTCGCTAGAATCTAATCTTTTTAAGTTCTATTTTGTCTGTACGTTAGAGAATATGTCCTAAAATCTCCCAAATTGATTCGCGTGCGTGAAAGCTCGCGAGCATCACGCTCACACTACTCTAAAATATTAGGAAACACAACCAAAATGTCATTATTAGAAGCACAGCAACTTACAATGCGATTCGGCGGTTTGACTGCCGTCAACAAGGTCAGTTTAACTTTGGAGAAAGGCGCTATCGCTAGTTTAATTGGTCCTAACGGTGCGGGCAAAACAACATTTTTTAATATGCTTACGGGCATCTATAAACCGAGTGCAGGTCAGTTGCTCCTGGAACAGAAGAATATCACTGGTTTACCGCCCGATCGCCTGACAACTTTCGGCATTGCTAGAACTTTTCAAAATATCCGCTTGTTTAACAACATGACTGTGCTAGATAATGTTTTAGTAGGTAGACACTGCCGATTAAAAACAGGTTTGTTGGGCGCAATCCTTCGCACTCCGGCTGTGATTTTGGAGGAACGGGAAGGTAAGAAAAAAGCCTTGAGTATGCTGGATTTTGTCGGTTTAGGTGCTTCTAAAGCGCCGGAGTTGGCAAAAAATCTTTCCTACGGCGACCAGCGGAGATTGGAAATTGCGCGGGCTTTGGCTTCCGATCCGAAAGTGTTGCTTTTGGACGAACCGACGGCAGGGATGAACCCGAACGAAACGGCTGATTTAACTCGCTTTATTTACCGGATTCGCGATGAGTTGGATTTGAGTATTTTGCTGATTGAACATGATATGAAGGTGGTTATGGGAATTAGCGATCGCGTGAGTGTTATGGAGTACGGTACTAAAATTGCTGAGGGAACTCCTGCCGAAGTTCGCGCCGATCCTCGTGTGATTGAGGCCTATTTGGGAAAAGAAGAAGATGGACATGGATAATCGGTATTGTATGCCGACAGATAAGTGAGGTGCGCAGTGCGAACCCTACGAAAAAATGATAGAATGTCCGGCAAATTAACCGCAATAAAATTAGGGGCGGGTTTGACAAAAAATCTGTCATTCCTATCGATAATATTTATCAACCCGCCCCGGACGACAGCCTTTTATAACGAGCAATTCAACGGAAAAGATATGAGGTGCGCAATGTACACCCTACGAATTGATTTTCGGGAATTTTCCTAAACTTTTGATTTGAATTGAGACAATTTATTATTGAGTTTCCGCCCCCTGACAAACAATCCTAAAAATATTGCAGTACCTAATACTGCGCTCGGTTCGGGAACTGCTTCTGCTTCTGCCTCTGCGATATTATTCTTAATTTCTACTAACTTTAAGCTAGTAGCGCTGCCGAATGTCCGCGAATACACCCCAGAAGTATACAGGAGGCTTGTTGCTGCACTTCCTTCAGCCATTAAATTAAAATTAATGGCTGTGGGGTTAAAGCTGTTGCTAGCAAACCCCTTCAAATAAAAGCCACTAGAAGAGTCTAAACCGCTGGCAAGTTGAAAAGAGTCTAACAGAATGTTAGTAACAGTGTTAATCAACCAGAAAGATATACTGCCATTCGCGCTGGCGCGTTCGGATTGGCGGTTGTCAACTGATGTTAAAAGATATAAAAATGTCTGGAAATTGAAGGAAAAAGTTTCTTCGGCATCAATGTCGAAGTCGCCGAACACTGCTGCTTGACTTTGGGCTAAACCGGAATAGTTATTGCCGTCACCTTGCACTTTATTTTGCGATAGATTTGCAGCCAGCAATTCGTGACAGTTAGATATAAAAACTGCCTCAGCAGTCGCCTCGCTAATAACTGAACCGCTCTTAGCTATTGTCTGAGTGTAAGTGTTAGTAGATGTACCTCTATCAGTCGGTCTGTGACTGAAGTTGTCAATGGTTACTGCTGCTGCAGAACCTGCGATTATTGCAGCACTGCTAGGGCCAATGCCTACAGTCAAGCTGGTTACTAAAGGAGTTGCTAATAAAAATGCGATCGCTCCGGTACTGTGATTTAATTTCATGGTAAATGTCCTGAAATTTGAAAATTTTTAAATGCTTTTATTGGTAAATTGTAGCGGTTGGTTGCGCTTACCTATTAATACTACCTATTTACTTAGAGATTTTTGTAAAGCTACTGTCAAGAAAGCTTGTGTTTAAGTAAAAATTATGTAAAGTTGGTCGCCACAGCTACTAAAAATACATTCTATGGGAGCTAGGGCTGGTGTTAATCTAAGTAAAATTACTGCTTACTCTAAAAAAGGTTAACTTTAAATAAATGCAATAAATATTTATAATTAGCCGGGATAATATAATAAAGCACAAAGCAGAAAGAGTAATTATGTTGGAAATTAAAGACATTCACACCTACTACGGAAATATCCACGCTCTCAAAGGAGTATCGCTAACAGTCTCGCAGGGAGAAGTTGTGACATTAATCGGCAGCAACGGGGCAGGGAAAACAACAACTCTCCGCACGATTCAAGGACTGTTGCGCCCGCGCCAAGGCACTGTATTATTTGAGGGAAAGCCTTTAGAAGCACTATCTACAGAGGCGATCGTCCGTTTGGGGATTTCTCAAAGTCCGGAAGGGAGGCTAATTTTTCCGCGAATGACGGTGCAAGAAAACCTAGAGATGGGTGCTTATCTTCGTAACGATACTCTCGGTATCAAGTCCGATATGGAAAAAGCATTAAATTTATTTCCCCGTTTGCGAGAAAGAATTAGTCAAAAAGGGGGAACTCTCAGCGGCGGCGAACAGCAAATGTTGGCGATCGCCCGGGCTTTGATGTCGCGCCCCCGCTTGTTATTATTGGACGAGCCGAGTATGGGATTGGCACCGATGTTAGTCAGTCAAATTTTTGCGATCGTCCGCGATATTAATGCTGAAGGAACAACTATTTTACTGGTGGAGCAAAACGCCCGCATGGCTTTAAGTGTAGCCCACCGCGGCTATGTCATCCAAACAGGTCAGGTTGTAGTCGCCGGTACTGCTAGCGATTTGCAGTCAAATGAAACTGTTCGCAAAGCGTATTTAGGCGAAAGTTAAATAGCTATTCTGGTAATCGGTAATCGGTAATCGGTAACGGCAATTCCCAATTGGCAATTACCAATTACCAATTAGCAATTACCCCATTTGCGATCGCAACTTCCCCGTTTCCAATTCCGTCTCAAAAGCCGCCCGCACCTTTTCCCACTCCACTTGGGCTTCCAACAGGCGATCGCGCGCCGTACTCACATCAAAAACCTGTTCCCCTCCCGACTCAACCGCCAAGCGACCCATATACTCCAACTCCTTGCAAACTTCTGAAAAAGACACGGCTCCTAAATTGGCGCTGCTCGACTTCAGCGTGTGAGAAGCGATTTTCAAACTATCAGCATCGCCGAGAAAAATAGCCTCCTTAATTGTTTCTAAATGCTGCGGTGCGTCTAACAAATATATCTTAATCAGCTCCCCCAAAAAATCCGGGTCTTCCTCATCGTCTAGCTCGCGGAGATTGTGCAAAACATGAAAATCAATCGGCGAATCTGCTCCCGGTTTGACGCTCGAATATCCAGCAGCATCACTGTCAAGTCCATCGGAAATATCTGGATTTTTCGGCTCAGTAACGGCATCCAATTCATTCCGATCCAGAGGTGAGCACTTGCTCAAGGCGATCGCCAACTCTTCCCGGCGCACTGGCTTAGTAATATAATCGTCCATACCTGCTTCCAGACACTTTTCGCGATCGCCCTGCATCGCATTAGCAGTCATCGCAATAATTCTCGGCTTCTTGTTAGCAGGCCATTCCTGACAAATGCGGCGCGTCGCTTCCAACCCGTCCATGTTCGGCATTTGCACATCCATCAGCACAACATCGTAAGATTGCCGCTTCAGGGCCTCCAAAACCTCCAACCCATTAGCAGCAATATCAGCCCGATATCCTATCCTGTCTAGCAAATGCGTAGCGACTTTTTGATTCACCACATTGTCCTCGGCCAGCAAAATCCGAATCTGACTAGAATTAGCTGCATCCTGTCCGGCTGAATTGGTAACAATCTGCCTCAAAACAGCCGGCGTCCGCTGCACGCGGTGCTGTTCTTGAGATTTTTCAAAATACTTCAATCCCGAAGTCAAAGTCACAACATTTGAAACTTCTCCCTTGCTGCTTTTTCCGGTAACATATCCAAAAACTTGCAGCAACACATTATAAAACTGTGACTGTTTTAGAGGCTTAGTTAAAAAAGCCGAAAAATGTACTTCTGTAGTTTCAAGTTTTTTCCAAACTTCCGCCTTGCTTAAATAAGTAAACAGCACCAAAGGTAGCGCAACTTTGCGAGGGTTTTTAACTTGGATGGCATTCGGATTTAGGTCGTCGCCGCCAGACAAATTGCTCAGCTCAAATTTCCGAATCTGCACAGCCAAAGCCACACCGTCCATATCTGGTAGATTCATCGCCAAAATAGCTAAATCGAGCGCCGAGTTTTGTTTGATGATTTCCAAAGCCTCAGCACCGGAAGTTACAGCCACCGGTATCATTCCCCAAGACTCTGCCTGCCGGCTCAAAACTTGCCGATTAATGGCATGATGCTCGACAATTAACAAGTGCTTACCAGCGGCAAATTCCGGCCTTTTTTCCTCAGTCAGGATTTCATTAGCTTCAGCAATAACCGTGAAATAAAAAATCGAACCCGAACCCGATATCGACGGGGAAGTAAATTCTGCAGGCGACCTGCCAGCGGTACTTTGTCCGATCGCAGAAACTGCCGCTTGAGACTTAGAACTTCCCGGACAAACTTGGCTGACCACCCACATTGTACCCCCCATCAGATCGCTCAAACGCTGGCTGATAGCCAGTCCCAAACCCGTCCCGCCGTAATGTCGCGTTGTCGAAGCATCCACTTGCGAAAAAGCTTTAAACAGGCGATCGATCCGGTCTGGCGGAATGCCAATTCCCGTATCTTGGACAGCAAATTGAATCTCGTATTGTCTGCTATCTGCCAATCGTCTCTGGTTAATTACTAACGGTTGCGGCTCTAGAATATTGATTATTTCCGGCGAACTCTTAGCAGCTACCTGCTCAATTTTTCTAGCCGTACAGCAGACGACAATTTCTCCAGATTCTGTAAACTTAACTGCATTTCCTAGTAGATTTACCAAGATTTGGCGCAGCCTAGTGACATCTCCTAAAATGTTTTTCGGAACAGAACTGTCAATAAAGTAAGCCAGCTCTAAACCTTTTTCTGATGCTCTCGGAGCCAGCAATTCCAGAGATTCTTCTATACAGTTTTGCAGATCGAAGGGGCTGCGTTCCAAATCCATTTTTCCCGATTCAATCTTGGAAAAGTCTAAGATATCGTTAATAATAGTCAGCAAAGCATCGCCGCTGGTGCGAATTGTCTCTACAAAATCCCGCTGTTCTGGAGTTAGATCCATATCGAGCAACAAACCCGTCATCCCGATTACCGCATTCATCGGAGTGCGGATTTCGTGACTCATAGTCGCTAAAAATTCGCTCTTAGCTCTGTTAGCAACTTCCGCCGCTTGTCGCGCTTGATCCAAAGCTTCATTTTGCTCGGCCAACTGTCGCTGTCGCTGAACTTCCGTTTCTAAAAGTTGTGCTTGAGCTAACGTAATTCCGACTTGAGCGGCAACATCTTCTAACAGTTCAATTTCGTCGGAATTCCACTGGCGAGTGGCATCGCACTGGTGCAAAGTAATAATTCCATTCGGTTCTCCTTGATAGGAAGTGCGCACCGCCAACATAGATTTTAATCCGATGCGACGGCACATCGGCCCCGAAGATTCGAGCAAAGGATCGGCAAACACATCAGGAGATGCCAGGGCTATATCTTCAGCGAGGAGTTTTTCTGTGTAGGGGTTATAAGTGACAGAAAGTTCTAAATCTAAAGCAGATTCGTGACCTGGTTCTAAGTATTCCGCGACGCAAGGAAGGTGCGGATAAGGTTGGGAAAGATAGGTGTGAATTGTACAGCGATTGACGCCAAATACGCGACCGATTTGGGTGGCGGTAGTCTGAAAAATTTCTTGAGTATCTAAAGTCGATCGCACTTTTTGAGTAATTTGTTTGAGTAGTAAAACGCGCTGGTACTGACCTTGCAAAGTTCGCTCTCGCTCTTCGCGGGCAATTTCCGCGCCGATATAATTGCCCATCAACTTTAAAATTTCAAAATTTAGCGGTTTTAAAGGAGATTTAGTAGTGCGGGAAGTAAAGCTCAAAGTGCCAAAAATTCGCCCTTGCACTATTACCCTCGTCCCCACAAAAGCCTCCAACTTGCGCACGCTGTAAGCGGGGTGGTTGCGCCACGGAGTAGTGCCGGCTGATTCGACAGAAATAGGTTCGCTCGATCGCAAAACCTCTCGCTCGAAGGTTCTGCTCAAAGCAAAACCGTCTCCTTTAGCAAATCCAAAGGGAAAATCTTCCGGTACATAAGCCGCGATCACTTCGTAGCGATCGCCCAAAACCCTGCCCAACAGCCCGATATCCATCCCAAACTGACTGCAACCCATTGCCAGCAACCGGATCGTTCGATCGTCAAAAGAGCCTTCCGAACTCACCATTACCTCGTAGAGCGATCGAATTGCCCGCTCGCTTTCCCGCAGATCCTCAACCCCTTCGACGCGGTTGCAGACATCGTGCAAAGTCCCTAAAATTCCCGCTATTTCGCCTTGGGAATTCCGCCGGACTTGGGCAAATATTTCTACTGAAATAAAGCCCGAATTACTGTGAATTCCCAAGGAGTTTTTCCCCGGCTCTGACTTGCACTTAAATCGCAGTTCTCGTCGTTCAAATTCCGACTTGCCCGACAGCAAAGACTCCAATAAATTTGCACATTGCGCGCGCTCATCTGGATGCACCCAATCTAAAAAATTAGTTTGCAAACTTTCGGAAACCGAAAAACTCGTAATTTCCGTCCAAGCGCGGTTGAGAAATGTCCAAACCCCTGCCGCATCTATCTGGAAAATTACTGTTGCTTTCAAAGAGTCAAATAGTTGGAATTGCTCCTGATTATGAGCGCGGTTTGTGAGTTCTAACTGCTTGTTTGCAGTAATATCTGTATGAGTTCCTACTACCCGCAGCGGTTTGCCCGTAGCGCCGCGCAAAACTTGACCCCGGTTCAGCACCCAGAGAGTGCTGCCGTCTTTACAGTACATCCGATATTCTGCTGAAAAATCCGGTGTCTTTTGGGCGAAGTGCTCTTCTAAAGCTGCCTTTACGGAGTCAATATCATCTCGGTGGATGCGACTCCACCATTCCGATCGGCGATTCGAGATTTCCCCTTCTTGGTAGCCCAGCATTTCTTGCCACCGCGCCGAATAAAAAAACTCATCTGTTTCGAGATTCCAGTCCCAGATCCCCTGATTGTTGACTGCAGGGGGGAGATTTTGCCGCTCTACGAAACTGTTGTGAGAAATTTCAGCCGCGACGTGGCTATTTGCTGCCCTCCCCTGTATTTCTGCTGAGAGTCTTTTGTATTGAGCGTTGCTAGATTCTAGCTGGCGCTGCAAAGCGATTAAGCCAGAATGAAGAGATTTTGAATCCAGCGCTTGTAAAAGGATAGTTTTAGGATTGACAATCCCGATCGGGTGGTTGCTTTCGTTGAGGACTAATAAAGGCAACTGGCAGTAGTTTTTTTGCAGCAGGGCGACGGCAGCTTCGAGGGTAGAGTGCGATCGCACCAGCGGTGGCGAACTGCTGCAAATCGCTCCCGCTTTAATTTTGTTGGAGTCTCTTCCCAGTGCCTGCAACTGCACGATGTCTCGCGAACTTACCACGCCAACCAGTTTGTGAATGTTGGGATTTGTAAATTTGGGATTTTGAGCAGCACCAGTCGAGTGTTGTTCGGGGGTTTCAGTGATTAATACATAGCTAACATTGTGTCTGAACATCAGTTGCGCCAAATAGCGAACCGAAGAAGTAGCAGGAGCGTGAATAATTCGCGAGGCTGCGATTTGAGGGATTTGATAAAGTTTAATTAAACTCGCGGGCAGCTCTAATTTCGGATGCTGAATTGGCAGCGGCGGAGGGAACGCGAAAGCCGCAGGTGGCGAAGCGCTGCTAATTGCTTTTTGTGTCGATTCCCCAATTCCCTGCAACATTTGCACCAAGCTTTGAGAGCTAATTATACCGACAAGTTCTTCAGTGTCGCTGACGATAGGCAAATGGCCGATCTGATTTTTCTCCAGCAGATTTACTAAGGCAAAAAAGTCGGGAATTTCAGATTCTCGGGCTACAGTTACGGTTCTGATCATGATTTGCTCGATCGCAAATCCCCTCAAAGCAGCGCCGATCGAATTTAGCTGTACGACATCTCGCGTTGTAAAAATCCCTAGCACTGTCTGGCCGCCCGCATAGGGAGCTTTTGAGCCGTTGAGACCCAGCCCGTTGCCTCCTGCCTGTACCGCACGCGGTACGCCGTTGTAGAAACCCGACTGTTCCCGCGATTGTGGGGAAGTCCCGTTCGTGGGATTTCCGAATTGAGAATTCCCGCGCGGTTCTACCACGAGGACGTAACTGGCTCCTGTGCTGCTCATCAGCTCGATCGCCTTTTCTACGGGCGTCTCAGGGGTGACTGTGAGGGGATTGCGGTTGATGACCTGACTGAGGGAGGGAATAAACATCAGGGGGCATAAAAGTGATATTTGTTGGAAACAGCCGATCGCGAGCAGCAGGTTAATTGAGAGGCTTTGCCCGCGAGATTTCCCAGCGCGCTCAAAGTTTCTGTACGATTAGACTCACTCCTACTTCCAGCATCTTGGCATTGAAAATTAATTCCGTGCCAATTCCTGATAATTGGCCGGTTCTGACTTTCAGAACCAATGCTATCTGCCAGAGGGCGGACATGAAGGCTGGCGGGCAATTCCTCGCTTAGCGTAACTGCTGCGGGTTTACGAGCAAGAATTTCTGCGATTGTCTAGACTGCACCTTACTTTCTCGCCCTCAACGGAACTCTTGCTCGGATTCTGTTTGAGGCAAGATACCTGCACGCTACCAATTTACCAGCGACAGGAGGGGAATCACAACATGACGATTTAGGTATTGCTACTGTGCAATTAGGGGTTCTAGGGTTTGAGGGTTCGAGGGTTCGAGGGCTAAACAGGCAGAAAATAAATAATTCCGATCATAACTAATTGTATCTTATCCCAATTATGACCCCGAGGATTTGAGCTTCAATTCTGGCGATCGAACTTGATGAGAATAGCGCTGTTCCCCGCCACCGCAAAACTCGCATTGCCACCCTTCAGCGTTAAGCTACCAACAACCTCATCCATTTTGTTAGAACTGAACTCCCGCACCGTGCCCTTACCGGCTTTTATCAGAGCCGAAATATCTGCATTTACTGTGTAAGATTTGGCTCGATCGTTGACAACAAGCAAGTAAACATTCTTGCTAGCATCGAGAGTTGCAACTGCCATTAGATCTGAACTGTTAGGGATAGGAAAAAAGGTAGCTTTCCCGCCCTGCAAACCCCTAATTCCCATCCGCAAAGCATAGTAGCCTGCGCGCCGTTTTGCCCCGTCCCCTAGCAAACCTTCCACCACTGCGGGCTTGCCCCAGTCGTACAAACAGAATATGTGACTGCCGTAAATATAATTATCCCCCGGTTGGGAACCTCGAATCAAATTCTTAATCAAATTTAAAGCTAAAGATAAATTGCCGTAGCTAATGTTGTAAGTTCCCCATTCTCCGACCCAAAACTGCGAGTTAGCGCGGACAGTACCGTTCATCCAGCCGCGCACTTTGCGGGTGTAGTTAGAAATATCTGCATCGTAGTTGTGGACATTGACTGTATTGAAATAATTCGGTATTTCCTGCAAAGCACTAGCCGGCCAATTGCTGCCACCTACGGTTTTCGGGCCGTGGATGCGGTAAGTGCGATCGGGCAAATAAGTTTTGTAAACAAAGTCGATCGCATCTTTTGCCACTTTAACCAACTCAAAATAGTCAGCCATAGTCCCGCCCCAACCCTGAGCGCGATTGTCCGGTTCGTTGTGAATTTCCCAATCATCAACGGCGTAATCATTGCGAACATTCAGCCAATAAACCGTAGCAAAAACGTGTTCCCACCACTCGTTCCAATCTTCTTTTGGGCGCGGCGGATTCAGTTGCAGCGCCCAACTCGGCTTCCAGTTATTATCAACATTCCGAATACTCACAACCGGGCGAATATTTGCTTGTTTGAGACTATTAAAAATAGTCCGGGCATTGCCTTGCCAAACTATACCAGGTTTTCCCGACCACCAATAATCGCTACCCTGAGGCGGATCGGTCATAATCCGATCCCAATGCGCCCAATTAATTATATTGGGATTTGCCTTAATTTGGGATATTTCCGGCCACCCGTATTTACCATCATCGTCTTCGGGTTCCCATCGGGACATCCCGCCGTAAATGCGGTAGGTATTAATTCCCAAATCTTGCAAATCTTTGATGTCGAAATTGATATTGCCCTCGACTGCACCGATGTAGCGAGTGCTAACACCCGCAGCATTGGCGGAAATTTTAATTGTTTCGATGTTTTGAGAAAAAATTGTCGTTGCGCTGAACAACGCTAGGCTGAGAGCAATTAAAAGAGCTAGAAACAAATTCCGAATTCTAGTTTTTGATAACACTTGATTATTAACTACTAATTTAGGTTATTTTATGGCAGAGGTAAAGAGATCCCTCGCTAATCTAACTCTACGGGCGATCGAGTTTGTTAGCTGTTGTAATAAAAAAGCATTAACTATTATACCAATTTCAATAATTAATACATAAAGTAAAATAGCACGGGTAGCAGTCAAAAGTGAAGGTTCATCTCGAACAACCACAGTAAAATATTTGGGTATAACAATTAACCCTACTATAAATTGCGTTAAATATCTGGCGGGGTGACAACGCCGCCGGAAACCCAGACAGGGGTCATATTTGATCGACTTGTGTTAAAAAAAATAGGTCAAACTAAAGTTACATTCGACCTATCAAAATATATGTTACCTAAATTCTATCAGACTCACTTTCAAAGACAACAATCCCGCTCTCAGTTTTTAGTTCTAGAAATAGTGCTTAACCTCCAGCCCTGTCAAGGTAGGTCTTAAAATCTCTCTAATAGTCTAGGTATTGGGAATTCAGGCTTGAGGCTTTAAAAATTTTTACTCTATTAACCAGCCCTGTCAAGGTGGTGAAGAAGACCCTCAAACCCTTGAAATATCGAAGGCTGCGATCGTTAAATCTTCTTCTTTTAACAGGTGATTAAGAATAAACTAGGTTGATTGCCGATCGCCAGCCGATAGGATGAGGTAAAGCCGGTCGATCGCACCCATACGCTATGAGGGCAGTGTGCACCCACAAACTACCAGATTTCAAATCGTTTGAGGGAGTTATAGACCAGGCTCGGAAGTCACGCCAGACAGGGCGGGTCATCAGCGTCAAGCCGATCGCATTTGCCGCATAACCGCAGCGTGAACCATCCCTAAATTGCGCGCTGCGGTTATGCGGCGATGTTTTTTGAGCACGGATTATATCTAGTGTCATTGTCGGACAACTTGACAGTGACGGACTCAACGACAGAACCGTCAACACTGCGGCGTTGTGGGAAAAAGGCGCAGACGGTCAATACAAACTCACCAACCTAGGCACCTTTGGGGCAGAACAAGCCATTGCGCGCGACATCAACGATGCCGGTCAAATCATCGGTCAGACTACCGGCGGCACAGGCGCCACAGCCACAAGCTCGCCATTCTTGTTGCAGAACGGTGAAAAAATCAACCTCGGCAGCCTTGGCGGTACAACCGATGCCGCCGCTGGCATCAACAAATTCGGTCAAGTAGTCGGCGTTTCCCAAAATTCAACAGGTCAAAACCGCGCTTTTGTCTGGAACAACGGTGTAATCAAAGACTTGAACAATCTGACACTCACAAATCCGACATGGGGCGGCTCGAACGTGACATTAACTAACGCTACGGGCATCAATAACTTCGGCGATATTTCTGCCTACGGAAGTTACACCTACAGAGATGCCAAGGGCGCGACCTTAACAGGAACCCGCGCTTATCTGTTGAAGGCGATTCCGACAACTTAAATTAGTTGAAACCGATATCTTGCACTCCTGGCAATAGTCCGGCAGGGGTTTCAACCCCTGCCTCAAAGCTTAAGTCCTCGCGTATAGGACTAAAGAGAGGAGATTTATTTGGCTGTTCAGTCGTCTAAAGACGACTTTAGCTATGAGGCGGGGGTTTCAACCCCCGACGGCCTAGGGACGAGGAAATACCTAAAATTTGCGTTAATCTGCGTGCATCTGCGGTAAAAAAAACTCCCTTATTTCAACATCAAAGCAACTTCCTTAGCAAAATAAGTCAAAATCATATCGGCACCAGCTCGTTTGATACTCGTCAAACTCTCCAAAATTATCCGCTTTTCATCAATCCAACCCAACTGTGCAGCAGCTTTTACCATTGCGTATTCGCCACTGACATTATAAGCAGCTACGGGCAAATTAGTTGCTTCGCGCACTTGGCAGATAATATCCAGATAAGCCAAAGCAGGTTTTACCATCACAATATCTGCACCTTCTGCGATATCCAAAGCAACTTCTTTCAGTGCTTCTCGTGCATTAGCAGCATCCATTTGATAAGTCTTTTTGTCTCCAAATTTTGGGGCAGAATCGAGGGCATCTCGAAACGGGCCATAATAAGCAGAGGCATATTTTGCTGAATAAGCCAGGATTGCTGTATCGATGTATCCTGCCGCATCTAAGGCTTTGCGAATTGCCCCGATTCTGCCGTCCATCATGTCGGAAGGTGCTACCATATCCGCACCGGCGGCAGCTTGAGAAACTGCCATTTTTACTAAAACTTCTACAGTTGGATCGTTGAGAATTTTACCAGTTTCGTCAACTAAACCGTCGTGTCCGTGAGTGGTGAAAGGGTCGAGGGCTACATCGGTAATTACTACTATTTCGGAAATGTTTTGTTTGATGGCTTTGACTGTTTGTTGCACCAATCCTTCTGGGTTGTAGCTTTCGGTTCCGGTGTCATCTTTTTTGCTGTCTGAGATGACTGGGAAAAGGGCGATCGCATTAATTCCTAACTCCCAACATTCAGCTATTTCTTTTAGCAATAAATCCAAGGAATAGCGATAACAACCCGGCATATAGCAATCCTAAATCATTATCAAGACTATGATACAATTATATGCAATACTTGATTGTGACAATAAAAAATGAATAACTTACAACTGCA
>NZ_SRRZ01000121.1 GCF_013179805.1 Microcoleus asticus IPMA8 | reverse complement strand
ATTTTAGTTGATTATTAATAATTTATAAGTCTACAATTATACATTGCTCTGCCAACTTTAGCAATCTTTTCCTATCATTCAACACTTCTGGATTGGTATTTTAGCCTGCCCCATATTCAGTTTATTATGAAAAACCCAGTAATGGCAGGCATCAAAGATTTATTGGTAGCATCCCAAAATGTGGGAAATACCGTGATTGATTGCAGTTTGGTATTTTTGGAAACCTTGAATGGCATCAACCGCGCCTACAACAGCAAAGCATTCACAAACTTAGCCGGCAAAGGTCAGCAAGAATTAGCCAATCTCCTTCCCAGTAGCAGAGAAAAAGCAATCTATGAAGCGTCGGTGATTGCGTACAACGAATCTTTGAATTTACCTAATTTATCAGTAACGATCGACTCGATCGATGCCGACATTCGAGCAATTCAGCAAGCCGGACAAACAGCAGAAGCTCAAATAGATACATGGAAAGCTGCTGCCATTAGTAGAATTGAGCAATTAAAGAGTGAAATATTAGCAACGATCGAATCACTTACCGGAAATCCACGCCGAAATGCCCGCGCACGAATCAGAAGGGCCGAAGCAGGACGTATCGCGATGACCACAGGCACAATTCCTAAAATCATTGCTGCAAATCCATACTCAATCAGCTCAACCTACAATTACTCCATCAGTTCCATTTACAGCCGTCCGCCCGTCTTTAATTCAGCATTGGTGCCGATCGCTGTGGGGGGAGCAGCTACAATCGCAGGTGCAGTGGGTGTGCTCACCAGCATTGCCAGTTGGCTGCTAGGGAGTTTTTTCCTGAAATCATTCAATATTCCCGCAGTTTTGTTGCCAGCGTTGACCAATACTGTGGTGTCGATCGTCTTGAAATTATCTGGCAGTTCAGGCGGTGCTGAAGCGGTTAGATATTTAGCAGCTTCGGCTCTGAAAGCTGGAGCAAGTTTGTTGCCCAGACTCTTTGGAACCACAGGAATGCAAGCAAGTGGTTGGGCTTATTTGATGGCTTGGGCAGCCCCTATAATTGGTGCAGCCGTTATCATTGCCACCGCCATGAGAAACCGAACCGATCTTGCTGAATTTCTTTATGTTTTTGCTGATGTTGGCAATGCAACTCCAAGGAAATTTAACTTATCAGTTGCTCATATGTACGACACCAATCAAGTTGAAATTCTTGAACAGTTGAAATTTTTAGCAAAAAATTTAAAAACGAGTGCCGTTCTTCCGATCGAAGATGTCATTGGAGTTGGATTAAACACTAAGAAAGAATATGTTATTGGCTATGATTTGAACAACCCCGACAATCCTGTTCTTATTCCGAAAAATGACATCCCTACCAGGTTAGGTACTGATAAAAT
Source organism: Microcoleus asticus IPMA8 (assembly GCF_013179805.1). GTDB lineage: Bacteria > Cyanobacteriota > Cyanobacteriia > Cyanobacteriales > Microcoleaceae > Microcoleus > Microcoleus asticus. The sequence goes on along the minus strand of NZ_SRRZ01000121.1, from coordinate 22,334 downwards.
TGCTAGAATAGCATCAGGAAAATTCTACTTTTCTGATTGATATGCCTACTGATTACGAATTAAATTATTCTTGGGTTGACGAAAGTTTAGGACAGATAAAAACCACTGCCATCTTGTCTGTGTGGGATTGCGTTACCAAACAATGGTCAAATACTCCCAAAGTGACTCTCCGAAATACGCTCCTTTCTGGCTGGCATCAAGACTGTGGCAGAGAGCGTTTTTGCATTGGAGAAATCCCCGAAGATACCAAGAATGCTTCTCTTTTAGACCCTTTTGTACCTAATAAAAACGATCGATACACCTTAGACTTAGCCAGCAACTCTCGCAACCACGGACGCTTTACTTTTAATCTGGCTCCGATCGGTTCTAACTATTATGGAACCAAAGGTAGTGAGCAATGGAAGAGAATAATTTACGGTAGCATTATGCACACCGGGTGCAAACTTTTAGTAGGTCGCGAGTTCAATTTTATTATTGTTGATGACACCAGAAAAGATGCTCAGGGTAATCCACAAGATGACCCCACGAATGGAAGGCACTGGAATAGCGGAGACAGTCATGGTAAAGCTTCCAAGAATTTTATGCGGATACTTGGAACAGGTGATGTCCACTTGCCAAATGACGAAGGAATTCCCCTTCAGTTTCGGATAGCGTCATTCAAAAAGTGGGTCGCCAAAGGGACGATCGCCTACAACTCCGAACTAGACGACTCTGGCTATGATTTAGTCATACCTTGGAGTTCTCTAAAAGGTAATAAACCAGCTCTAGGAAACTACAGAGAGAAACTGTTGTGTGGGCTGGTATTTGAAGCAGAAAAACGCACTGCAAAAGCAGGTTGGATGCTTTTTCAATGGTTTAAATTTGAAACTCTGGAACAAGACAAAATAATCAGCCGATTAACAGAAAAATGTCAAAAGCTAGTAGCCGCTACTAACTCTATTCAAGCTCTGGCTAAAGAGTTGAGAATCCATCAAGTAGAAGCAGAGCAAGAACGCGAACAAGGCGATAGTATTCAGTCCGAAGCGGAATATGTCAATACTGCAATGGAAATCATTAAATACGATATCAAAGGACGACTTCTGCTTCATCCTTACATCACAGGCAAAATAGCAGAAAGACTTCAAGCAGTTTGGCTTAACTTAGCAAAAGCTGCGGGGGTTCGTTTCTGGTCGCTGATGTCGCAGCCGGATGAGTATTTTAAGAGATACGAAATCACGGACAAGAATGACAAAACAACTTTTATTGAGAAAGTTTTCTGTGCACCTAGGATGGCTCCCGGCGAGTACATCGTATTCTGCAACCCCATGAGGCATTGGGGCGACTGCCAACTCTGGATCAACAGAATTGAAGGGACTTATGCGCGGGGGACGAACCTAATGGCGGCATCCACAAAATTGATGTTGAGTCTGGGCAGAGACTTTGACGGTGATTTCGTTCAGTTAATTGCCTCTGATCAATATCCGGCGTTGAGAGATGCGATCGCCAATTTCGACAAACCTCCCGAAGTTGACAAGTTGCCTAAAATGGCGCTGACGGGAACACTCCAAGAAGTTGCGATCAACAGCATGAACGACATCACCGGTGTAGTTGCCTCACTCCTCGGTCGCGCCAGAGCAGCGGGAGTAGAAGGAATAGTCCTAAATATTCCGCCAGGCGGAATGCAGACAGAGCCAAAAGAGATGGCTATCATCAATTTCCTTAGTCAGGAATTGCAAATCGCGGTGGATTCGCTGAAGTCGGCATATCCCAATAATGATGTGGGACTCAAAGCTGTTACCGACTATCTCAACGGTCTGGGAGATGCGGGCAAAATTCCTTGGCTCAAAGATTTTAAGGAGAAGGACACTTTTCTAATTCGACCCTGCGCCGTTGCCAATGATGCGATCGATACCATCTCCCGGCTCGTCAAAGTAGTCAACAGCTATTGGCGGCCAGCTCAGCTAGAAACTAACATCGACATCAACTCGTTTCACAATGCGCTGTTTGTAGATGTAGAGGTAGCCCAAGAACAGATGGATTTTGCGTTTGAACAGCGCAAAGGATATGGCTCAGAGATGGGAGCTGCGATCAAATGGAAGGAACAAAATGAGGGTGACACTACCAAACTCCGGGAAGTCTCCGCTAAATACCAAGCTCTTAAAAACTCCGCTATTGAACAATTTGCCGATGTCCAGGGTCAGGCTTATACCGAAAAATCTTGGGCTGCTGCTTACTGGCGAGCGGTGCATTTTAAGGCTACTGAACTCAGCACTGGCTCGCTGGTTTTCAATTTATTCCGGGAAGAAATCGTGACTGAACTACAAGAAAATCCTGATACTTTGCCTTACTTCAATGTGTTCAACGTTCACAAACAAGAACCCAATGTCTGGAGCCGAGGTGAATGGACTGGACAGAATGTTCTGATTCGCATTGTTCAGCGAATGAAACCAGCTACTGGTCAGCAAGCCGCACGGATGGAACTGGCGATCGATATGAGGTATCCCGACAGTACCAAAAATATCGGCTATTTTCCCCTTGGATGGGTTGGTGAAAAATATCGAAGTAAAGTGGCGATCGGCGAAACTCGCGAAATGCGGATTTACACCGATGGCAAATACATGGATGAAGCGGGTAGAACTATTACCAAAACAGTTCGTTTATTTAACCAATCCCTGAGTCAAGAACAGATTGATTTCTTAAATGGCAAAATGCCAGCAGGTCTTTATAGCCCTGAAGATTTCGGTTTGCCACCTAATTAATGATGAGTGGTATTTACGACAAGTGGTAAATACTACCATTTTCATGCCAATTTCATGCCTAAAAATGAGAAAAATGTTTCTGATTTATTGTGCTTTTAAAAAAATTAGGGCATAATCAAATCAAGCGTCTATCTCAATCAAAATTTTAATTATGGCTTCAGTTGCTCAAAATCTCCCATTTAGAGAAGTAATCTCCAGTGTTATTTCTTCTCTCGGAACCGGAGAATCAATCAAGATTGAAGGATTCGGAACCTTCAGCTTAATTGAAAAACCCGAACGGGAAGGACGAAATCCAAAAACAGGTGAACTAACCATCTACAAGCCTACTCGCCGACCGAAGATTACGTTTGACAAGAAGTTTCTTGAAAGGGTCTATTCTAGCGGAACTGCTCCTGAAACTTCGACTGAAACAACTTCGGCAACAGCTCCAGTAGCAAGTCCTGCAACTACTCTAGCTCCCGCAGTAACTCCCGCAGTAACTCCGGTAGCAGCTCCAACAGCTCCTGTTTTGCCTCCTCCAATTCCAGCGGAATTGCTTACTCCTTCTCAACCACCGATGCTGTGGCAAATTAAGGCTCCCGATAATTCATTTGTCGAAGTTCCCAGCAATGAACTGCCTAATTGGGGAGTTGGTGCAAATACTCCAATTTACTCTGCTGCCACTGGCTGGAAATTAGCAGGTCAAGTCCCTGAACTTGTAGGGATTGTCAAATAAGAGATTCAGCTAAAGTAGCGAGAAACTAACTGTACAAAAAAACCTGAGTTGCTGCACCCAGCTCAGGTTTTTTTGATATTTCTAAGAATCTTTAGACAAATCTATTAAAAACTGGATGTCTCAAAGCTCCGGTAGCATTAACCCCCAAATGGATGATTTCGATCGTCCTCCCAAAATAATCAGCTTGGTTGGCGAATATAGTCGATCTCTCTAAATCAGTAAACCCTGTTCCGACTCGGCTATTGACGGTTCGCCCATCAATGTTGCCGCTGACTAATAAATTCCCCAAAGATTTACCGTATTTCCCCGAACCTTTAGTAAATCCAACTACCTGCAATTGAGCTTTCACGAAGTTTTTGACTTTCAACAGTGCGATCGATCGACCCTGGAAATAAACAGAGTTCGGGTTCCGCAGCATTATCCCTTCAGCCGATTGCCCTGATGCCTTGATTGAGTCAGCTTCAGCTTGAATGACCAGAGGGTTATTCTCAATCAGTCTCTGCGGAACGTAACTAACCTTCCCCATTGTCGGAAAGATTTGCTGAATTTGGCTATATTCGTCTGCTGCCGGGATGTTCGGATATTGAGTGAAGCCAATCGCAAAAATGCGGAATTCCACTCTCTGTTTCGCTTCGACAACGGTTGCTGTAGTTTTCGTCGATCGAGCAATCCCAGAAATTCTATCGAAAGGCTCTCCGGGGATGTACAATTCACCATCCAAAAATGATAAATTGTTGGCTGACCTGATGTTTTCACAGATTTGCTCAATTTCGCCCAATCCTGAATATCTAGTTTTGCCCGATCGACTTCTTAATCCATTTGTTGGATTTTCGTACAGACACCGAACTCCATCTAACTTGGGGCTACTGAGCCATTGGCTCACCCCATAGTTTTTGGTGGGACTGTAAGTATTTGCTAATTGCAGTAACATCTTTGTTGCTCCTCATCAAACAAATCGACCCAAAGCAGGGCTTCGGAGATTGCCAGTAGCGGTTAAACCCATGTAAACTATTTGAACTTGTTTGCCGATATAAGAGTCTCTGTTCATCCACAGATCCTGTTCCTCTTCGTCGTTCAAGCCGTAAACACGAGAAGTTTTCATAACTCCATTCACTGTGCCTTCAACGGACATATAACTCACGTAACCTACTATTGGATTTTGCGTAAATCCAACGACAGTAAAAATTCCGCTTGTTATGCCCTTCACTTTGAGAAGATTATCCGATCGCACCCCAGAATACACTGAGTCCAGATTTCTGAGAATGATTCCTTCAGTTCCTCCAGAATTCATGACGGCGTTTGCTTCATCAAGAACGCCCAGAGGTGTGTTCCGAATTTGTTTTTGAGGAATCAAACAAATCATTCCTTGGCTCGGAATGATTTGCTGCATAAAATTCACCATTTCTTGAGCTGTTAGGTTCAGGTTTGTTGCAGAACCAACAGCAGAAACTCGGAATTGAACAGCAAATTTTTCATCAAGTTCATAGGTAGTTCTATCGCGAACTAAAACCGTAAGTTCATTAAAGGTTTTGCCGGGAATGAACAGTTCACCGTCAATGAAAGACAGATTGTTAGCGTCACAGATGGCACGACAGGCTAATTCAAGCCGATCGAGTCCAACATATCGGGTTGTGAGACTTTGGCTTCTCAATCCTCGTGCTGCACCATCGCGCGTGTAAATACAGCGAACTCCATTGAGTTTAGGAGTGCTTAACCAAAATCCAACTATGTATTCTTTAGCTGGATTGTAAGTATTGGGAACTTCCGCTACAAAAGTCATGGTTTTTCTTAGTTAACTGCCATTATGAAATTGCTGACACATCGCACAGTTTCATTGACGATTTTGTCAAACATCAACGCTAATTCTCGGTTATTTGGTTGATATCTCATTAAGCCCCATTGTCCCGTTGCAGCAATTGTTAAATCAGGTCGGAAAATCATTGCTGTAGAATGGAACCAAGTATTAAAGATTGTGGCTGGCATATCTCTAGCCAGTAACAATCCTGAAACGTTTGTGTATTGTATGGTCACATCCACATTGACCCGAACCAATTTTCCACAGGTTTGATAAGTTACGCTGCCCGTAGCCCCACTCGCCAAAGGTAATGAAATTGGTGTTGACCAAACAATCCCGGCTGGCCCTGCTGGCCCGGTGGCTCCCGTGTCTCCTTTCGGACCGATCGGCCCAACAGCACCAGCAACACCTTGAACTCCTTGAGGGCCAGTTGCGCCAGTTAATCCCGTGTCGCCTTTGGAGCCAGTATCACCTTTAATCCCTTGAGCTCCCGTTGCTCCAGTATCACCTTTGGGGCCGGGAATTCCTTCTGAACCGATCGCTCCTTGAATTCCGTGTGCGCCAACTTCACCTCGATCGCCTTTATCGCCTTTATCGCCTTTATCGCCTTTATCACCTTTATCACCTTTGGGGCTTTGAGAACCTGTGGGTGTAGGAGTTGGTATGACAAGAATGTTTAGAAAAGCAGTAGCAACCTCAACAACACTACCATTTACCACTAACTCAGCTTTAAGTTCTCCTGACTCAGAAACAGAAACATTGAAAGGAGCAGTGCTATCTTCTTTGATAATTTTCTCATTCAATGTAAAACGAACCAAAGAACCTGTTGGTCGGTTGGCAATAGTTGCTGTTACCAAGTTCGGAGAAAGAGATGTTGTGCTTCGAGTCAGAGTTATTGTTGGGCTATTAAGCTTCAATTCCAAACTTAATGAAGCTGTCGATCGAACTGTTATAGGAACTGTTGTTTGATTGATATCTTCGGCTTCGATCGAATGAATCCCAGCAGCAGGAATTGGAACATTAAATTGATATTGATATTCCACAGTCCCACTTGTATTAATCGAAGTAGCTGACGTATCGATTCCTACGATCGCACCGTTTAGCTTAAACCGAACGTCAGTGTTGATGTTGCTATCAGCGATCGCCTTGACTGTGATAACGTGAGGAACTGTATTTGTTTGTACAACTTCTCCTTCTACAGGAAAAATAATTCTTACTGGCATGGTTTGATTATCCTTAACTTATTTTTGTCTGCAAAACAGAGCGGAATTAACTATCATTTTGAATCAATGTTTGAGCAACTATTATGCCGTCGCTAGATTCACCAGTGATATACAGTCCGATATACGCATTAAATATTACATTGTCAACATCAAAAACGTAATATACTTTGGGATTTGCTAACTGATTAAAAACACCATACAACTGAATGAAAAACTCAGATTGTTCGAGTGGCAGTTGTAGGTTTTCTAAATCACCTTCAGATTCTTGAACTATTGCCTCCACAATGACCAGCGCACCAATTACTAAAGGCTTGAATGTTTGGTCAAGTGTTTGGATTTCAATTCGACGTTTTGGAGGTTTGTAAGGCACACCAGGATTTGAGCCTTTTTCCGAAGCGCATCGCAGAGCAGCATCGCGAGAAAGAATGGTTTTTTCAGTCACTTTCTGTCTGTGGCGACTAACACTTAACGGTGAATCACCATCACTTGGCCAGTAGTTATAGTCAACAAGAATGGAACGAAGAAGTTTTAGTGCCAGAACTGCTGTCAGCATAGTTTTTAAATGTGTAAAAAATTCTGTGATTAATCCCGTTTTTTTTTTTGTATAAAAACAAACGGGATTAATTATCAGGTTTGAACTAGCAGAGATTGAGCAATAATAACCTCACCATCGCTGCTTTCACCAGTAATAAAAAGTCCTGTATATGGGTCAGAACCTGTCATATTACCATCAACAACATAACAAACTTTGGCATTTGTTAGTTGTTTGAAAACGCTGTAGAGTTGCACCAAATATTCGGATTGTTCGATCGGTATTTCCAATGTTTCCAACTCAGCCATTCCACCTTGTACGTTAGTTGCTGTTGCTTGTACTTCAAGCAGTGCAGTAGCAGCTAAAGGTTTGAATGTTTGATCGAGTGTTTTGTATTCAATTCGTCGTTCTGGTGCTTTGTAAGCAACTTCTGGATCTAACTCCTTCATTGCTGTTCTTCGCATGGTTGCATCGCGGGAAAGAATCGCTTTGTCATCTAAAGCGGTTTTCGATCGTCTGACAGAAAGAGGCGAATCGGATTCGGATTCGGGCCAGTAATTGTAGTCTACGAGGATTTGGCGTAGCAGTTTTGCTGCTAGCCCTGCTGTCAACACCATGTCAGTAATTAACTAATAAATTATTTTTAGCTTATATCCCTTTTCTGTTTTTGAGTTCATACACTAAAAACTTGACTTTTATCCCCGTTTGTTATAGAGATAAAAGCCAAAAAAGTTAATCGGATTCTGACCAATTGACTAGAATCACAGAGACAGAATCTTTGGAAAAATTATTAGATTTGAAGTTTTCTTGGAGAGTTGCAACTACTTTTTCTGCCTTTTCTTTAGTATCGAAAAAATAGGCTTCTTCAAAATCAGTAATCCATTCAAGATTTCCATAGTTAGCCAAGAAAAGAATACTACCATGTTCTGTGGCAGCAGCGATCGAATAATAGGCGTAGCAGATAACGAATCTTTGCTGAACTAAAGAAGGTGAATCAAAATTAGTTGTTGAATTTGTTGAATCTACCATAAAAAAACCAGGTGCGAACTGGTCAAGCGCTGCTGTCAGGTAAAAAGTTAGGACACAAGAGACTTGAAAGTGTGAATTCTTGTCCAATCGAATGTGTTTCCGATGTAACTGTCGAACAAATGACTGTCACCACGAAACAAAACTTTGTTGGCAGTAAACCAATGGGACTCCCCGGTACAGTCACGAATTAAGATAAATGAACGGGAATAACAGGGAACGATCGGAAGTTCAATTTGACCGATCGCCCAACCTGGACACCAAACATTCCCATAGTGAAAGAAACAGTCTTTTGGTTCAGGAAACCAAGTAATGTGTTCTTGAGTAATTTTTAAAGATTCCATAAAATCACCAGACAATTTCCTTAAAACGGTTAATTTTTGTCCAATCGAAACAATTCGCTGTATAAGTCTCAAAAAGATGAGTCTGACGATGATTTTCCCCACGAATGGCAACTTTGTTAGCAGGAACCCAATGGCAGCCACCTTCAGCATCACGCACCAAAGTCAAGCAACGGGAATAGCTAGTAGGGATGGGAAGCTCAATTTGACCGATCGCCCAACCCGGACACCAATTAGAGGGATTGTACAAAAAGTAACAATCTTGGGGTTTCAGAAACAAATCAATGTGTTTCTGAGATGTTTTCTGTTTTTCCATTGTTTCTACCGTTTTTATCGTTTTTGTTTCTCTTCAATTCAACTTCTGTAACAGCTTGATTGAAAGCTTCATCGGTAGGTTCTTCAATGATACCTAATAAACAAAACCATCGGAGTTGGATCGTTCGTCCGCCTCGGCAAATAGTTTTTTCTGCGCTATGGCATAAGTGCTGGGAGCCGCCATTGAGGAGTTCGTCGTAATAATAAGCCAGTCGATCGGGCGCTAGAGGAATTGGGTTTTTACCACCAAAGGGGCAGGTGTAGCAGGGTTTTTCTGATACATTGTAAGCACTTAAATCTCTTGCCATGTGTTTGAGGGTTAGTATGAGTTCTGACCTCCCAATAGAATGAGAGGCTAGTGGTCAGTAGTTAAACAGATTCTGCAATTTTATATGCTGCGAGATAGGTTGCGTCGGTACTTTGCGGGCGCTTCCCTTCTATCTGGTCGCTTATTGCCAGAGCTATTTTTACCCTTTGAGCTTCGGTTGGTGAAGGAAGCACTTGGTTCTGAAAATAATATGCAGCAGTTGAATCAAAGAATCTGTCGAGGTCAGTTTCATATTTCAGAAACCTTACTAATTCTTCTAAATTCATGAGTTTGCCGAAAGTCGGGAACAGGTCAAACGTGCAGATATTGGGAGAAATAATTCTTGGGATTCTATGCCTGATTCAGATCTTTCTTGGAGGAGACAAAAGGATGATAGATTCTCATAGTTAGGGAGCCAAAACATCATCACCCCAAAGCGAAGCAGGATGATTTTACTTTTCCCTGAATTGTTAGCTCGTAAGAAGCGCAAAAGCTGACGTGGTAGCATTTGTTCATAAATTGCTGTGATTTGGTTCGATTTGTTATGAAGAGCTAAGAATCGATCGAATAGATAGGCAACGTGAATGCGACGGTTTCCGAAACTTGGCTAAATAAATTTTCATTAACATCGAAAAAACAAGAATATCTGTGACAGTCTCTCTAGATTTTGCTGAGTTCATTCATGAATTATCTAGTTTTTTCAAAAATCATTGTCATCAGTTTGGTATAATTGTCACAGTATCAGTTCCCTATCTGGAGACATTACTACCGGGAGCGTGATGTTTGGTATAATTCCATTGAGCTAAACTTGACAGCAGCGATCGTCCAACAATCTTTAAACTCGTGGAGCAACTCGAACTTTTCCCTGAATTTCATCCCAAATCCAGACCCTCGAAATCTCCTAAGTTAACGATGAGTTGTGAGGTGCTAGAGAGCTGGAAACAGCGCATTTTTGAACACCAACAATCTGAAGGCGCTGACCAACCGCGACAGGGAAGTCTATTCGAGTTAGCGCCAAATCTCTGTGACTCTAACAACATAGACCCCTTTGCTCTGGAACTGCACAATCTCTCATTTTGTGAGAAACCTGATGGAGGCGATCGTACTTGCCTCTATTTTGTTATTGACAACGAGCTTCCCTTGCTGTTGTATGTAGGAGAAACTGACCGCACTCCTAAGCAACGGTGGATGAGCCATGATTGTCATAAGTACATTGGCAACTACATCGAATTACATCGGCGTTATTCCCTAGATGTGAGTGTAGCCATAGCTTTTTGGTACGGAGCGCCGAGCAATCGAAAGCATCGGTTACAGCTAGAATCGGAGCTTATCTACAAGTGGCGATCGCCATTTAATAAACAATGCTGGCAGTGGTGGGGACAACCCTTTGGCAAGTAAAATTTGTGTAATTTGGTATTTTAAACCACATTCCGGTTCTTCCTTACTTGGTATGCTAAACAGACCTGTCCGCTAGCCTAAAAGCTTCGCTAGGTAATAAGTGTAGTCATTATTTTTAGCGTTTGAGGCTAAGAATACGGGCGATCTACGGCTAGAACCCTTATTGTACAGCAAGCGTTATGATGCTTAATTACAAGTTAAGCATCATATGTAATGAAGAGCCAAATAAATGAACACCGATTCTGAAAAGAAAGATATTGTTTTAATCGTAGATGACAACTCTAATAACTTAGGGGTACTTTATAATTTGTTGGATGATGCCTCCTTTGAGGTTTGGGTAGCACAAGATGGAGAAAGTGCTATTGAAAAGGTGGGCTATGCACTCCCTAATTTAATTTTGTTGGATATAATGATGCCGGGGATAGATGGGTTTGAAACTTGCGATCGCCTGAAAGCAAATCCTTTAACTGCTGACATCCCCGTGATTTTTATGAGCGCTCTGTCTGATACCGTTGATAAGGTTAAAGGTCTGTCTTTAGGGGCAGTGGATTATATAACTAAACCCTTTCAGCAAGAAGAAGTTTTAGCTCGCGTTAAACTGCATCTAAAATTGCATTTTTTGACTCAGAAAATTGAAAAACAAAATCAGGAACTAGAGCAGCGCGTACAAGAACGAACGGCTGAATTATCCCAGGCTTTACATAACTTACAACAAACTCAAGTTCAATTAGTGCAAACTGAAAAAATGTCCAGTTTGGGCCAGTTAGTGGCTGGCGTTGCTCATGAAATTAACAATCCAGTTAGTTTTATTTTCGGGAACCTTACTCACATTTCTGAATATATAAAAGAATTGATTGCCCATTTGAAGCTTTATCAACAAAGTTATCCCAATCGTCTCCCTCAGATTTCCGATCATGCTGAAGAAATTGAGCTAAATTACCTGCTAGAAGACTTGCCAAATGTGATTAGTTCAATGAAGTTAGGAGCAGATAGAATTAGCAACATTAGTGTTTCTTTGCGAAATTTTTCGCGGATGGATACATCAAATAAGGTAGCTGCAAACATTCACGAAGGGCTAGATAGCACTCTTTTAATTTTGCGCCATCGGCTGAAGGGAAGTGGCGATCGCCCCGCGATTGAGGTGGTTAAAGAATACGGCAATTTACCGTTAGTGGAATGCTATGCGGGACAGTTAAATCAAGTTTTTATGAATTTGATTGCCAATGCAATTGATGCCTTGGAAGATAAAATGGTAAATTCCCAATCCGCAAAATCTGCTAATTGTAAGATTACAATTAGCACAGAATTAGCAAATGATAATTCTGTAAAAATTCACATTGCTGATAACGGTATAGGTATCGAAGAGACAGTAGCTTGTAAACTATTTGAAGCTTTTTTTACAACCAAACCAGCAGGGAAAGGTACAGGCTTGGGATTGAGTATTAGTTATCAAATTGTGGTAGAGAAACATGGAGGAAAAATCACTTGTACTTCCACACTGGGTCAGGGTACTGACTTCACTGTTGAAATCCCAATAGAGCAGTCATAATTGCCGATTGTGATAACAAACAAGCCCAATATTTTACTTGTGTTTTTGTCAAAAATAAGATCACATTAATATCACGATCGCTGGACTGTTCTATGATGCGCTTAACTGCTTCTCACTCTAGAAAACTCCCCCTCCGCCTTGTTCTAGTAGGGCCATTTTTACTGCAAATTTTTGCGGCTGTGGGGTTAACAGGATGGCTATCATTACGCAATGGTCAGAAAGCTGTTAACGATGTTGCTGCTCAGTTACGGGGGGAAATTAGCAATCGCATTGAGCAGAATTTGGGGACTTACCTTACGAGCGCTCATCAAGTCAATCAAAGCCTCGCGGCTACTATTAATGTTAACTTGTTGGACGTGCAGAATCAGAGAGATTTGGAGCGTCATTTGTGGCATCAGCTTCAAGTTTTTGATTCAGTAAGTGCTATTTATTTTGGCAATCCTCTCGGAGGAATAGTTGTAGCCCAGCGTCAAGATAATGAGAAATTATATATTTACACAACAGAAAGATTTGTTAGTGGCAAGTTAGTCTGGTACTCTACAGATAGCTTTGGCAATCGCAAAAAGCTGGAAAAAATCATTCCTGCTTTTGACGCGCGGAATCGACCCTGGTATAAAGCAGCGGTTGCAGCAGGAAAACCCAGATGGATCGATCCTTTTCTTGTATTCGGAAGTCATCATTTGGGAATTACTGCTAGTCAGCCAGTCTATGACTCAACTGGTAATTTGATAGGTGTTTTAGGTGCGGAGCTACTTGACAGTCAAACCCGCGACTTCCTACAAAGTTTAAAAATTGGTAAGTCTGGAAAGACATTCATCATGGAACGCTCAGGACTGATTGTAGCTTCCTCAACGTCGGAAAAGCCATTTCTAGTTAGTAAGGATGGGAAGGTTGAGAAGCGGATGAAAGCAACTGAAAGTAGCGTGCCTTTGATTCGCCTTTCATCCCAATATTTGATCGATAAGTTTGGCGACTTGAGCAAAATTAATACTAACCAGCAACTCACGTTTGACTTGGGTGGCAAGCACCAATTTCTACAGGTGACACCATTTAAAAACGGTCGCGGTATTGACTGGCTAATTGTAGTTGCTGTCCCCGAAGCGGACTTCACGGATCAAATTAATTCTAACACCAGGACTACGATTTTGCTGTGCCTTTTATCATTATTGCTGGCTGCCATTCTGGGAATTTTTACCTCTGGCTGGATAGCTGAGCCTATTCTGCGTTTGAGGGATGCAAGTAGAGCAATAGCAAATGGAAAATTAAACCAAAAAGTAGAGGTCGAATCGATTGGAGAACTGGATATTTTAGCTGAATCGTTCAATCAAATGGTACAGCAATTACAAGAATCTTTTACTGCCTTAGAAAAAACCAACGAAGAGTTAGAACAGCGCGTTGATGAACGGACTACCGCACTGCGAGAAAGCAAAGCACTTCTCAACCAAACCCAACAGTTAGCAAAAGTTGGCGGCTGGGAAATCAATCTAGAAACTGAAGAATTGGCTTGGACAGAAGAAGTTTACCGCATTTATGAAGTTGATTCAGGTTTTCAGTTAACTATGGCAGCAGCAAAGGCTTTCTATCCATCTGAGTCCTTACAGATTTTGGAACCAGCACTCGAAAGTGCGATCGCAAATAAAGAACCTTTTGATATAGAGTTGCAGTTCGTTACGGGTAAAAAAAATCAGCGATGGGTTCATATTCTCGGTCAACCTCACTACAAAAATGATGTACCTGTCAAATTTAAAGGAACTTTTCAAGACATTACAGACCGCAAAATTGTAGAACTCGCACTCCAAGAAGCTAAAATTGTCGCTGATGCTGCCAATCAAGCTAAAAGTGAATTTCTTGCTAACATGAGCCACGAATTACGAACACCTCTCAACGGCATTTTAGGTTATGCTCAAATCCTCCAGCGAGATAGCAGGTTAACTCCCAAACAAATTGCTGAGATTAACATCATTTACCAGTGCGGTTCGCACTTGCTTACTCTGATTAATGATATTTTAGACCTTTCTAAAATTGAAGCTAGAAAAATGGAACTCTATCCCACAAATTTCTATTTCCTAGCATTTCTTCAGGTAGTCAGCGAAATCTGCCGCATTAAAGCTGAACAGAAAGGCATTTCTTTAGAATGCCAATTTGATGCTGCACTACCAAGTATCGTTAAGACTGACGAAAAACGCTTACGGCAAGTGTTAGTCAATCTTTTGGGTAATGCTGTTAAATTTACTGATGCAGGTGGCGTTATTTTTAAAGTGGCTGTAGTAGAATCTGTAGCTGTTGAATCAACTGCGATCGCACCGAAAGCTATCCACAAAATCCGCTTTCAAATCGAAGATACTGGCGTGGGAATGACGAGCGAACAAATGCAGAAAATATTTCTGCCATTTGAACAGGTAGGTGAGGCTCGCCGCATGGCAGAAGGAACTGGTTTAGGATTGGCAATTAGCTTAAAAATTATTGAAATAATGGGAAGTAGCATCCTAGTAAGTAGCAAGCCGCAGATAGGCAGCAAGTTCTGGTTTGATTTGAGTTTATCAATGTCTGATGGAAAGGTTTTACCGACAGTGCAGCCAACAAGAACTATAGTCGGCTTTACAGGAAACAAGCGCAAAATTCTCGTAGTAGATGATAGGTGGGAAAATCGCTCTGTGATTGTCAATTTGCTCGCACCCATTGGCTTTATAGTTGTTGAAGCTACCAATGGAATTGAAGGTTTAGAGCAAGCTCGCGAATTAATGCCAGATGCTATTATCACCGACTTGGTAATGCCCCAAATGAAGGGTTTTGAGTTGATGCGCCGCCTGCGTGAATTGCCAGAATTGAAAGATATTTTAATAATTGTCTCCTCAGCTTCAGTGTTTGAAACTGACCAGAACAATAGTTTAGATGCTGGGGCGGATGCTTTTCTTCCCAAACCTGTAGAAGCTTCTGATTTGTTTAGATTGTTGCACAGACATTTAGGGCTATCTTGGCTCTACGAACAGTTAGTTGAAGTCTTTCCTCCCCCTGCCAAAAGTATTAAACGAGATAGCGCTTTATCGTTGGCTGCGGCTATAGTTCCTCCACCCCCAGAAGAAATTGATATTTTCTATGATTTAATTATGAAAGGCAATTTGAAAGCGATTATCAAACAAGCCGAACATTTAAAAAAATTGGATGCCAATTTTATTCCTTTTGCTGAGCAGTTGTGTGAATTTGCTCAAAAGTTTCAAGAAAAACAGCTAAAGTCTTTTATTAGTCAATACAAGCAAAAGGATTAATTACCGCTGTTTAAAAACACGGTCAGGCAAGCAGGCGCAACGATTCCTCCCAGAGGCGATCGGCGTTGTCCGAGTTGAGAGCATAGGGTGCAACGCCACTGTAGTCTTCGGTTCGCCGAGGCACGATCGCGGCTTCGTTACAATCCTCGAAGTAGCGACCGCCAATGCCCTTCAGCAAGGGGGAGGTTGCCAGCAAAACTGAGGTGGCAGCACCCTGTTCCGGTGTTTTCTGCCGCTCTGGTGGTGTCTGAATCCCACCCACATGGCGCTGAAGGTTGGTCGCGATCGCCCCCGGCATCAAAGCATTAGCCGTAATGCCATCCTTCAACCAGCGTGAGGCTGCACCAACCGCGAAAAGGACAATGGCAGTCTTGGACTGTCCGTATGCCAACCACGGATCGTAACGGCGAAAGGCGAAGTGGATATCATCGAAGACCACTGGCGAGAGCAGGTGTCCGCTAGAACTGACGGAGACGATACGTGCCGCACCAGCCGCTGCCAGTGCATGATGGAGTCCGAGTGTCAGAGCAAAGTGCCCAAGATGATTGGTAGCAAACTGCATCTCCCAGCCTTCGGACGTGTATTGTTCAGGCAATGCCATTACACCAGCATTATTGACAAGGATATGTAATGGTTCATTCCACGCATCGACAAATGTAGCGATCGAAGCTCGATCAGTCAGATCCAGCAAGGCAACGTGAATGTTTCCATTACCCGTAGTAGTAGTGATGTCAGCCGCTGTCTTTTGACCAGCATTGATGTCACGCACAGCCAGGGTCACTTCAGCACCTGTACGAGCGAGTGCCCGTGCTGTCTCGATGCCGATGCCCGATGCTGCTCCAGTGACGATCGCCCGCTTGCCAGAAAGATCGATTCCCTTTACCACCTCGGCAGCGGTGGAATGTTGCCCGAATGGTGTTTTAATCAGTGACATATATGCTCCTTTAAGAATGTCGAGTGATGCCCTTATCAGAAACCTGTGCGATCCAGGAAAGGCGAGAACGCTGGCGATGACCAGCTCAGCGGGAGGCTGCCCTCTACCCGACAGCCGCGATCGAGGTGGAAGCGAAACAATCGCTCTGCTCCCTCGTAGTCATTGATTTGGGCACCTTCCCAAATCACTTCGGCTGTGCCTGTGAGATAGAGCAGGTTGCCGCGGTCGAAATCCACGAATAACAGTCCAGCTCTGGGATTCAACTCAAGGTTGCCAAAGGTATTAAACTGACAATTGCCAGAGAAGTCGGGAACGGTCAGCGTACAGTGATCATCGAGCCGCACAAAGCCTGATTTGCCACCGCGATGAGAAACATCTACCCCGCTAGCAATGCCTGCCGATGTATTTTGATAAGCGGTTGCAATGAAGAAGGTATCAGCCCCAGCAATCGTGGCACGTTCTTGGGCTCCAAGCATTTGGAATTGATGGATCGATGGCGGCGTTGCGGAATCTCGATTAATTAGCTCAAACATCCGAGTTTGAATATATTTGGGACAGTTGCCAAAGCTTTGTCCCACTTGCACTTCAAAGCGATCCGAGTCCATTGCTGCGACAGTACCGTTCACGCGATTGCGGCGGCGGGTATGGAGTTCAATTCCCAGCAAGCCGATATCGATGCCATCGGCAAGATTATTTGTGAAAGGATCGCCAAATAGGGGTTTGGCGGCAATCTGTAAGGTACGATCGTCGGGCGTTGATACAAAGCCCGGTTTCCCTACCAGAATTGAAGCCCAGGGGCTGCCTGTCACATCCACCGTACCCACAATTATGTAAGAAAGTTGGGAGAAGAACTGGCGAAACTGATCGGGCAGGTATTCCCGAATCATTTGTCGTCCTTGCCTATCCATCTTGGTCTGCGTACCCATTCGACCTTGAATTGCTAGTTCGCCCGCATGAAACGGCGATTCGGTTCTTGTCCAGCCTGGGATTGCCATACGTTACCTCTGTTTTTAAGCTGTGCGGTTCGCCTACAGTCCAGCCATTGGGATATAGCCGGGGAGTTGTTTGATGCGATCGATCCAAGCTAGGACGCTGGGATAGGGTGCGAGGTCAATCTTGCCATCGTTCGCTAGAGCAACGTAAGGAAAGACTGCGATATCAGCGATGGTGGGGCGATCGAATTCTAACCAGTTGCGCGTACTCAAATGCCTATCTAATTGAGTCAGGATATTCTCTGCTTGCTGGTGTGCGCGTTCGATATTGATACTGGTAGCCCCAAACAAATAATAAAGTCGGGAATGTTCAGGGCCCTGGCGGATTTCTCCAGCAGTTGTCGATAGCCAGCGAACGACTTGAGCCAACGGGAGGGCATCCAACGGCAGCCAGCGATCGCCGCCATGCTGCCGCGCTAAGTACACCAAAATAGCTTGAGCATCAGCTAGTTTGGTATCGCCATCGACCAACAAAGGAACCTGTCCCAATGGGTTGAGTGCCAAGTATTCCGGCAATTTTTGTTCGCCTTTCATTAAGTCCACTTTGACCCATTCATATTCGATATTTAATAGTTCCAGCAACAGTCTTGGTTTGTAACTGTTACCAGACATTTCGTGACCGTAAAGCTTAATCATGATGTTTCTCTTTTGAGTGTAAATATGAGTGATTTAGGAAAGCACTATTTCCTAATTCACTCATATTCAGATTTGTGCCATACCACCATCAACGAACAGTTCGATGCCATTAACAAAGCTGCTATCGTCTGAAGCAAGAAAGACAACGGCTTTGGCAATTTCATCGGGCGTACCAACTCGTCCTAGCGGAATGGTGACGGCTTGACTGTTCACAAATTCCTGCACCTGCTCTTCGCTCAATCCCAAAAGGGTGTAGCCAGGAGTCGGGACCACGCCAGGACTAATCGCATTGACTCTAATTTTGCGTTCTTTGAGGTCGAGTATCCAATTGCGGGCAAACGATCGCACGGCAGCCTTGGTCGCGCTATAAACGCTAAAGGCTGGGGTGCCTACGGTAGAAGCAGTCGAGGCGTTCAGAATAATAGAAGCGCCCTCTGGCAGCAGTGGTAATGCCTTCTGCACGGTGAATAGCAAACCTTTGACATTTGCGTTGAATGTTTTGTCAAAGTGTTCTTCAGTGATCGATCCCAGTGGAGCAATTTCTCCACCGCCCGCATTGGCAAAGATTACATCGAGGTGCCCTTGCTCTTGCTTAATCGCGGCAAACAGGCGATCGATATCCGCGAGATTTGATACATCACCCTGAACGGCGGTGACATTTTTGCCAATCTGCTTCACCGCAGCATCGAGGTCGTTTTGACGCCGACCCGTGATAAAGACGTAAGCTCCCTCTGCTACAAACCGTTGGGCAGTCGCGAGTCCAATCCCACTGTTCCCACCTGTTACCAGTGCAATTTTGCCTGTAAGTTTACCTGACATAAGATTCCTCCATTTTACGTATTTCGTCTGTACTGAGAGAGGGTTAAGATATTATTACTTGCTTTACGCCAATAGTTCGGACAGTTTTTTAACGATCCTGTAAGCCGAGGGCGAGGAAGCCCTGCCATTTTTAACGAACTTTAGGCAACAAGGGCGCTCGACTTAAACCTTGAAAAAATAGTCCACCATATAGCCAGTCTGGGTTTCGGACACTCCACTATATCTAAAACTGTCCGAACTATTGATATATGAACAATCAGCCACCTCCGAATCAAACATGGATCGATTTAAATTTCAGCTAGCCATGCTGCAACAAGGAGCAGAGGAACTAGAGAAAAAAATAGCTAACTTCAGTACAATTTTGCAGCAGGTAAAAACTGCGGCAATTACCATTTGGGTAGCGTTGATTGGTTGGGTGTTTGCCAGCAAAATAGAGGCGCTGGTTCCGCTGGGGTACGTTATAATTTTTGGTTTTTGGTTTTTAGAAGCTACCTACTGGAGGGTGCAATTTTATTATATGCAAAGAGCTGCTGCCGTTACCGAATTCTTGAATGATGAAAGGGCTTTAGATAAAAGTTTCAATACCCATTCTATACCGGAAGGTCTAGTTCACCCGCTCGGTTCTTTGAAAATATTTAAAATGCCTTCTTTGTGGAGAGCTGTGCGCGCTCCGTCAATCTATATTTTTTATACTTTTTTGTTTGCTATCAATTCGGTCGTTTGGTTGATAAGTCTTAAAACAGCTCTCTAACGGGGCAATATCCGAACGTGCGATCTACCGAACAGTATCTTCATCCCGACTAACTAAAAGTATACATAAAAAATTGAATTTGCTTGCTAATCCAAAAAGCGGTCGCTTGCTGTAATGCTTGGGTTAAGCGATCGCCTGTTCTCTCCTCAATACTCTGCTGGTTCTTTTCGCGCTAACCAGAACTGTTTGCAATAGACTTCTGCTGTGGCAGCAACCTTTTATATGGCTTTTTATTCAGATTTTACAGTGCAGCCCCTAATTTGATAAACTGAGGACAGCCGTTGGCAAGCCGACCTTGGGGAATTTTGCTCGTAATGAATTTAAAGACTGCCACTTAAACTGCAAAATAATTAGATGAAAGCTCAAATACTTTATCCAATTGGTTTAGCGCTTGCACTTGTTCCGCTGGCCCTCGCTACAGCCGCAGTGAGTCAACCGTCCAGCAGTTCGTGGCTGGAACAAAAAACACTGACAAATTGGAACAAACCCGGAGCGTCAGTTCCCAAAGCTCCCAACAATAATTCCTCCGACGCAGCCCGCTGCCAGCAGCAAATCCGCAACCCTTCTACTCCCGAAGAACGAGCCGTGAAAGCAGCAGGATGGACTCTATTTAACGTGCGGGGCGAAACTAAAAGTTCGGGGCGCGTAGTGCTGGTAAAAGGGCAGACCGGTTTCGATGGAATGTGCCGCCCTGTGGGATACCAGGAATTCGTTTTTGCCAACGGTATCTTTGCCGGAACCACTTCCCCAAACCCAATGAATTCTAGGAGCGATGGCGCTTTATTTCAAACCGATATCGAAACGCCTTCCCGCTTCAAGGCTCTCTTTTCCCGCTACACCCCGCAAGATGCCCTCTGCTGTCCTTCTCGAACTAGCGAAGTAACGTATCGAATTGATGTTGCTAACCAACCTATTGTCGTACCGATTGAGGTTATAACCTATACCAACTCCCGATGAAAAAATATTTCAACCTTGCTAGCGCCCTCATCGCCTCTCTCAAACCAAAATCTCAATCGCCCGCAATTGACAGCTACGGTCAATCCCCGCTAACCCAGGAACAGCAGCAAGCTCTGATGGAATGGCTCTTTGCCAGCTTGATGGGTGTTGGCTACTTCGGCAAAGCTCACCTGATTTGGGATGATGGCAAAGACAGAGAGCGAGAGATATTCACCGCGTTGATGAGAAACGAGCCGATATTCCTGTACCGCCAAGGAGCGCGACCCACTCCCACAGTTGAGGGATATTGCTGGCAATTGATTGGCGAACATCCCAGTTTGCGGGTGTATCAGTTGGAGATGGAAGTTGAGGGAGATTGAAGGCGATCGATATCGTGACCGACAAAGAAAGTTGCCAAAGTTGTTGTAACCAAAGCCACGATGACCCATGCTCGCCCGAAGTGCACCCATCCCGCGATTGAGCGAAGCGATAAGACGCACTAACCGCAATCTACGGGTAGCCGTAAGAGTTGAAGCAACCAAGACTTTTACTAAATTCGGCTTGAATATCGATAGCTTTTGGTCTTGGGAAAGCGATCGCTTATTCAGCAAGCCCTAGATAATGATGATGTATTTGCCACACATAGCAGGTTCGATGCTCTGTTTGTCCTTGCAATTTGTTCAAATTAAATAAAAGCGTCATAAATCATTACTTCAGATTCATGACTCTTGTTTCTAGTTGAATATTTAATTATTTATTCTATTGTTGAAATCGTTCGCTGTCAGAAGAATAGGCGTCAATTATTGATTTTTTTAGCGTAAAAAAGCTTTAGGAGCAAGCTGTCTCATCAAAATAGCTTGGACTGTGTTAAGAAATAAAACCCTACAGAATAGAATATTGTGGATTGGGATACAAATATAAGCTATAACATTTAAGCTTCTTTCATTTGTTTCTTAATAGCGAGGTCTTCCTATGGCGATCGAACTTTCAAGTATAACGTTTACCAACCGGGCTGATGTTGTCCCCGCGTCTGGGGTTGAGCAAATACTCAATACTGGCACCGCTAATACTCTTGGCGGCAAGGACACAATCACTGGCGTTGATAACGCTGATTATAGCGTCGCCATCGCCAACTTTTCCATCCTGGATACTGGTGATGGTAATGACACAATCACTGGCGATCACTCTATTGGAAGCGGCTACGGCATCCAAAACGCTTTTTTTAGCAGTATTATTGATACGGGTAAGGGTCACGACACAATCACGGGCATGGGTAGCGTCGGCATTTACAACGATGGTACCATTAATACTGGCGATGGTAATGACACAATCACTGGCATCCACACTGAGGGAGGTGGCATCCCCATCACCAACTATTTGTCAGGCATTATCGATACGGGTGATGGTAACGACGTAATAACTGCGAATAGCTTGGGCATTAACAACGACGGTACCATTAATACTGGTAATGGTAACGACTCCATTATTGCCGGCTTCCTTAGCAGTAACCTCTTGGGCAAGGTCTTTTTGGGAGACGGTAAAGACTATCTAAAGGGTTTTGGTAGCGGTAATTTCAACGGCGGAAACGGTAAAGACACGCTGGAATTAACGTCAGGAAGTTATGTTGTTGGTATATCCGGCACAGCGGTGAATTTCACTGGCTATAATTATTCAGGTATCAGCATTATGAATACTTCTGAGTTTGAAAAACTCATAGCTGGTAGCACGACGTATAACTTCAGCAGTTTAACCAACGGTCAAACAATTGTTGTTGCCTAGCAGTTTATTTGAGAAGTGGGGACAGCTAACAGAAAAGTTTGGCTGTCCTAAAAGACACTTTATCGTATTGAGAAGAATCGACCCAACATTTCTTGTCCCTCAATGAGTGACGCTCAAAGATGCAACTGGCTATGGGCCCGCAGGATTGCTCAGAATGGGTTCAGGTACAAAGAAAATCACGAGGTTCAGAGGTATCGGCTCAATAAATAGAGGGAGCAGTTATTCTAGTTGCCAAGACAAGCCCAAGGGATGAAGAGAAGATTTTTCGCGAATAATAGTAGA
>NZ_SRRZ01000120.1 GCF_013179805.1 Microcoleus asticus IPMA8 | reverse complement strand
ATCGTGCACACTAGCTAATTTAGGATGATTACATTTACGTCAAGGAGCTTAACTACACAGAGGCTTTGATTGTTTTCGGAGATGTCTAATACGATCGACCAACTATGTCAGCCTTTTCTGGTGCGGCTTCTATTGGGATGTCTATTGCAGCAATGTATTTGCGAGAGAATCAAAGGTTAAGTGTTGATGAAGTGCAAGCATCTGTTTTGCCGCGATTGGGAGGGGGTGCTAGTTATGCTGATTGGCGAAATTGGGACTCGACTAGCTTTAGATATTATCCAAATAATTACTCGGATACTGGAGTTAGGATTCGCTACGATGCTGTTGAACCCCGTCGCGGCGGTTTCGGAATAATTGAAGTTACAGTTGACGCATATCGTCCGATCGTAATTCCACAAATTAGAGTCAATTATGCCTAGCTAATAGTTGCTATAAAATGCGATCGCCCTTCATGTTCAAAAGTGCGATCGCCCTCGATAATTTGACAGTTAACTTATCAAAAACCCTCCCTCAAAAACTTATCCTCGGCGAGAGGGTAAATCAAACACCACTTCAAATCGGATGTTGGGCACTCGTTGCCGAAACAACTGAAGATGTCCCTCCGCATCCGATCGGCTGCGATAGCGACCGACGATCGCCCATTGCAAGCTGGGAAGCAAGCGGGCTATTGCCCACGGCTTCAAGTATCCTTCGTATTTCATAATAGAGGAGTCTCCATTGCTAAACGGAGCCAGAGCCAGCGCAGAAACTTGGTCGGTGGATGCGCTGGCTTCTGACATTACCCATAAAAATAACACAAAGTAAGCATTAGTGTGCATAAGTAAGCATAAAGCTGACTGTGAATGCACGAGCTGGACGGGCGAAGTGGCACAATAGGGAAAAGTTCCAACAGATTGCAAGGCATGAGCGACAGCGAGAGGATTTCAGTGGTTTTGCCAACACAGGCTAAAAAGGATCTCGAAAAGTTGTGCGATCTCGAAAAGCGATCTATCTCCAACTTTGTCTACCTTCTGATTCAAGATGCGATCGACCAAGCAAAAGCATCCGGCAAGCTCAAATCAACAGATGACTGAAACTAAAACTTGATTTATCGTGCTTAATTTTTAAATCGAGAAGTGCGAAAAAACTCGCCTACTGCAATGCTAATATTCATTAAATGAGAGGGGTAAAAACATGGCAAGAAGCAGGCATATCTCCAGAAGATGCCAGGAGAATTCAGAATGCAGCCGATCGGACAAAACAAACCATCATAGTTGTTGGCAGTCGAGCAAACGGGACAAGTACGCCAACGTCTGACTGGGACTATATAATGTTAGGTAAGTCTCGCCAGCGGCATTCCGCTAGCAGTTCCGTCCCTCGGGGTACAAGTGGCGGCGAAATTAATAGTTCAGGTCGAGAAACGGGAATCGATATTTTTACTGGCTCCCTCATCTCAGGAGAACCTCACGTTATATTTGAGCCAGACTTAGGAGAGGCAAATGAATCTAGCCGATGAAATTAAAATCAATCAAATTAAACAAGAATTAATTAGCCAAGAATATGCAAAAAACTGGTTTTTAAGCTTCCCAACCGAATACCAGCAGGAAATATTGCAGTGGCTATCCTACATGACCCTCCAAGCAGGGGCGCGAGAAGAAGATGTTTCCCTAGCTATTGCCAAATCAAAACTTCGCCCAACTTACACCCCTTGTGTGTTGCTCAGTAGAGGGCGATTAAAAGAACAAATGGCAAAGCTTTTGAAACTCCCGCCCTCAGAATTTATCAAAACCTTTTTCCTGTTAATGAGTTTATTGGCAATTGCCGATGCGCGCAGGTACTGCAAATATTGTCAAGATGGCTGTAGCCACTGGTGGCATCGCGATTTGAGCGATCGCAAAGTTGTAGATGAAATTCAGCGCTAGTTTCAACAAAGCATTCTTGTTTAAGTTGTAGTAAGCTGTGATGCGATCGGGCGATCGCCACTCACGCTGCCGCCATATTCTGGGCTTCCACAGGGACGGGCAAGATGCCCATCCCACAAGAAAACAGACTCTTTGTGGAACAGGCATCTTGCCTGTTCTAGATGACTGCAAACAACTACAAAAAAACAGACTCTTTGTGGAACAGGCATCTTGCCTGTTCCTGACAAAAGGCCACACAGATTACGAATCCCGATCGAGCTTCAGCACAGCCATAAAAGCCTCTTGCGGCACATCCACAGTACCCACAGACTTCATCCGCTTCTTACCCTTCGCCTGCTTTTGTAGCAACTTTTTCTTCCGCGAAATATCACCGCCGTAACACTTCGCCAACACATCCTTCCGCAAAGCCGGAATGTGTTCCGAAGCAATCACCTTAGCGCCAATTGTCGCTTGAATCGGCACCTTAAACTGGTGGCGGGGAATCAACTCCTTGAGTTTTTCCGTCAACCCGCGGCCCACATTATAAGCCTTATCACGGTGTACGATCATCGCCAAAGCGTCAACTGGATCGCCATTAATTAAAATGTCCAATTTCACCAACGGATTTTCGCGGTAGCCAATTATGTGATACTCCATGCTCGCATAACCGCGCGATCGCGATTTCATCTGGTCAAAAAAGTCCGTCACCACCTCCGCCAAAGGCAACTCGTAAACCAGCGTAGTTCTGCCTTGACTCAGATACTTCATATCCATAAAAATGCCCCGCCGACTTTGAGACAGTTCCATCAGCGCCCCCACATAAGTTTCCGGCGACAGCATTTCTACCCGCACATAAGGTTCCTCAATTTTCTCCCGATACTGAGGATCTGGCAAGTGGCTGGGATTATCAATTGTTAAGAGTTCTCCTTTAATTGTTGTGACTTGATAAACCACAGAAGGAGCCGTAACAATTAAATCCAAATTGTATTCTCTCTCCAGTCGTTCTTGCACAATTTCCATGTGCAGCAAACCCAAGAAACCGCAGCGGAAACCAAATCCCATCGCACTCGATGTTTCCGGTTCGTAAGAAAGCGCCGCATCGTTGAGTTCGAGTTTTTCTAAAGCTTCCCGCAAATCTGGAAATTGGTCAGCATCGATTGGGAACAAGCCGCAAAAAACCATCGGCTTTGCCTCTGTATAACCCGGCCAAGGCTCCGATGCAGACTTTTTGACCAAAGTAATCGTATCGCCGACGCGAGCATCAGCTACCGCTTTAATTGCCGCGCCCAGATAACCAACTTCCCCCGCGTGCAGTTCGTCTACTGGAACTTGAGTCGGTGAAAGGATGCCCAATTCATCGATGACATATTCCTTACCCGAAACCATCAATAAAACTCGATCGCCCTTTTTGACACTTCCGTCCATCACCCGGAAATACACAATTACCCCGCGATAAGCGTCGTAATAACTGTCAAAAATTAGCGCCCGCAGCGGTTTGTCAACAGTATCCTGCGGCGGCGGCACCAATTCGACGATCGACTCCAAAATCTCATTTATACCAATTCCTTCCTTAGCCGAAGCCTCAATCGCCCCGCTACAGTCCAGACCGATAATTTCTTCAATTTCCCCTTTTACCCGTTCCGGTTCTGCCCCCGGCAGGTCAATTTTATTTAAAACAGGAATAATTTCCAAATTGTTTCCCAAGGCAAGGTAGACATTTGCCAGGGTTTGTGCTTCCACGCCTTGAGATGCGTCTACCACCAGCAGCGCCCCTTCGCAAGCAGCGAGCGATCGCGACACCTCGTAAGAAAAGTCCACGTGTCCGGGAGTGTCGATCAGATTGAGTACGTACTCCTGACCGTCCTTGGCAGTGTAATTCATCCGAGCCGCCTGCAGCTTAATCGTAATGCCGCGTTCGCGCTCGATATCCATATTGTCTAAAAACTGCTCCTTCATCTCCCGTGGCTGCACAGTCCCAGTCGCCTGCAACAGGCGATCGGCCAAGGTGGATTTTCCGTGGTCGATGTGAGCAATAATCGAAAAATTGCGAATGCGAGATACAGGGACGTTAGTCATGTTTTTTGTCAAAGAGCTAATCGGCAAAGGATACTTTTTGTTGTATGATTACACAAGCAAGAGTAGAGTGCTTACTTCCACCTCTTACTGGGATTGAGATCAAACCACAACTGAAGGCAAACCTCAAGAGTATCAGTTATTACCCTTTCAAGTGTCCGACCGAGCCCGGACACCCAAAAGGAAAAAACTTTTCTCTCTCTCATTGTACAGAAAGCGGTTAAGCGGTTGAGGAAAGGTTGGGTGCAAATCAGGGACTTCAAATATCTAGTCCAGTCGGTTGTCATCAAAAGAATTGAAACTTAAGAATTAAAACTAGGATTTTTTAACTATGAGCGAATCAAGAATACCATCCCACAGTTCCTCAGAAAAAGTCGAACTGTCCATCCATATCGATCCTGAACTGCTAGACCAAATTAAGCACTTGACGAATGACCCCAGCAAAGTCATTGAAACAGCAATCAAGCAGTGGCTCAGAGGCGAGCGCCGCGAAGACGAGCTGGCTCTGAATTTGCGCCGCAACCCCCCAGTCCCGCCGCGCGGCGAGTGGAACGACTGAGGTTCTCTTGCCCCAGACGGCACGCGCAAATCTGCGGGCTGTAAAATTTAGATCGCGCCGGCGATCTCCGGCAGATTTCGCGGCGAAAGCTACAGGTTGTTCGGAGCGAACTGCGCTAACTCACAACCTCGGAACTCTTCAAGGTGACGGAAAAAATGCGCGATCCAGTCCCAGACTTGAGTTGTTCGCAGCCTTAGATTTTGGCGTAATTTTCAAACTCGATCGTCAATCGGTGCAGATTCCTAACTCCTAAATCTTAATTGTTATTTTTAAATTACCCAAAACGGCTGACAACAAAGAGTTTTGAGCTTTGAGTTAAGTTCAGAATTAAATAATCAATTTTTTTTTAGTTCATTGATTGCTAAAAAATCAATGGTAGAAGCCTAAAATTGTTGCGATTTGTGAGTTTTGATAGGTTAATTTTTAATTAAAAAGTCAACAACTTTTTAGTGGATTAATAACTCACAACTTAACGGTCGAAGCCCAAAACAATTTGGAGTCGTGAGTTTTTAATTAAAAACTCACGACTCCAAAATCAGAACTACTTTCATCCTCTACTCTGATGGACTCTAACACAGATTTCCGGCGATCGAGCCTCGCCTCTACAGCCTTTTTTCAAGAGTTAGGGGCAGAATTAGTATTTACCCAAGACGCCTCTGGTCGATATCTATCTTTTTACTGGCAAAAAGCCGAGCAGTACAACCTCACAGCAGAACAAATTGTCGATCGCCCCCTCAGCGAAACCCTGCAACCCATCGCCCATGAGCCTTATCTC
The DNA here is from genome assembly GCF_013179805.1 of Microcoleus asticus IPMA8. Classification (GTDB taxonomy): domain Bacteria; phylum Cyanobacteriota; class Cyanobacteriia; order Cyanobacteriales; family Microcoleaceae; genus Microcoleus; species Microcoleus asticus. Next base: position 18,852 of record NZ_SRRZ01000120.1, on the reverse strand, counting down.
GATATCCTGCAGCGGGCGCTCGAAACCCTCGTACCGCAACGGTTCAGCTATCCATTTTGCCACGCCGGACAATATTTTCTCTTCGATTTGACACTCACTCCGGCGATCGACTCAAACGGCAAAGCTGCAAAAGTCTTAGTTATGGGAAGGCTGCTGTCTGACAAACCCACAGACAGACCGCCAGATTCACCAGAATTCATGCTCTATCGAGCTTTGCCATCCCCCTCGGACGCCCACCAACAAATGATGCTGTCCGCGAGCCGCATCCCCGGTCGATCGCTCCCTCCGTACTCGGAAATCGACCGCAAAACCATCTCCCAAATCGCTCAAAACCTGCATAAAACCCTCGACCTAGAGACAATTTGGCAGCAAACTGTTAACAGTTTGGGTCAAGTCTTGAACGCCAGTCGCTGCATCATCTGTTCCTACACAAAAGACAGTGAAAATCTCGAAATTTCCCCGTTCCTAGCCTCGGAAAATCAACAAAATTATTCAGCCGCAGCAGCCGAATTACAACACTCAATTGCCAGCGACCGCTCGCCCCCGCTTTCCCCAGCTCAAATCGAAAATCTCCAATCGAAAACTTTTAAAGTAGTAGCTGAGTACCGCCAAGAACCTTACTCTTCTATGCTGGGATTAGAACTGCGCGCAGCAGAACAGCAGGGGTGGATTCAAACTTTAGCCACCCTAAAACCAGTAGCAGTAGATTACGCCTCCCCCATCGCCGATCCCTTCCACCGTCATTCCGTGCTCGTAGCAGCTACTTCCCATGAAGACCAACCCAATGCACTAATATGTTTGCACCGCTGCGGCAGTTCCCCGAAATGGAGTCCTGTCGAACTCGAATTCGCCCGCGAGTTAGTCGCTCAAGTCGGCAGTGCGATCGCCCACGCTACACTTTACCAAGAATTAGAACAGGCCCGCGCCGAAGCCGTAGCTCTTTCCCAACTTAAAAGTCAATTTCTTGCCAATACTTCTCACGAACTCCGCACCCCCCTCAACGGCATCCTCGGTTTCCTGAAACTGCTTGTGGACGGCATGGCAGATGACCCTGAAGAAGCGCACCAATTTATCGAAGAAGCTTACCGCTCGGCAGTACATTTGTTCAATGTTATTAACGATATTTTGGATGTCGCTAAAATCGAAGCTGGCAAAATGGAGTTAGACCTCGCTCCCGTCCAACTCGGCGAACTCTTGCAACAAGTTGAGAATTTCACACGGGTTCAAGTCGAGCAAAAGCGATTGCAATTTCAAATCCAAAAACCCGCTGTGGAAGACGAGATTATTGTATATGGCAACTACCAACGCCTGCTTCAAGTAATCTTGAACCTCACGGGCAATGCAATTAAATTTACTGGGGAAGGGGGAATTCGCATCAGTGCCGAAGTTATTAAGAAAAAGGTGACTGTTGACAACCAGCAGTTCCCCGGAATGGTAAAAATTCGAGTCGCTGATACTGGCATTGGGGTTTCTCTCGACAAGCAAGATAAATTATTTGAGTCGTTTTTTCAGGTGGACGGCGATCGTACCAGGCAATACGGCGGCACCGGTTTGGGATTGGCTATTTCTCAAAAACTGGTAGAAGCAATGGGGGGTACAGTAAATTTTTACAGTATGGGGGAAGGACTGGGATCGACTGTTACTTTTACTGTGCCGCTTTATCAAGAACCACTATTGAAAAATTAATCACTGGTAATCAATCATCGGCAATTGATAGTCTGGACTTTGAAGTAATCAGGAATCAGCAAGAGGGAATTAGGAATCAGGAATCAGGAAAAAAACAGCTATACCAGTTCTCAACTTTCGTGCGGTACTCGCCAGCTTTCTTACCAATTAGCAATTAGCAATTACCAATTACCCAACTGTACCTCACTCACTTAAAAATTGCCTGAATAATTGCTATATTCGTGTATCCGTGAGTTCCATTTCGTGAATAAAGGTCATCGATAATTGGTAATTATCCTACCAACACAGTTCGATCGCCAGTGTATCAATTTTAACTTTTCTCCGTCGCCAAGCTCCCTCCTTGGGATTTTGGAACTCTGATCGATCGCCCCCGCCGCTTCCGGGATCTACCCAGAATTCGCATCAATGGAATCCGGGGGTAGGGATAACAAAGCTGATCTTTATCTGTCCGCTGGGAGCTAACCCCTCCGAGTAAACCCCCGTAAACCGCCAACTTTACAAGAACTTAATCCCAGCTTGTATCACAGATTCAGCTTCTCAAACCCCTACATTAAAGAATTATTTAGAATACTGGATAATCTCTGTTCTCTGTAAAAATCATAAATATCTTGTAAAGACACCGAAACTACTTAGTAATGTTTGACGGCGTGTGGCAAAATTTAAGTAGAATTACGTAATTCCTAAATCGGACAGCGACAGGCTGGTAAATTCAGTAAATTCCTGCTCTGTTGGCCCAGTGGTACACTTTTGCCAGTCTAGTAGAACAAGGGTTGCTATGAATCAGCAAATATCAGCTCAATCGCAAAAACTTTTACTCCAAATTGGCAGAAAGATTCGTCGAACCTTGGATCTTGATACCATCTGGCAGCAAACAGTTAACAGTCTGGGAGAAACACTAGGCGTCAGCCGCTGCATCATTTGTCCTTATGAAAGTTCTAGCCTGCAAGTCAAAGTAGCTGCTGAATACTGCCAAGAACCATTTTTACCCATGCTGGGAATGGAAATCTCGCTCACAGCAACACCTCATTTCATTCAAGCTCTAGCCACCCTCGAACCGGTGGTAGTAGAGTCCTTTGCAGCCAATGAACCTTTTGGGTCGCAGTCGCTGCTAGTGCTGGCTACCGCTTATCAAGACCAACCTAACGGCATAATTAGCTTGCATCGGTGCGAGAGCCGATCGTCGCGGAAGGGTAAGACCGATCGACCTTGGACTCAATGCCAAATCGAATTTGCACAAGAACTTGCCGATCAAGTAGGAAGTGCGATCGCCCTCGCCACCCTCTACCAGGAGCGCAGCAAGCGAGTACAAGGACTATCCCAGCTCAAAAAGCAATTTTTGTTGAAGGCGTCCCACGAGCTGCGCACTCCCCTAAATCACATCATCGGCTATCTACAACTAACCATAGACGATCAAGCTGACGATCCGATCGAGGAGAGAGATTTTATCCAAGAAGCTCACCGTTCCGCTATCCACCTTTCTAAGGTAATTTCCAATATCTTAGATTACATTGAGTTAAGTGAATCTTGCCAGACTCACGGAGAGTTAGCCGCTTTCAGGAGCCAGGAGGAATCTGGGAACGAGTAAAGATTCGAGCGGCGTATTCAAAAAGTCGAATATTTACCGTGCAGACAAGTCTTCCGCCTGATAAATCGGACACTTTATCGATAGATTCCTTCAATAAATTCCGTAGCTGGTTAATCTATTATTTTTAGTAATTAGAGTTTTCTACAGCGCAGAAGACCAACTACTACACCTAGCAGGCCGGTGTATTTATCATATTATGTCCGCTCGATCTACTGCCATCAAATAGGTTATTTTACCGGAAATTATCTCGCCAGCAAAAAATTGCAGTTTCACACTTTCCATGCTCTTAACTTGTGCTTGATAAGATTAGCGTTCGCCATTTTTTGTCTGGGTTTTTGGAGGGCTGACATAGCGCGCCCAAAAAGGTTCTTCAATATTTTTCATCGCTGCTAGTTTTTGGCGCTCTTCCTCTATGCGCTTGCGTTCTGAAAGATCGGAAAATATGTTGATACTGCCGACAGTCTGGCCGCCTGGATCTCGCACGGGAGCAGTCCAAAGCCAAACATCGATCGAGCTACCATCTTTTTTCAACAAAGATACTTCCAAACCGTTTTGCGGTTGGCCATTAGACGCAGACTTCAGCAGCGCGTAAAAATCTTGCTTTTGGCCTCCAGGAATATTCGGTAAAGGTTTTCCTAAAACCTCAGCCGCAGTCCAGCCAAAAAAATTTTCGGCGGCGCGGTTCCAAACAACGGTATTGCCGTCATTGCTGGTACAGTTAATCGCCAGCGGCGCCGATGCTATCTGCGCTTGCAAAACTTGGTTAACGAGTTGCAGTTTCAATTCTACTTGCTTGCGATCGGTAATTTCCTGACAAGCGCCCCACAAACGGACAACCCGTTCAGCAGTTTTGTCCCACACCACTTGCCAGTAGTCCCGCACCCAGCGCACCTCGCCTTTTTGATTAATAATGCGATACTCGTTGGCTCCCGTGCGGCTGAAACTACAGCATTCTAATTGTTTAATTAATATTTCCCGGTCGTCGGGATGAACGATCTCGGAGTTCCACCAACCAAACGATTCTAATTCTTCAGGAACGAGACCGGCGCAGCGCTCAAAAGCTTCTGTCGCCCACTCGCAGACGAACTTGCCGTCTGGCAGTGCCTTAAAAGAATAGGCAAAATCCGAAGTAATTTGCGACATAACTCTGTAGTGCAGTTCCGACTCCCGGACTGCCATTTCTGCTTGCTTGCGTTCCCCTATTTCCCGCGAATTAATTATAACTCCCTGCACGCTAGAATCGGAAACCAAACTGTTACCTATCGACTCCATGTAGAGCCAAGAACCGTCAGCGTGGCGTATTCGATATTCGATCGGTCCAGCAATTGCGGGAGCTTCTAACAAATTGCCAAAATACGCCTGCCAAGCCAGTAAATCGTCTGGATGGATTAACTCGCCGTGAAAATTGCCAATTCTTTCTTCTAGGTTGTAACCCAAAAGCCGCTGTAAAGCTCCGCTGTGGTATCGAACTCGCCCGTCGGAGCCGACAATACTAATTAGATCCGGAGAATTGCGCAGCAGAGCTTGCAGTTTTGCTTCGCTTTTAATTAATCCTTGATTGTCCCTGCGGTACTGGCTGATTTGTTTTGCCAACTGCTCCTGTAGCTGCCTGATTTGCGATGCTTGCTGGGCGACAGTGCGTTCCAAGAGGCGATTATTTTTTTCAATTTCAACCAGCTTTGCTTCGTTATATCTCGCGCTTTCAAACAGGCTGCTGGCTGCTATTTTTTGCAAAGAATTTGATAATTTTTCCAGAGTTTTTGTTAAAATTGCCTGTTGCGGTGGTGGCAATTCGCTAGCTTGTTTCTGCAATGTTTCTAAATATTTGTAGATTGTTTCTAGCATTTTATTAATGGGGGAATCTGAGAGTTGCCACAGGTGCAACCCCTAAAAAGCGGACACAAGTTTTTTCAAAATAACCGATAACTAAGATTGCTGTCTGGCGATCGACCGATCGCGATCTCAATAACCAGGCATTTTGTGACTTTATTTTCAGATCATAGCAACCGATAGAAAAAGTAAATTCTTGTTGCGATCGAATTACCTGCCCAGCAGCACCCCCAAGAAGTGCTCGCCAGGAGTGCGGGTAACTCCCCTATCCAGTGAATGTGGGGGTTCTCGCGGTTAAGCTAAACTAGATGGGTGTCAAGAGAAAGAGGGATTTATGACAGAGCAAGCCAACGCTCGCGATTTGTTTCGCGCTGCTTACGAACACCGCTACACCTGGGATGCTAATTTTCCCGGTTACAGTGCCGATATTGAACTCAAACAGGGCGAGGAAGTATACACGGGTCATGTTTCCATCAAACCCGACATGAGCGTGGAAGTCAGCGGCATTGAAGACGAGGAAGTGCAGCAAAGCGTCTACACCCAAATGCGCGATATTGTCACCCACCGCAAACGCTCGACATTTGAAAAATCTCACGGCAAAAATAGCTTCACCTTGGGCGAGAAGGACAGCACCGACGCTGTGGATATTTTAGTGCAAGGGGACTCAATGGGTTCTAACTATAAAATCCGAGGTCTTTCAATTTGTCAAGTGAGCCGGGTGATGGGCCGCATGGCTTTCGTAATTGACACGCACAAAAGCTTAGAAACACCCGAAGGTTCTTTGGCGACTCACTACGATGCCGTTTTCCGCAACCCCCAAACCGACGAAATCATCAGAGAACTCGAATTTGAAGATACCTTTGAGAAGATAGGCGACTATTATGTCATGACAAAGCAAGTAGTTCGATCGAAAGAAAAAGGTCAACTGACAACAACCGAGTTCAACTACTCCAACGTCAAACTGCTAGAACCAGCAGTAGTGTAGCGCGATCGAAAACCCAATTTGTTAAATAAAACGGGTTTTTTTGGTTAACCTATCAGAATCAACTTGATTTGGCAGCAAGTAACGCTACGATCGAACCAGAGACCGAATTCAGATCTAGCATCAGCGTGACAGAAACCGGGTTTCCTGCAGCCAGCTCACCTGAGTGCGCAAGTCTTTTGTCAAGAAACCCGGTTGCTTAAATCCCGCGCGGTTGAGAATGCTGCCCTTGAGTCAAATCGAACAAAATCAACTGCAAGAAATCATCACAGAGGCGAAATATGACACTAGCACTAACGAAAGATAACGTCGAAACAGTTCTCGATGAAATGCGGCCCTACCTGATATCAGATGGCGGCAACGTCGAGCTCGTAGAAATCGACGGCCCAGTCGTACACCTGAGACTGCAAGGAGCTTGCGGCTCTTGCCCCAGTTCCACAATGACTCTGAGAATGGGTATTGAACGCCGCCTGCGCGAGGCCATCCCAGAAATTGCCGAAGTCGAACAGGTAATGTAATTAGTCAGTTGGTAATTGGCAGTTGGCAGTTGACGGTTGACAGTTGACTGTTACCAATTACCAGTTGACTGTTACCAATTACCAAATTCAATTACCAATTACCAAATTCAATTACCAATTACCAATTACCAATTACCAATTACCAATTACCAATTACACAATTCAATGTCTCACCCTCTTTATGTAGCCTTCATTTGGCACCAACACCAACCGCTGTACAAATCCCGAGTATCAGCTAGCACAGCAGCAGCTCAATACCGACTGCCTTGGGTGCGCTTGCACGGAGTCAAAGACTACTTGGATTTAGTTCTCCTTCTGGCAAAATATCCCAAACTGCATCAAACGGTAAACCTGGTTCCGTCCTTGATTTTGCAGATAGAAGACTGCATCGCAGACAGAGCATTAGACCCTTACTTGGCGGTAACTTTAAAGCCAGCAGAAACTTTAAAGATCGAAGAACAAGAGTTCATTTTAGAACACTTCTTTGACGCCAATTACCACACTCTGATTCAGCCGCATCCCCGCTACGCTCAACTCTACACTCAGCGGCAGGAAAAAGGCATTCAGTGGTGTTTGACAAACTGGAAATTGCAGGATTTTAGCGACTTGCTGGCGTGGCACAATTTAGCTTGGATTGACCCGATGTTTTGGGACGACCCCGAGATTGCAGGGTGGCTGAAACAAGGACAAAATTTTAGTTTGGTCGACAGAAAAAACATCTACTCAAAACAAAAAGAAATCCTCGCTCGCATCATTCCCCAGCACCGTAAAATGCAAGCTGAGGGACAGTTGGAAGTCTCCACAACCCCCTACACGCACCCGATTTTACCGCTGCTTGCCGACACCAACGGCGGCCGCATAGCCATTCCAAACATGACGCTGCCACAACACAGGTTTCAGTGGGAAGAAGATATTCCCCGACACCTGAGAAAAGCCTGGGAAATGTATGAAGACCGGTTTGATTGCCAACCGCGCGGTTTGTGGCCGTCGGAACAAGCAGTCAGCCCGGAAATTTTGCCCTACATTGCCAAACAAGGCTTTAAATGGATAGTCTCGGACGAAGCAGTATTGGGGTGGACAATTAAACACTTTTTTAACCGCGACGCGGCAGGGAATGTCGGCGAACCAGAATTGTTATATCGCCCTTACCGTTTAGAAACTCCTGACGGCGATTTAGCCATAGTATTTAGAGACCACAGATTGTCCGACTTGATCGGGTTTACTTACGGTTCGATGGAACCGAAAAAAGCAGCATCAGATTTAGTGGGGCACTTAGAAGCGATCGGCAAAACTCTCAAACACCGACAGTCCGACGGCCAAACAGCTTTAGAAAATCCCTGGTTAGTTACGATCGCCCTAGACGGCGAAAATTGCTGGGAATTCTATCCGCAAGACGGCAAACCCTTCTTAGAATCCCTCTATCAAACTCTCAGCGACAATCCAGATATCAAATTAGTCACAGTCTCGGAATTTCTCGACAAATTCCCAGCAACCGAAACAATTCCCGCAGCCCAACTGCACACCGGTTCCTGGGTGGACGGTTCTCTCACAACTTGGATCGGCGACCCCGCGAAAAATCGCGCTTGGGACATATTAGGGCCCGCGAGACAAATGCTGGCAAACCATCCAGAGGCCACAGAAGAAAGCAACCCAGAAGCTTGGGAAGCGCTTTACGCTGCCGAAGGTTCCGACTGGTTCTGGTGGTTTGGCGAAGGCCACACATCGAACCAAGATGCCATGTTCGACCAGCTATTCCGCGAACACGTAGCGGGGATTTACGAAGCTCTCGGCGAACCCGTACCCCCGGAAGTGCGGCGGCAAGTAGAGGTGCACGAGGTTCAAGGCGACCACCAGCCGCTGAGCTTTATTCACCCGGTGATTGACGGTATCGGCAACGAACAGGATTGGGACAAAGCCGGCCGGATTGAAGTTGGGGGAGCAAGGGGTACTATGCACCGGAGTTCTGCAATTCAGCGGCTTTGGTACGGGGTTGACCACTTGAATTTTTACATTCGCGCCGACTTCAATGCAGGGGTGCGGCCGGGAATTGATTGCCCTCCCGAGTTAAATTTGTTCTGGTTTTATCCCGATCGCACGATGAAAAACAGTGTGATTCCGCTGTCTGGTTTGCCCGACGAAGCACCGCTAAACTATCGATTCCACCATCAGTTAGAGATTAATTTGCTGACGAAATCGATTGCGTTTCACGAAGCAGGAGAGGGCGATGAGTGGCAGCCCCGCCTCAGCCGGGCCCAAGTGGGATTGGATAAATGTTTGGAGATAGCAGTGCCCTGGGCGGATTTGCAGATTATGCCCGACTGGCAGATGAGGCTGATTGCGGTTTTATCGGAAGGGGAGCGTTACTCTACCTGTATGCCGGAAGATGCTTTGATTGCGATCGGAATGCCGTAAAAAGTAATTAGTCATCAGTCATTAGTCATTAGTCTGTAGGGGCGGGTTTCACCAGCAAAATAGCACTGCAAAGCCAAATACTAAATATAAACCCGCCCCCCCCCAACTGAATTAGTCAACACTCATTAGTCATTTTGTGAAGGAAAAAACAATTCAATAATTATCAACTTTTCTTGACAGGGAGATTCGGATCTTGCTGCCTAATGCTTTCATCATTACGATCGCATCCAGTCGTTGTATAGCTATAAAATTTGTTTGTAGTGAGGGCTTGAGTCCTGATTACAAAGAGGAAAGGATTCGTCAATACAAACCGTATAATGGTTAATTTATCGGACATCATATCATTAGTCATGGGGAAATCAACAAACTAATGAGCCGCATTTTACTCTTGGTCGATCGCCACCAACAACCTAATTTGCCGATCGCCAACCTCAACACCGAGCATGAGGTGATCGTAGTTGATCGCGCTTTAGATCCCAACTCAGAATTTACCTTTCCCCAAATCGCTTTTGACTTGTGCATTCTCGACGAGGCCTCTTTCGATCGCATCGGGCCGCTGATAGAAGCATTAAAAGCTGCCGCCGAGCCGATATTTTTACCGTTTTTGCTCCTTAGTAAATCCCAAACGCCTGATCTTTCTAAGCAATTTTCGCTGCCGGCAAAACAACTCGATGGCAGAATTGACGATTTGATAGCAACTCCCCTCGATGCCGCCCAACTGCACTTGCGGGTAGAAAATTTGTTAGCCCGCAGGCGGCTGTCGCTAGAACTCCACAGACTTCAAGAAGTAATTAAAGAAAGAACTTTTAAAGAAAGTTTGTTAATCGACTCGCTGCAAACGGCAAACGAAAACCTGCAACGGGAAATCGCCAAGCGGGCGGAGGTAGAAGCTGCAGGGCGAGAAAACTCCTATCTCGAGTTGCTGATGAATGCCATGCCAGATATTGTCTGCTTCAAAGATGGTGAGGGCAGGTGGCAGGAGGCAAATCAAGCGATATTGGAAGTGTTCGAGCTAGAAAAAATAGACTACCGCGGCCTTAAAGATTTTCAGCTAGGAGAACTCAGCAGTTTTTACCGCGAGGCCCTACAGGCGTGCGAGGTCAGCGATAGAGAAGCGTGGGCAAAAGGTGAGCTTTCTAGGGGGGAAGAAATGATTCCCCGATCGGACGGTACTGTGAAAATCTACGACGTGATCAAAGTACCCGTATTTCACCCCGACGGCAGACGCAAAAGTATCGTGATTTTGGGCCGCGACATCACGGAATACAAGCAAGCTAGAGACGAACTCGTGCGCTTAGCGTCGATTGTCGAGTCTTCCGACGACGGTATAATCAGCAAAACCCTCGCCGGGACAATTCAGAGCTGGAACGCAGGAGCAGAGAAGATTTACGGCTACTGTGCGGCGGAAATCAAGGGGCAGTCGATCGAGATTTTAGCAATACCCGAACGCCCCAAGGAAATTCCCCAAATTCTAGAACATATTAGGGCGGGAGCCAGCATCGACCATTACGAAACCGTGCACTTGCGGAAAGACGGCCAACAGATAGATGTGTCCCTGACGATTTCTCCGATTAAAGACGCCACAGGAGCGGTAACCGGCGTTTCAACAATCTCTCGCGACATCAGCGACAGCAAGCGAGTCGAAAAAGCCTTTGAACAACTCCGCCACCAAACAGAAATGATTTTGTTCTCCGCAGGAGAAGGAATTTGCGGGTTGAACAAACATGGAAAAGTAACTTTTGTCAATCCTGCGGCGGTGAGAATGGCCGGCTGCGAATTGAAGCAATTGATCGATCGACCGCTCTATGAAAGCTTACACCGTACACAGGAAGAATCTTCAAAGGCGATCGAGCAACTGTCACCTGCAAAAGACATCAATTCAGGCGCTGAACTTGTCCCACACTGCGCGGCACCGCAGGCCGGCAAACTGCTGCCTCAGCGGGTAAGTTCTCAAATTTTAGCGACCTTGGAAGACGGGGAGGCACGGCGCGTCACCGATGAGATTTTTTGGCGGCGAGACGGTAGCAGTTTTCCGGTTGAGTACGTTGTTGCTCCGATGCGAGAACAAGGCGAAATTATTGGAGCTGTGGTGACTTTTAAGGATATCACTGAGCGACTGGCGGTCGAGCGCATGAAAGATGAATTCATCTCTGTTGTCAGCCACGAACTGCGGACGCCCATGACTTCGATTCACGGCGCCCTCGGCCTTCTCAACAGCGGTCTGCTTGACGCTTACCCCCACAAAGCCAAGCGGATGCTGGAGATTGCTGTCACTAACACTGAACGCTTGGTGCGCTTGGTCAACGACATCTTGGATTTAGAGCGGATGGAGTCGAATTACAGCACTGCCATCAAACAAACTTGCAATGTCGCTGAGCTGATGCGGCAGGCGGCCGACGAGATGCAAGGAATGGCTCAGGAGGCGGGAGTTACTCTGTCGGTGAGGCCTGTGGGGGCGCAATTGCAAGCTGTTCCCGATCGGCTAATTCAAGCCTTGACAAATTTGCTCAGTAATGCTATTAAATTTTCTCCCTCCGGGGCTACGGTTTGGCTGAGCGGGGAGTTGATCCACAATCGGGATTTGGCAGAAAAAGCTGGGTTGAAGTCGGTGTCGTCTCAGTCTTTGTTGTCTGCTGAGGCTGCCGTCGCCCATCCGCACTTGACAGTCCCGAGATCGTCGTACATCCTGATTGCTGTGAAAGACCAAGGGCGGGGTATTCCGGCAGACAAGCTGGAGATGGTCTTTGAACGCTTTCAACAGGTTGATGCTTCTGATTCTCGCCAGAAGGGAGGTACTGGTTTGGGGCTGGCTATTTGTCGCAGTATCGTGCAGCAGCACGGGGGCCGGATGTGGGTGGAGAGCGTTTTGGGGGAGGGCAGCACTTTTTTCTTAAGTCTGCCAGTTCCAAGGGAGGCGCTTGCAACGGAAAGTTAATTTTACGCAGGTGTACCCAAAGTTACTGATTTTGTGCAGATTGTTCGATCGAGTCACCGACAAACAATCTCAGCCTTTTCTGTCGTTCCGGGACTGCGAGCAAAAACCGCGATTTGAGGTCGAAAAACGGCTTTTTTTGGGGGAGAGATTTTACAGCAACCGCGCCGGACGGTTAGGATGTTCTTAATTGTTGAAAACCTGGCGGTCGATTACAACTTCGGTCTTCTTTCTTCTTTCTTTTTACCCGCTCAGCTTCGCCGCTATAGCCTTCAACACCTGCTATACAGTTTTGAAAATTTACTGTAAAGTCTGATCTGGTAAGATAATTTGTTTTACAAAAAATTCACATTTCGCCTCTAGTCTACGATCAGTTCTCATTTCTAAAAAAATGTTAATATTGACTGCCAAGCGCATCTTGGTTATTGACGATGCGGAAGATATTCGGGAAGTGGCTCAAGTCAGTCTTGAGGTAGTGGGGGGCTGGGAAGTCCTGACTGCTAGTTCTGGCCGCGAGGGTGTTGCTAAGGCTCTTGCCGAACAGCCTGATGCTATTTTATTGGACGTGATGATGCCCGACCAAGACGGGCCTACTACTTTTTTACAGTTACAGGCTAATAATGCTACGCAGCACATTCCGGTAATTTTATTGACGGCTAAAGCTCTCGCTGGGGACAGGCGGATGTTCGCGGATTTGGGGGTTGTGAGCGTGATTGCTAAGCCTTTTGAACCGATGTTTTTGGCGGCTCAGGTCGCTGAAGCTTTGGGCTGGGAGCAAAAATAGATCGATCGCGCGCATTGAATTGTGCAGTTTTTCAAGCATTAGTCTTGCAGGCAAAGAAAGTTAAAAAAACTTGGTTTCTTTGGTATTGTGCCTCAGATTGAATCCGGGCGATCGTACAGCATAAGTGTAAGGACTTAGGCCCTGTGCCTTTCGTCCAGTCAGTTTAAGACTAAAAACCGCAAGGAAGGCAGGGTTGAAACGCCTGCCTTCCTTGCGGTGAAATTGATACCAATAGACTAGGCCTAAATCCCTATTTCTAGTGCGTTCATTTAACCGGATTCGACCTCAGCCATGAACTCAATATTCCTGCTGGTTTCTGATAAAAATATAAGCTGGCAGGAGTATTTTACTTTTTGTGACAACTTTCTCGTCTTCATAAGTTCTTCAGGTTTTAGTTTTAAGTTTAAGCACATCGTCAGGGATCGATCCTGACTGTTGGCAGACACATTGGGAGAAGACGACTATGCCCTCAGCTTACATTTTGCTACTGATAGTTTCTCTGGTGGCAGTCTGGATTTACTGGCAAACATCTCAAGATATTTTTGTTCTTGTGGCTTTAGCCGGACTGGGTTTTTTTCTTTGGGGTTTCTCTTGGGCCCCTTGGAATGTTCAGCTTCTGATAGTGGTGTTGCTGTTCGGTTTCCAAAAGTGCTACTTGCGAGACGCTCAAAGTTGTGAGTGAAAAGAGATTTTTTCTTGTTATGTCTGAAGTTGAGATGCGCCGACATTCGTCAATATCTGTCATGAATTGGTTATCGCCCCATATCTTAAAAAAGGTTTAAAATCTCATGAATAGTTGCCCTTGTTGCTCGTCTCAATTGCTCCGCCACGCTCGCCACAATCGCGTTTATTGGTTTTGCTCGCACTGCTGGCAGGAAATGCCGGATCTGTCGGAGATGATTTTAGGTAACAGCGCGCGGACTCATAAACGGGACGGTTTGGTGAAGCTTCCTGCTTTGACTCCTAAAATGAGGATGTTGGATTCGGTAGGAATTGCTTAGTTGGCTGGAGTTAGTCTCGCGATAAATATCGAGACGGAAAAGATTTTTGATTCTGCCATGTGTGGGATTTTTTGAGAGAAAATGCAAAAGCCCCCTTCCGTGTGAAGTGAAGGGGACTTATGACGGGGGGGCTTTTGCAATTGTGATGGGGTCGATCGCCCGACTGAATTACAGCTATTGTATGCAGTTAAGCTAATTACATCAAACCGACTTGAGAGAGAATGCCTTGACCGGTGAGGAATTCGGTAGCTAGACCGATAACGAAGCCCAACATTGCCAAACGGCCGTTCCAGGTTTCAGCAAACTCAGTGAAGCCAACTTTTGCGTCTTTGTTTTCCATGACCAGAAACCTCGTTTAATTTCAACCTTATGTAACTAAACTTAACACAGCAGTACAAAGTTTGCAACATATTTTTACATTTACTGTTCAAATGCCGGAGATAAGCGGGATGGGCCCGCAGGGAGAGGGGCTCGCGGGGGGAGGGGGAGAGGGTTTTTTATGTGGGAACGGTCGATCGGTGTCAAATTGGCGAAAACAGTAGTGAGATGTGTCAGGATGTAAAAAAATTATTTTGAGTTAATACTTGACATCCAATAATTAGAACGCTAGCCTAAAAGCACAGCTAAAACTAAATATCGCATTCAAAATCAAGGAATGTTGATTGAGTCGTCTTAGCTACACGGTTTATAATACTGCGGCAAGTTTACAACACCCCGTAGAGGGGAATTTGAGTCTAATGTCGTTTTAACAAGTTGATACAAGCTTGAGAAAATCGAAACATTATTCAGTTCAATTTCCCTTCAACGGGCTGCTACTAAGCTCGTTGCAGTTCTGTAAACCCTGTTGCTAAGACGCTAATCAAATCCCAACAAAATTAAAGTGTTTTGTGGTAACAGATTGTCCTGTGCCGAGATGTTCATTTATGAGCAAATCCACAGGCAACGTTCCATTAATGCTAGATGCGCGATAGATCGAGGCTGTCCAGCCCACCTAATTTTAGGAAATAATACAATGGCGGACAATCATCGAACCACAGGCACACAACAAACCCAGTCTCAGCGAGTTGCTATGTTGTTGGATTCTCAGGGTGTCTACTTAAACCAAGAGCAAGCTGAATTATTGGTGGATTTTGCCAAATCAAAAGGGCGTTTAGAACCGCCGAAAAATTACTATAACTCGCAGCACAAAAATCAAGTTAACGACAAAATTAGGCTAGAAAAGTTTGGTTTTCTAGGCGTTGATGTCCCCGATTCCGGAAAAAATAGTGCAGATAAACAATTGGTTTTTGACTGTATCAAACGAGTTACAACTAAGCCTTCTCCGGGCATAATTATCCTAGTCTTAGCAGATCGGGACTTCGCAGGTTTAATCAGCGTTTTGATGGGTTTGGGTAAAACAGTCATCATTTTTGCACGGCGTAAAAGTGCAAGCCAAAAACTGATTAACCTCGTTGGTGAGGATAACTTTCATGATGTAGACGAATTGTCTAGTTTGTGTGCAGGATTGAAACCGCAACTTGAAAATCAAAAATAGTTATCAATAGGAGCACATAAATTATCTGCTTGAAGCAACACAGCCCGCCAGGGAATGAACTCCCTGTCTAACAGCTAAAGTCGGTTAAAACCGACTGACAGTTAAAAAAATAAAATTTTCAGTCCTCTTAAGAGGACTTTAGCTATGAGCCAGGGGTTTTAACCCCTGGCGGACTGACGGACTAACGGGCTAATAGTAGAACGGCCAAATACCTGTTAAAATTTACCTCACCGCAGATAGCAAAAATCCAGTTTATTTGATAAAGTAGATTCTCCAAACCTACCGCTATTTGCGGTGAGGTAATGTCCACATAATAACACCCAACTCCAAAAACAATCACCATTACCAAACTCCTATGCCATTAACTAATCCAACACAAGAACTCAAAATTACCCTTCCCGAATTCAAAAATGAAAAACTGCTGCGCCAAGCCCTCACCCACCGTTCCTACGTCAACGAAAACCCTGCATATCGCGAAGAAGATAACGAACGCTTAGAATTTCTCGGCGATGCTTTGCTGACTTTTCTCAGCGGCGAATATCTCTACCAGCGTCACCCAGAAATGGGAGAAGACCAACTGACTCGCCGGCGTTCTGCATTAGTAGATGAAAAACAATTAGCCAGATTTGCTACTGAAATCAATTTAGACTTAAAAATGCGGCTCGGAAAAGGAGCTTATCGAGAAGGTGGGATTACCAACCCAAATTTGCTCAGCAGCACTTTTGAAGCATTTATTGGCGCTTACTATCTGGACACGCAAGACATGGACAAAGTTCGCAACTTTGTGCGACAAATGTTTGATTCTGTTCCCGAAAATGTTGTGGAAACTCGATCGACTGTAGACTCTAAAAATCGGTTTCAGGAATGGGTACAGGCCAACGGTGACACGACTCCGCCCAAATACGTGACCATCCAAGAAGGAGGCACACCCCACAAGCCGGAATTTCTCGCTAAAGTTTATGTCGCAGAGAAACTCTATGGAGAAGGTAAAGGCAAAAGCAAAAAAGATGCTGAGAAAAATGCGGCAGAAGATGCGCTAGCAAAGCTGAAAAAACGCGGACTGATCTAAATTTGAAAACATCGGTAAAAACTACTAGCTTTTTTGTGCGCTACGGGCGTTAGCGAAGCCCTAGAAGACGATCGCCCGAATTGATTGCCAGAGTCCACAATGGGCTATAATCAGGACTTGCGCAAGTGTTACCGCCGTCGATTGAGGGTGGAAATGGCAGAAATTTGTTGACGAGTACCCGAGTGTCGATCGTAATTTTGGGAAATATCAGAGCAATTCATGTCTACTCAAAACCCGACTACCCTAACTGTTGAAGAAGCACAGCAAATCCTCAAGGATTTCACTTGTCTGGATATGCAATCTGTAGCATCGCCGCTGGAAAAACAGGCGCTACGTCAAGCGATTTTGCTGGTAGCAAGTTTGTCGGATTATCAAATGTTGGGAGTGTGCGCTTCTTCGACGGATGAGGGGTTTTTAGCTTTAGAAGCTTATTTGAAAGCTTTGGGATATCAAGCTGTTTTAGATCCCAATGCTGTCTCGACCTTTGCTGGTTCGGTTTATATTAAGTTCAATACTTTGAAGGGTTCGTATTATGTTGACGGTTATATCGGAACTTACCGGGGCGTTTTGATTTCGTGTCAATCTTCCTCAGAAGGTGGAGTTAGTGGCACTTACGGCCATTTACCTCTCGATTTATTTGTTGATTAATTTATCAGTAATCAGCAGTCAGCCGATCGATTAAATTGAATCAAAAACTTACTGATGCACCTTACTAAGCTGTAAAGTGCGTCAGCCGATCGCCTCTCGATTCAGTCGAATCAAACACCGACTGACGCACCTTACTAAGATTAACTTTTACCAACGATCAATTCTGGCTGTGGTTCCGGTGCAGTTTCTTCGGGCGGCAGTCCCAAAATATCGCTGTACAATTTGACGTATTTCCGGGCAGAAATATCCCAGCTAAAATCTTCTCTCATGCCGCGCTGTTGCAGTTCTTTCCACTTATCTTTGTAGCGGAAACCTTCCCACGTTCTGATCATGCAGGTGAACAAGTCGAGGGGTTCGTAGCGATCGAAACAGTAACCTGTACCAGTGTTATTGATCGGATCGTTGTGGGAAACGGTATCGACTAAACCGCCTGTACGGCGAACCATTGGCACACACCCGTAGCGGAGGGCAAGCATTTGGCTGATGCCGCAGGGCTCGAAACGGCTGGGCATCAGGAAGGTGTCGCAGCCTGCGTAAACGCGACGGGAGAGGGCTTCGTTGTAGAGTAATTGGGTGGACATCCGACCGGGATAGCGGGCTGTCATTTGCCAGAGTTGGGTTTCGTAGTAGCGATCGCCCGTTCCGAGTACAATAAATTGAGCGTCGGTATAGGCCATGAAGCGATCGAGCATTTGAATAATCAAATCCAATCCCTTCTGTTCTACCAGCCGCGTCACCATGCCCATTAAAAAGGCACCTTTATTCACTTCCAAACCGACTTCTTCTTGCAGGGCAATTTTGTTAGCTGGGCGCTTTTCAATAGTATCAGCACTGAATTGTTGATGGATGTACTTGTCAGTTTCTGGGTTGTAAGATTCTGTATCAATTCCGTTCAAAATGCCCGAAACCTTGCCGCCGATGAAAGACAGCAAACCTTCCAAAGTTTCCCCGTAAGCTGGGGTTTTGATTTGCTCGGCGTAAGTCGGCGAAACTGTATTTACTCGATCGGCAAACTGTACTGCGGCAGCCATTGTATTGTGACCTTGCATATACCAAGGACACCAAGTCATCTGCTCCAAACGCCAGCGCCACGGCCCTTGATAAGCTAAATTGTGAATAGTAAAAACCGTGCTGATATCGGGGTCTTGGCTCATCCAAACAGGTATCATCCCCGTATGCCAGTCGTGACAGTGGATAATTTGGGGCTTCCAGTGATTCCAGGCAAATTCAGCCGCAGCATTGGCAAAGAAAGTGAACCTCCAATCTTCATCTACACCGCCGTAAACGCGGCGCGGCAAGAAAGATGGATGTTGCAATAAGTATAAAGGTACATCGGTTCCCGGCAAAACAGTTTCAAAGACGGAGAAGCTTTGGAACATGGCCGCCCCATCCCAAACAGGTTTTTTGGGAACGTCCATTTTGTCGGGGATGAAACCGTAGTAGGGCATGAAGATGCGGACATCATGTCCCATGCGCCGCAGAAATTTAGGCAAAGCGCCGACGACATCGCCCATACCGCCGACTTTGGCGAGGGGTGCTGCTTCGGCGGATACAAATAAAATGCGCATTATTTTTTTGTGTTCCTTGAGATTGTTAGTCTAGATTAAGTTTAAATGGCGAGCGGCACAATATTAACGCAGCGCCCAAAAACAAGTATAAATCTGAGTTGCTGTAGCGATCGCCCTTTTTCCATCCGTGTTAATCCGCGTTGCGGAGGGCCGAACAAAAAAGCGATCGCCCGGACTCTCCTCCCGCCACAATTTTCACTATCTAATCAAATTTAGGCGTTGCTGAGTTAGAGTATGAATAGGAGGAATAATTTATGCAATGCCCAGAATGTAAATCAACCCATATCCGTAAAAACGGCAAGA
>NZ_SRRZ01000012.1 GCF_013179805.1 Microcoleus asticus IPMA8 | reverse complement strand
AGAGTTGAGAGCAGCGCTGCAAAAAGAGTTAAATAAGTTGACGTTGGAAGTTATTGCTTCTTTGACGGGATGGGAATTTATTTTAGATGCTCTATCTGTAGCATGACTTTAGGAAATTGGTATTAAATCAGCACCTGTTAAGCAAACATTGCTTAAATCTGCATAACTCATATCGGCACCTCTGAGATTAGCATCCGATAAATTTGCTCCTGATAAATTCGCCCTCACAAGTTGCGATTTACTCAAATTGCTGCCACTCAAATTTGTTGCTGGCATCTGTGCCGCCATTAAGTTGGCTTTGCTTAAATTAGTGCCGCTGAGGTTAGCCAAATTCAATTTAGCATAACTCAAATCAATGTTTTCCAAGCAAAGTTCGCTCAATTGCGCGCATCGCAAGTTAGCATTAATAAAAAACCTGTCTCCAATCGCATAACGGCGCAGCAATTCGTCAACTTCCAGCCGAATTAAAACCGGTTCGCAAGTATTTTGGTAGCACCACGATGTCTCTAGCAAACTAGCGGCTGCTTCAATTGCTACCTTGTCGGATTTAGGGAGCACCAAACTATTGCACCCATCCCACTCACCGTTGAGCATAAATGCCATGTCAGAAGCTGCTGCAATTGAGTCGCATAGCAAAACGGTTTCTGGTTTGGGTTGCAGCCAGTTCATTAAAGCGATCGAGCTATTGTTTTTCATTTTTGATTCAGGGTTTGTGCGTCTTTCTTAATTATAGGTAAAAATATTGAAAACAGTATGCACAAATTCGCTGCGGCTTCAGAGAATGAATTAATTGTGTTTGGTGCAGCCAGACCAGGATACCGCGATGCAGAAGTTGCTCGCTGGATTGAATTTATGCAGGGGCATAATATTAAGCAAGTTTGCTGTTTGCTGGCTCAGACGCAACTCATCCGCTACACTGATTTACTGGCAACATATCGAAAAATCTTTGGGTGCGATCGAGTTTGCTGGGCGCCGATTGCAGACTTTGAATTGGTCGATCGCGATATTTTAATCGATCGCATATTGCCGTTCTTGGAATCTGCAAATAACAAAGGCGAACGGGTGGTAGTTCACTGTTCTGGGGGGATCGGACGTACAGGACAGGTTTTGGCTGCTTGGTTGGTCAGCGGGCGGGGATTCTCTAACAAACAGGCGATCGCAGCAGTAAAAAAAACTGGCAGAAATCCCTATGAAGCAGCAATCGTAGCTTGTTTGAAAGGTCGAAACCCCTGGCTAGTCGTTGCAGAACTTAATGCTCTCTTAGATGATTGTCGCCTTGCTGGAAGAAATGACATATAGCACGATAGCAACTATATATATAGCAATCCTAAATCATTTGTGAATTTCTTACTCCCTCCCCTTACTAAGGGGAGGGTTGGGGTGGGGTAAAAAGTTTACGACTCCTGCAAGGATTGCTATATGAGCCAATGGTGTATGTCCTAAAAGATTTAAAAGACTCGGCTTCCTACGATCGAACTCAGGGATCGAATAAATCGGTGTTTTGGCTCTCACCGTTAGCTGCCCCGCTGGTCTTTTTGCGAATATTAGAGAACAAACAACGCACTTACAGCAGCGCCAGATCTTTGAAGCAACGGCGCGTCAACTCGATTCTTGCAGATGCGTCATTATTGTTGCGGATGTCAATGTTTGTAGCAAAAAAGTAAACATTTTTATTCTTTTCTAAATAACCTACATACCAGCCATTTTGAGGCTTTGTTTGTTCTCCAAACCTTGCCCAGCCTGTCTTTGCCCTAATTGTGTAATCGGGAGTTTGTTCAACAATTATGATGTCTTTAACCAGAGACAGCGATCGCTCAGAAAAGGGTAAGTCGTTTTTGTATAGACGGCGGAGAAATTGAAGTTGCTCGTTGGGTGTGATTCGCAGTTCTCCCTCTAACCAGAATTTGTCAATATCGTCTTTGTTACCGATTTTTTGGTTGCCATAACCGACTTTAGCTACCCATTTTTGCATTTGCTCGTGCCCGACTCGGCGGGCGAGAACTTGGTAAAACCAAACGGCGGAAAGTTTTATGGCTTCTCTCATATTCAAGTCTCGATTCCATGCGGGAATTTGCCTTTGAATTCCATCCCAAGTTAGAACGGCAATCTCATCTGAAATTACCCCTGTTTCTAAGGAAATCAGAGAGTTGAGAATCTTAAATGTAGATGCGGGTAAAAAAGCTGTGGCGTTACGCTGCGGGTTGTGTTGATAAAGCCGATCGCTGTTCAAATCGTAAATCGCGATCGAGCCTTCAACTCCTAGTTCTTGAAAGTGCCGTCCAAAATTCACTGTCTGAGCAACATCTCCTCCGCGAGGCGGAGATTCTTGCACAGCAGGTGGCACGGTTAAGGCTGATTGCGGTGGCTGAAGTAAAACAAAAGTAATGCAGCCTAATACAATTAAAACAACAGCGATCGCACGAGATATTCTGTTCATAAACTTCGATAATTTAGCCAAATCACAGGCAGTAATTTCACAGGGGCGATCGACTTGTAAGGTGCGTCTGACTTACGCTGTGTAAGAAAGAATTAAGGTTTGCCCCTGACGCACCCTACTATACAGAGGTTGCAATTGCGTATTTTCTCAACTAGAAAACTGCCATAATAGTTAAGGCGACCAAGCAGCTTAATTGAATTAGTAAGCTGAAGAACCGAAACTTTGGATCGAGACCAGCAATGTGAATCGCTGAATGTACAAGCCGAAATAGGATGTACACAACAATCAGCAAATCTACTGCTGTTCCTGAAACACCCCTAACGGTTAGAAGGAAAACAACTCCCAAATACAAAGGCAGGTTTTCTATCAAGTTGGATTGTACTCGAAATAGTCGCCAAAGCAAGCTGTCGTCGTTTTGTGTGCCGAAATCTTTTACAGATCCGCCCGCAGATAGATGCCGAATCCTGACTGTTAGCAGCAGGATAACAACCGCGATCGTCCACAGGATGAAAATTGTTAAACCCCACAGAGGGAAAGTCATATTTGTCGGTTCAATTTGCATCATCTTTCTACCTTACGAAACTGCGGCTAAGACTTTATAAAAGTTATATCAAATCCTGTAGCATGGTCGGGCGTCAAATCCAGCCAACAGTCAACAATCACCGATGGTGCAACCGGAGTCGATCTAATTCATCTGCGTTAATCTGTGTTAATCTGCTCTCATCTGCGGTTAAAAAAAAGAGAATGTATTAACCGCAGATGACAAGGGATTGACGCTGATTCACGCAGATGTCGAGAATACATAGATTAATAATTCGGACATTCTGAGTGTTTTCAGAAATCGATAGATCGCTCACCAAGCTCAAAGCAGCATCTAACTGACAAGCTGACGCTAACTAGAGTGCGATCGCATCTCGTGAGTGTCAATTCCAGCCGCTAGCAACCGAGCGTTTACAGATGGTTTTCGGCTTGACGATCGCACCATTGTATCGAGCAAGTGTTCGATCGCACCCGGTAGACTGTGGCAAAAACCAGTGTGTACCCGCGATGTCTGAACAATCGTGCTGCGGGGTGCTACGAGCCAGTGAAAACGCTCTCTGTGGGGAAGTTGACCGATCGCGCCAGATTCCTTGCCGCCCGCACAAATGAGGGGAATGACTGCTAGGTGGTTGCGAATCATTTCCAGATCCAACGTTGAGTCGATCGCCATCAAGCGCTGTTCATCAATTTCGATACGGGCTTCGAGGAATTTTTTCGTACCGCAAGAAACGATCGCCCCCACGTTGATAAACTCCTCGCGCTCAACTTTGGGAACGACCCGAATAATGGCGTAATCATACAGAAATCGATCGGGCACTAATCGCCTCCTCCAAAAAAATATGTGGTGATTCTAGCCGATTTAGCAGGTACTCGATATAAGCATTCCGATGTTCGTTGCTATCGCTGAAAGGAGATTCTCCCACCAGCCAAGCATCAGGAATTAATTTAACGATGTTGCGAATGATGTCCGGCGTTAGCCTTTGAGTCATCTTTGAATTTGCCGCTTCCAGCGTGCTCGCAAAACGCAGCAGAACGTGGTCTTTGATTGGGGGAAAACGATCGCGGCTGCGCGAGAGATAATCTTTCCAGGTGTGGTGGAAGTAGAGGGCTGCACCGTGATCGATCAGCCAAAGCCGGCGGTGCCATACCAGCATATTTGCATTGCGCGGCGTGCGATCGATGTTGGTCACAAAAGCATCGAACCAGACGATTTCTGAGGCCAAATCCGCC
This sequence comes from Microcoleus asticus IPMA8, assembly GCF_013179805.1. GTDB lineage: Bacteria > Cyanobacteriota > Cyanobacteriia > Cyanobacteriales > Microcoleaceae > Microcoleus > Microcoleus asticus. The sequence goes on along the minus strand of NZ_SRRZ01000012.1, from coordinate 81,261 downwards.
TCGGACTTGCCCGCTATCGGGTCAAAGGTGATAGAGCCCGGGAGATAGTCGAGGGCGAGGTTGAGGCCAGCACTTGCTCGGATCAAATCTTGAATTTCCGGATCGGGCTCAGTCCGAGCCAGTTCGGGATCGAGTTCAACAAAGACGAGTTCGGGGATTGGGAGCCCGGAGGCGCGAGCAATCTCTCCCGCCACTAGCTCGGCGATCAGAGATTTGGCTCCCTGGCCGGCACCGCGAAATTTGAGCACGTACATACCATCATCATCTGCTTCAACGATCGCCGGCAGCGATCCGCCCTCGCGCAAGGGAGTGACATACCTGGTAGCAGTAACTGTTCGCAAGCTGGGACTCATGCTATTTTCGATTTTCGATTTGAGATTTTTGATGGGAAATCACTGCTTTTATGAGGGTTTGGAGCAAGGGCTTACAGTTGCATTCTTTTTTTAAACTGGGACTGATGTTAAGTAGTCTCTAATTATTTTTGCATCTGTTGGCTATTGCGGGCGATCGAAATCTCGATTTCAAGGATTGGGCGATCGACTACAAAGCGTTTAATTACCGCAGCGCCACGCTGACCGAAAGCATCCAGGATACAAGCCTCCGGATTCATCCGTCTAGAAATAAAAAACCTGTATCTGATAAAGGAACCCCCGAATTTATCCGTGGGGTCAATGCTTCAATTCTTTAATCTAAAATCTAAAATCTAAAATCTAAAATCTAAAATCGTTTGACCGAGTATTTCGTGTTTTCCGATGCCAAGCTTGTTCTGAATAATTTGTACGAGATGGAACCCAAAGTGCTGTCGGCTGTTGAGGTGGATGTCACAGGATTAAGAGTTTTTTGAGCCTATTACGAACAGCCTTCTATATACTCAACTTCAGGAAGTTTACCCGAACGGAACCTATCTACACGATTTTTGCTAGTCTCAAAAATTAGGCGGTAGTTTTTATCAACCGCATCTTTAGGTACGAAAGTTAGATATTTTCCATTGTCAGGTGGGCGGCTTACATAAGGATGAGGTTTTGCTTTAATTTGCCCTGGATATAAAGATAAAATTCGGTTTTCATTATCCCCGATTCTAGCTCCTTTGATGGTGGTAATGCGCTTGCTGCTAATATCCACTCTGGCAATGCGGCCCTTTGTTACCATAAAGCTAATTCCCTTTGGCTCTCCTTGTGGTTGAACGTAGGAGCACTGATACTCGTCAAGACCACCACTCCCAATTCTAATTAATCTAATCCCAGCAGATTGTGACGCTTCATCAACTGTCATACCTACCCGAATTGGCCCTATTCCATTAATTGCTAGTTTCGATCGCTCTGTGAGTTTCGCTTGAGCGCTAACTGATGTTACCAAAATCAAAAAAATGACTGCTGTGCCAATTAGTAACGCGACCAACTTTGAACTGTTTAACTTTCGCATTGAGTGCTATTCCTCCTTGATATCTGTAAACATTTATCTAATTCTGCTGTTATCTGAATATCGTTCGCCAGTATGCTAATTTATTTTGTATTTGTACGCAGGAAATCGTCGGCTGACTTTTGCTCGCTCGATTCTCCCGTTCTTCCTTAGAAATCTGTTGTTAGGTTGCGAGATGCCGCCCATAGCTTATATCAAATCCGCGCTTCATCGTCGGGCGTAAAATCGAGTCAACAGTCAACACTCAACCATCATTCAGTTTTTCGACTGACAGTTAACAGCCAACAGCCAACAGTCAACAGTCACAGGAAACAGAGGTTGGGTCAACTCTCCCGGCTAGTGCAGGGACTACAACAATGCCCAGTGCTAGAATGGGTAAGAAAGCAGACAATTTGTTCGAGTTTTTATTCACAGTTAACATAAGTTCGGGAAGGAAGCGAGTATCAAGCTTGGCGAATTCTCTTGTCACCATGACTAATCTATTACCAAACTTGTTGCCGATCGCCACCAACACCCAGATTTTGGGATAACCCAACCCGCCGGCCATGCCCCCCAATCCCGAAGAGTGCGTAGGCGTAAGCCGGGGCGGAGCCATCGCTGCCTCTTGTACGCCCGCAACTCACACCTCCTAAGTGGCGTTCACCAAGTTAGCCTGAAATTAACAGCCGTTTTGTGCAGATGTCCCCTCAATACCCCACTGAAAATGATGAAAGAAAACACCATCGAAATTGTTGGTTTTCACGCACATATTTACTTCAACGCTGATAATCGCGATGTCGCAGCGCGTGTACGCGAAGGATTGACTCAATTTGAGGTGAAGCTCGGGCGCTGGCATGACAAACCCATTGGCCCCCACCCCCAAGCGATGTATCAAGTTGCATTTTTACCCTCGCAATTTGGCAAAGTCGTTCCTTGGTTAATGCTGCATCGCGAGGGGTTAGATATTCTCGTCCATCCCGAAACAGGCGACGATCTGGCAGACCACACTCTACATTCTTTGTGGTTGGGACAGAAATTAGAGTTGAATGTCGAATTCCTGCGACCTAGAACAACCAACGCCAGCTTGTGATCGATCGCAAGGCGAAAACGTTGCCCCTGACAGCTACTATGGGGATTTGATGTTGGGTAGAAGTGACTACCAAAACGCTTGCGAGCTGGCAAATGCTAAGTGCAGGGAATTGAACCAACCAAAAACGCAGTCGGCGAACTAATTCAGCTTCAGGGAACTGCGAAGCATTTTTGAATGTGCCCAAAAGAATGGGAACGCTCTCAATCTTCGCTTGTTAGGAAGTACCGTTTTCCACAAAAGTTTTTAGCTTTGAAGCGTTCCGAACTGCATTTCCCTCTCCGTCGTTGTTGAAGTAGACGAACACACTTCGCCCCTGACTTTCCCACTCGTGGATGCGATCGGCCCACCAATGCAAATCATCATCCGAGTAGGAGCCGCCGTAGAGATTGTTGGTGTCCGGGCCGTGGAGGCGCACATAGACGAATGAGCCCGTTGCGCGGAGGATACACGGGAGGTGGGCCCCGCTCATCACGCAGTAAGCCGCTCCTTCGCGTTCCAGCAGCGAAAATACCTCTTCCGTGTGCCAGCTTGGGTGTCGGAATTCGACAGCTACTTTGATCCAGCGCGGCACCTGTTCTAGAAAGTAGGCTAGGCGGGCCGAGTCGCAGCCGAACTGGGGAGGAAGCTGGACAAGTAGAATACCCAGTCGATCGCCCAAGCATTGAAGTCCCTCACTCATCCGTTCCAACCACTTTTCTGGCGAGTAAAGACGCTTGGAGTGCGTTAGACCGCGGGGCGCTTTTACGGTCATGAGAAATCCTTGGGGAAGGCGCGATCGCCAGTTAGCAAAGGTAGTGTTTGGTGGCCAGTGGTAGTAGGTGCTATTAACTTCGACGGTTTGATAGTGCTGGATATAGCAATCGAGCCTAGAGCGCGGCGGTAGCTGGTGGGGATAAAGCACACCTTCCCAATGGTCGTAACTCCAACCTGAAGTGCCAATATGAACACTCATCGCCTTTTGACTCCAATGCAGATTGTGTTTGTGTTTGAATTTAAGTTTAGTCGGCTGGCATCGCTACCGCACTCTATCAATCAGCTAAAAATAGAGAGAGCAAGTTGAACTCTTAAGAACTCCTTTAAACGCTGAGCCTGACTTTACTGCTTTGGGCGATCGTCTCAGGCTTTTCTATATTAGACATCTCCAAAAACTCCTAAATTCTTTCCCAGCTTGGTTTATGGCTGCCTGCACTTTGGGAGTAGGCAGCCATAAACCAACGCTTAAATAAGGGTAAAAAGATTTTTAAATAAAAACTGCCCGAATTATACTGCCTACATTTTATTATTTTTAGCTATTTTTATGGACATTGAACTATGGCACTAATCCGCCATCTTATTAATCCACCTACGCGGAGAATTACTGGCTCTTCATACTCATATTTTTAGCAAAATTTTTCTCCTAACAATCAAACAAAAAATCATCTATCTAATTAGAGGTTCTACTACTATTTTTCTCAATAATTCTGTGTGTGTTTTTTGTTTTAGGCGAAGCAATATCTTAACTTATAGTTCTTTTTAATTAGGAATCATGGCATCAAACATAACATAAGCTTTATGCCATTAAAATTTTTGCTCGTAATTTCATTCTTCGCCTCACTCATGTCATTTTTTTATGTCTGTCGTTGCTTCAGTTTCTCCAACTACTATATCAACGCTTTCTTTCCCCGAATATCTCACAATTTTTTTATTTTTTAAAATGCGTTTTTTCTGCTGCTCTAAATAGTATTTTTTTTGAGTTTTATAGCCTGTAAAAATTTATATTTGCTCTTCATCTCTCTATCTAATATTAACTCAAACTAACTTGATATTTTCATAACTCATTGCCATTAATAATTATTTTTTTACCTGTTATAATAAAAAAACACCCAACAGTTATCTAAAAACTTTGCTTTTTTGCTAAAAAAATAATTAGGTGTTGACTCGCTGACTCCAAATTGGACTCTTAACATTTGAAATGTGGGAAGATGCTGTAACTATAGGCTTCGTAAGGAGAATCAGATCGGCAATCTCTAGTTTAGTTGGGCGACCACCTCCGCTTTTGATGATGCGAATTTTTAAATTATGTTAATTTTTTGTCTGCTGGTTATGCCGATTCTTAGCCTGAGTAATTAGTTTTAGGAGTTAGTCATAGTCTAGACCCAATAGCCTCGGGGTTTCTGAGGGATGTTTTTCTATGTCTTCCCGAAGTTGACTGATGACAGTTAAGGTAAAATAGTCTGATAATATTGAAGCGATCGCACTCCTAGTTTATTTGTGGGAAATGTCTAATAGAGAAACCGCAGATGTAAGGCAGATAATTTCCACAGAGGAGAGCGAATGCCTGCAATTCAAATCTAACGACTGATGACTGATGACTGATGACTAAAAGGACACAACAATGTTGTGTCCATACGGAATTTTGACAAATCTTGCTTTGAGACCGTCATTAGTCATCAGTTATCAATCAACTAATAACTAATGACTAACCACTAATCAGTTGTACTAACGTGGTCGATTCTCTCTAATTGCCAGAGAATTTGGTTGCCCTCGCGCCGCACGCGAGAAACTACCCAATTTCGCCAAACCCAGTTGTCTCCGCGACTGGTGACAGCGCTGGCATTTACATCCATCAAATCAGCCAGTTCTGAACTGGTAATCAAGTAGCCTTTCGTCGCAACCTCGTCGGCGATGTGCAACGTTTCGATCAGATTGCGGAGTTCCTGAACCCTCACCTCGCGGGGCAAGTTCTCCAGGGTATCGGCAGTTGAATCCATCATGGTAGAGTTGGAGCTCGGAAGGTCAGAAGTTATGACATAGGATTCTATCGTTTTGTTACCAGTTGCGTCCGTTTCTTCCGAAACAATTGTGTTTTCCGAACCTAGGGGCGGTGTCGCCGCGCCGGCAAAAGTGCCCGCCTGAGTCTCGCCTGCTGTTGGTTTCTGCTGTTGCAGTTCGGGAGCGAGATTGTGCGAGAAGCTGCGGGCGATTTCATCGCATCTGTCGTTGTAGAAGTCGCCGGAGTGGCCGCGGACGTGTTCCCACTTGATTTGTCGGGAATTTAGCTTGTCTAGCAGGTGCCAGAGGTCTTGGTTGACAACATCTTTGCCCGTTGAGGTTTTCCAGCCTTTATTTTTCCAGCCTTGAATCCATTTGGTGATGCCGTTTTTAACGTATTCGCTGTCGGTGTAAACGGTGACTGGTTCGGTTTGACCGGAATTGGCAAAAAATTCTAGCGCTGCGACGGCAGCCTGCATTTCCATGCGGTTGTTGGTGGTTTGGGGGTCTGCACCTCCGAGTTCGTGACAGTTACCGTCGGCGAAGCAAACTACTGCACCCCAGCCGCCCGGGCCCGGGTTGCCGGAACAAGCGCCGTCTGTGTACAAGCTTTTGATTTGGGGAATTGTCATGAGCGAATTAATGTGTCATTTAGAGGTAAGTTCTTTGCAAGTGCGATAATTAAGGCAATTGAGATAGTTTTACTTGCTGCTATGAAAAATGCCAACTTAAAGATTAAAAAGGTCGGGCTATTTATTTGTCCTTTTTCTTTGTTAATTTTTAATACTTTCGCGCAAGCACAGCCTATCGTCCCTGCTGCTGACGGTACGGGTACTGCTGTCACCCGCAGCGGCAACCGCTACGATATCAACGGCGGCAGTTTGTCGGGAGACGGGGCGAATCTTTTTCACAGTTTTGGGCAGTTCGGCTTGAATGAAGGTCAAATTGCTAATTTTCTGACTAATTCGGCTATTCAAAATATATTAGCTCGAATTGCTGGCGGGGACGCTTCGCTAATTAACGGTTTAATTACTGTCACGGGCGGCAATTCTAATCTTTTTCTAATTAATCCTGCGGGGATTGTGTTTGGCCCGAACGCGAGTTTGAATGTGCCGGCGGCTTTTACTGCAACTACTGCTACTGGTGTCGGTTTTGGTTCTAATTGGTTTAATGCTGCGGGTACAAATAATTTTAGCGCTTTGGTTGGTACGCCAAATGGTTTTTATTTTGGTGCGGGGGTACCGGGAAGTATTGTTAATGCTGGCAATTTAGCTGTGACTCCGGGGCAAAATTTGGCTTTACTGGGCGGTACGGTTGTTAGTACGGGGCAGTTGTCGGCCCCGGGCGGGCAAATTACTGTTGCTGCTGTTGGGGGATCTCAGGTTTTGCGCATTAGCCAACCGGGGCATTTGTTAAGTTTGGAAATAGCAACAGGCGGGAATTTGGGGAATTCTCAACTGATTTTAAATCCTGTTTCTTTGCCGCAGTTGCTGACAGGTACGGGGCAAAATCAGGTGTCGGGTGTTGCGGTTGCGGATGACGGTTCTGTGCGGCTTGTGGGTTCTGGTTTGCCGGTGAATTCTGGGGATGTGGCGATTTCTGCTAATATTTCAGGGCTTCCGCAGTTGAATGCCGGAAGTGCGAATTTATGGGCTGCGGGAAATCTCACGTTAGCGGGCGCTAGGCTGCAAACTACGGGGGATTTGAGTTTGCTGGGTCGGGATGCGGTGCGGGTTAGAGACAGCGCCCAGAATCCTTTTTTGGCGCGGGCTGGGGGTAATTTAGACATTCGGGGCGATCGCACTATTGATATTCTCACTCAAAATGCGATCGGCGGCTTGTCTCTTCCCGCGCAATTCCAAAGCGGCGGCAATTTGAGTTTAGTTAGCAACGGCGTTATTTCGGGGGATTCTCACTTTGTTTCGGGGGGCAATTTTTCGGTGCGGAATCTCTCGGGAATGCCGGGAAACTTTGTCAGTTTATTTGACCCGATTATCAGTTCGGAAGGAGATGTTTTCTTTGGAGATTATACCGGTGTTTCGCTGAAAGTGGAGGCGAAGGGGAGCATTGTTGCCGAGGATATTACAATTACCGGTCCCGATATTGCATTGGGGAGGGAAAATGTGAATCCCGACGATCCAGATCTTGCTATTTTAACCAGCAGTCCGGCCTTAATTCTGCGGGCTGGAGTGGCAAATCTAGCAAATGCTGCTAATCCTGATACTGAGAGTTTAGGTGAAGATGCAATATTTATAGATTCATTATTATCGAGCAATTTTATTTCTGTTGACAATATTTCTGCAGGCGGGCCGGTGATTTTGTCAGCGCTGGGAAATATCGTAACTAGAGATATTAACGGCGGTAGAATTAATCTGGAAAGCAGCGAAGGGGCAGTGATAGTCGGGGGCAGATTGATATCGAGTTCGACTATTAATATTCAAGCTCTCAACAATATTATATTGACAAATGACATTTCTCGTGCTGATATCAACGGCAGTATTAGTCTGAATACTTTTGGGGGCAATATAGAAACGAGGTCGATCGATACTGGGACTTCCGGGGCGATCGAACTCAGAGCTTTTGGCAATGTCAATTTTGGGACTTTGCAGGGATCTCAAGTTGATATTACCAGTAACTCTGGAGGTCTGGGAGTTTTGACTGATGCCAATACAATTTCCCCCAATACTGCACCTGTTAATATTACAGCAACCGAGAATATCAATTTGACAGCTTTTAGAGACTTAACGGTAGGCAATCTCACCGCTGCGACTGTCAGTGCTAGCAGCAGCAACGGGAGTGTTAATACGGGTGCGATCGCTACTACCGGAGATGTCAGAATTTTAGCAGGAGAGCAAATCAGCACTGGGGAAATAACTATTAATCCTGTCGCCACAAATCCCGCTAATCCCATCATTCCTACAGTAAATCTGGATGCACAAACTAATATTAGCGTTGATTCCATTAATGCTCCGGCGGCTACGATTGCTTTGAGAGCAACCAGCAACTTAAATGCAGGGAGTTTGCTGGGAGGAGCAGTGGAACTCAATAGCGATGAGGGAAATATTGCGATCGGCAATACTACATCTCTAGGGAATATTAATGTTATAGCTTCTGACAATGTAATTTCAGGGAATTTGCTAGGAACAAGAGTTAATGTAAATAGCGATTCGGGAACTATTGATATTGGAAATGCCACAGCAACGGAAAATACTGTTAATATGACAGCTTCGGGCAATGTAAATTCAGGAGATTTGCGGGGAGTTGGAGTTAATGTAACTAGCAATTCGGGAATTATTAATATTGGCAATACTGACGCCACAACAGGAAATGCCAATTTGACAGCTTCGGGCAATGTAAATTCAGGAGATTTGCAGGGAGTTGCAGTTGATGCCACTAGCAGCAGGGGAACTGTCAGCACTGGCAATATAAGTGCTTCTGAAAGAGTCGGAATTTTAGCGGGAAACCAAATCGCAATTGGGCGAATAAATGTTAATCCTGTTGTTAGGGTCGATCGCACTTCTACAGTAAATCTTAACGCTGAAAATAATATCAGTGTTGCATCGATCAATGCTCCGGGCGGTAATGTTGAGATCGCAACTCCGGGTTTAGTTCGAGTGACAGGTACTTTTGACCAAAACGGCACTCCTGTTAGCATCTCGACTCTTGGCGACACTCAACCCGGTACAGTTACGATCGCCCACGGCGGGGGCGATGTCAATCCGCCGACGGCTTTTTCGGTGGGAGATGCGACGACTAACGGTACTGCTGGGGCGATCGCCAGCAATGCTTTGGGTACGATTACTCAGGGGCAATCTTTCATAAATTCTTACACTCAAGGCAATAGTGCGATCGTCACTACCAATCAGCCAACTAATCCCGACATTCCCGACAATCCGACTAATCCCAACAATCCGAATAATCCCGACAATCCAAATAATCCCGACAATCCAAATAATCCGAACAATCCTGACAATCCAACTAATCCGAATAATCCTGACAATCCAACTAATCCGAATAATCCCAATAACCCCAATTCGCCGCCAATATTACCAAGAGATAGATCGCGATTTGATAGAGGGCGAGCGTTTTTTTTCGATCCCAACCAACCCTTTAGTCGCGAACAGCGGCAGAACCAAAACAGAATATCGCGAGATATAGGAAAACCGAGAGACAGGATGCCGCCCGAAAGAATGCAATCTCCCAGAGAACTGAGAAATTTCATCAATTCAAATATCAGAGATTCTGTTATTCAGTCAGCATTTCGCGGCGACATCGGCAGGAATTTGGAGGTAGGGAAAATATCGGAAGCTTTGTCTCTGCTGGACAAATCTTTCAGCCAAGAATTCCAGGAATATTTCGGCATCAACATCAGCGACGAGTTGGTATCCCCAGAGGAAATTCAAAAAAAGTTAGCATCCGTGGGGAAAGAAACTGGCACGAAACCTAGCTTAATTTATCTGTACTCGCAACCGGAAAAATTAAATTTAATGCTAATAACTTCTTGCGGTGAAGTTGTTCACAAAAGTGTGCCTGCTGCGAACAGGGAAGCACTGCTGAAAGTTGTAACTCAGTTCAGAGATGAGATTACTAAACCGGGCGTGCGGGGTACTACGAGTTATCTACCATCTTCTCAACAGCTTTATCAGTGGATGATTGCGCCTTTAGAGGACAGTTTGAAAAAGTGCGAAACCGATACTATTTCCTTTGTTGTCGATCGGGGTTTGAGAGGTATGCCCTTTGCTGCTTTGCACGACGGACAGCAATTTTTGGTGGAAAAGTACAATCTCAGCCTGATGCCCAGCATTAATTTAACAGATAGTCGCTACGTCGATATCAGAAATTCTCAAGTTTTAGCAATGGGTGCCTCGGAATTTTCCGAGTTGAATCCTTTGCCTGCTGTTCCTGCTGAAATAGCGGCTATTTCCCGAGAGTGGCCGGGAGTTAGTTTTCTGAATGAGGGTTTCACTTTGGAGAATTTGAAGCGATCGCATGAAAGCCGGCCTTTTGGAATTATTCACTTAGCTACTCATGGCGAATTTCGACCGGGGGCGCCGAATAATTCTTTTATTCAGTTGTGGGATAGTCGATTGCGACTCGATCAATTGCGGGATTTGAGATTGAATGATCCGCAGGTGAATTTATTAGTTTTAAGTGCTTGTCGGACTGCGGTGGGAGATGCACAGGCGGAGTTGGGTTTTGGGGGGTTGGCGCTGCAAGCGGGGGTGCAAACGGCTTTGGGGAGTTTGTGGTACGTTTCAGATGAAGGTACTTTGGGATTGATGAGTGAGTTTTACCAGCAGTTGAAGACGGCGCGAATTAAGGGGGCGGCGCTGCGACAAGCCCAAATTGCGATGTTGCGGGGAGATGTGCGTTTGGAGGGCGGCAGATTGCGGGGTTCAAGTCGGGGTGAGGGGGTGGAGTTGCCGACTTCGCTGCAAGGGTTTGCCGATTTAAAGTTGTCGCATCCTTATTATTGGTCGGCTTTTGTGATGATTGGGAGTCCTTGGTGATTCCAAGGGACTCGGCGGTTGAAACCGATCCTATACACACGAAGTCCGCCTCTGCGGGCTAATGGCTACTTTTTGCGCCTAGTCCAACACCAAACGATCGCACCTGCGAAGATACCGATCGCACAACTCAGAAAACAGGAAAATATAAACGGATGCAATACTGCTGTTAAGGGTGCGGTAGCGGGATGGTTTTTGAGAGTCTCGAAGAGTTTGTCTGTGCCGCTAGATGCTGCGATGCCGCCTGTTGCTAAACCGACGCCGATCGCCCCAATTTTTCTTTCTAGGCGAGCGTCTCGCTTTTTCTCTGCTTGCTCGCTTTTGCGGAGTTCGATTTGGTTCTGGCGATCGATCGGCGCTTGTTCTATTTCTACTATCCCTCGAATTGAGGCGATCTTTGTTAGTGCGATTTCTAAGCCTTGTTTGTGAGTCTACAATCTTCTCGATTCCCCCTACTGCTTATTAAAGGGGGTATGGGGGATCGAATTATTACAAATGCGAGTAAAGTTTCCAGCATTCTCGCGCAATTTCCCAGTCTTCCTGCGTGTGAATTACCAAAACTCTCGCGGCTGAATCCACTGTCGCAATATCTTCATCAACTGGCGAGTGTTGATTCTTCTCCCCATCCAATTTTAACCCGATAAATCCAAAAGCTTCGCAAGCCGCACCCCGCACCACAGGCGAATTTTCCCCAACTCCCGCCGTAAAAATCAAAGCATCCAACCCTCCCAAACTCGCCAGCATCGCCCCAATTCCGGCGCGCAAACGGTGAATGTAAATATCCAAAGCAAGTTGAGCTCTTTCATTACCTTGGGCGATCGCATCTCCAATCTGCCGCATATCGCTAGATACCCCAGAAATCCCTTTTAAACCAGAATTACGATTGAGAATATTATCTAATTTTTCAGAAGTTAAATCCGATCGCCTTAACAAATGAATTATAATCCCAGGATCGATCGAACCCGATCGACTCCCCATCATCAAACCTTCCACAGGCGTAAATCCCATCGTCGTGTCAACACTCACGCCCCCCCGAATCGCCGCCAGAGAACATCCGTTGCCCAAATGACAGCTAATCAGTCGCAAATCTGTCAAATCACGGTTCAGAAGCTGAGCAGCCCTGCGAGCGCAATATTGATGGCTAATGCCGTGAAAACCGTAGCGGCGAATCCCGTTTTCCAGCCATTCGTAGGGGCCGGGATAAACAAACGCAGCGGGCGGCAATTGCGCGTGAAAAGCTGTATCAAATACTGCTACTTGCGGCACATTTGGGAGGATTTTTTCAAGGGCTTCGATGCCTTCGAGGTTGGCGGGATTGTGTACGGGGGCAAACAGAGATAAACGGGCGATCGCCTCTTTAACATCCGGCGAAATTAACGTACTTTGCTGATAGTCTTGCCCGCCGTGTACGACGCGGTGGCCGACAATATCAATCTCCTTTAAATCATTAATAATTTGAGTTTTTCCCCGCCAAAGAGTCTCCAGCATTCGAGAAATAGCAGCTTTGCGAGAGTCTGAGGTAAACTCCTCTTCAAGCCGATCGCCCTTTGCTGTTTTGACTTTTAACTCTGCTATACCCTGCTGGTGAGTCCAGTCTATTTGAGCCTCCCAGAGGGGTTGCAAAGGTCGATCGGGCAGGACATCGTTTAACTCGTAAAGACAGCTCTTTTGACTGCTAGAACCCGCATTTAACACCAGTATTTTCATGCTTTATTATGTCCTGTTGATTCATTCTTTCGATCGCTAGGCGATCGAAATCGCGTTTTGTCAAACTTTCGTCCCAGCAGAGGGGGACTAAAAAATCTTGAGATCCTGGGAAAATTATTAAGAAAAATGTCGAAAAATTAACTGTTAATGCAATCTGTAGCTAACAGTTGCATTTTTTTGATATATCTTCTATGCAGATTTTCATTTACTAAAGTTTAAGGAGCCGACGATCGATGTTTACACCAATTTTACTTGCCACTGTCGCCAGAACCGTAGAGTGGAGCCCCGAGATCGGTTTAATTATGATTATTTGCAATATTGCAGCCATTGCTTTCGGCAAATCAACCATCCAAAATCCTCACACAGGCCCAGCCGCCCCCTCATCGAATTTGGTCGGCGGCTTGAGTTTGGGTGCACTTGTGGGAAGTCTCTGCTTCGGTCATATTCTAGGAACGGGTACGATTTTAGGATTGTCTTACCTCGGTGCGATTTAGTTTCAGACTCTAGGGTGCGCAGTACGCGCACCTTACCCCCAATTTCAAGTACCGGGTAAATTGCGGAGGGTTTCATCCATGTACGATCGATCGCCCAAAACCTCCAGCAGCGGCCCGCGAACATCAAACTTGACAATACTCACAGAAGCTGCTAAAGCGGCAATTCGATAGCGATAACGTCCCAAATCAATCCCCAACAAACTGCACAGAATAATTCTAATAGTTGCTTTGTGCGAGACAACCAAAACATTACCGCTCTTGTACTTTTCCTGAATTTCTGCGATAACTAAAGACGATCGGCTAGCAATTTCCACGGAAGTCTCGCCGCCATTCGGTGCATTCCAAGCAGGTTCAGTCAGCCAATTAATATAATCTTCTTCGTATTCTTTTTTGACCGCTTCTACTGTTTTGCCCTCCCACTCACCGTAGTTAATTTCCCTCAGTCCGTCGTGAAGCTGCATTTCAATTCCCACAGCATCACACAAAGGTTTTGCAGTAGCAATTGTGCGTTTCATCGGACTGACATAAACAGCATTCCAAGGCAATTTTGCGTAAGCGGCGCCAAACTGTTCTGCCATTTGAGAACCTACGGGCGTTAATTCTGGATCTATATGGCCGCAGAAACTGCCAGTCTTGCTGTAAGTCGTTTCACCGTGTCGTACAAAGTAGATTTTTAAGCTCATGAGTTAATTGTGTGTGAATTTTACTCTGTTAGCAAAAGAGTTTAAAAAACTCTTTCAAATCATTGAGAGCAGGATGATCCCAATTCCAAATATCTTTTTTGTGTTCCATAACATACTCAAACTCAGACATACTGCATTTTCTGCCAGCTTGTTTCTGATCCTGCTTTGAGCAAGTATCATACCTAATATAGTTGTTAATCCAAAATTTATCAAAATCTTTCTGCTTAATTTCCTTTCCCTCCTTTTCTTTTATGCAACTTCTCCACCTATCCAAACAATCAGCATGAGGAGATTCTCTAGCCTTTATTGCCTTTAAAAGCGTTTCCAGTTCGCCTTTACCTCCAACATTTGTAAAGTAACAAGCCAATTTTGCATTTGTTCCATGATCTGTACAAATATCGATAAATTGTTTAGTGCTTGACAAGCTTTCAGCTTTAAACACTGGTTCTATACATCTATCTACAAATTTCAGCCGTTCTTGCTCTGAAAAATTATCAATATCGATAATAATTCCAATCTTTTCGATATCTTTTCGGTCAATCTTTCTTATTAAATTTTTTAAAGCTTTGATTAACTCTGTTTCGCTCAAGCCTTCCAAAGGTTCATAATCATCTATATAAATAGGTTTTTCTACCTGGATATCACAGTTGAGTTTCTCAACCATTGCCTGCATGAAAAATTTATCATTTTTACTTTCTACTATGACAATATTACTCACCTCTCACTCCTTCTTGATGCTCTAGTGCGTAATTCAAAGTTTCCAAATCGAGCCGACTTCCGATTATTTGATTTGTTTTGAGTGTCCTTGCTAGTTCAAAATATGCGCTGCTGGATTCCTGATTTTTTTCTAAACCCACATCAGCAAATGCTTGAAGCATCTCTAAACTGTGCGTTGTAGCAAAAATCTGCGTATCCAGTTCAACCGCCAACCGAAATAACACTCTCCAAAACTCCCGCTGACTTGTATGGTGTATGCCATTTTCTATCTCATCAATTAGCACTATTTTGTGTTCGCTGTTTACCAGTTTAAGGATTATTTCTGCAACTCTGTTAATGGCATCTCCAAACAATGATAAAGGCAAACGCTTTTCGCCTTTCCTTCTCAAGTAGAGCGTGGGTTCCCCAATCGAAAAACTCTCTACTGATTCGATTGTAGGGTCAAGAATTTGAAAAGCTTTCAAAACTTCGCTATCTTTGTCATCCAAACGCGCGTTATCGTATGCTTGTGTGAGTTCTTTTCCCGAAATCCTGATCCAGGAGGGAATGATTGGTACTTGATCCATAGAAATGCGAAAATTCCTTAAATATCCGGCAGGAACCTTGGTTGATGACCAACTAGATAGGTCTTCTTGGTGGCTGGATTTAAAAATTAAACTAGATTTTAACGAATTAATTTCTACTCTAATAGTATGATTTTCTTGTTTGCCAACAATTACTATAAATCTATCTTTTTTTAGTGCATAGAATAAGTTATCCCAGGTTCTATTAGCCATATATTCTATGGCTTCTAATGGCTCTCTTCTAAGCTCTCTTAGGATTGCTAGACTGCTAGCGTTTGGAGCAACATTGAGAAAAATTGCTTCTAGCAAGGCTGTTTTGCCAGCATTATTTTTACCGCCGATTAAATTTACTCTTTCAAAACCAGAAATTTTGATTTGCTCAAAGCATCTAAAATTTTGAATTTCTATTTCTTTAAGCATTACTGTTTTGGATATCTAAATTCTGAATTACGGCAGATTTATTCTCAAACAAATGGAATCTCGTAGGGACAAGGCAATCCCGTGTCCTAATCCACGATCCTGTGCCGGACACGGCATTGCCGTGTCCCTACCCAGAATATCGCTAGCCCGGTGCACCCGATCGCACGGTTTGTTCTGCAGTCGCCCCCGGATCAGTCGTTTCCTTCGGCGCTTCCGGCGAAACCGGGCCTGCGTGCGGCCACTTCCAGTCGCGGATTTCCGGCATATCATCGCCGTGCTTGGTGATATACTGCGTGTGCTCGATCAGCTTGTCACGGATAGCTTGTTTGCCGTAAGCTGCTACAGAACTCAGTTTCGGAACGCGATCGAGTACATCTGCAACCAAGTGGAATCGATCGAGATCGTTCATCACCACCATATCAAACGGCGTCGTAGTCGTTCCCTCTTCCTTGTAACCCCGAACGTGAATATTCGGGTGATTTGTCCGGCGGTAAGCCAATCGGTGAATCAGCCAAGGATAGCCGTGAAAAGCAAAAATCACCGGCTTATCTTTCGTGAACAAACTATCAAACTCCTTGTCAGACAAACCGTGAGGATGTTCGCTAGAGGGCTGAAGTGTCATCAAATCCACCACATTCACCACCCGCACTTTTAAATTGGGATAATCTCGGCGGAGAATGTCAACAGCAGCCAAAGTTTCCAGCGTCGGAACATCACCCGCGCAAGCCATCACCACATCCGGTTCGCCGCCTTTATCGTTGCTGGCCCACTCCCAAATACCGATGCCGGCGGTACAGTGTTTAATCGCAGCATCCATATCCAAATATTGCAATGCCGGCTGCTTCCCTGCAATAATCACGTTGACATAGTGGCGGCTGCGGAGACAGTGATCCGTTACTGACAGCAAAGTGTTCGCATCCGGCGGCAAATAAATCCGCACCACTTCCGCTTTCTTGTTAATTACGTGGTCGATAAAACCCGGATCTTGGTGAGAAAAACCGTTGTGGTCTTGCCGCCAAACGTGAGAAGTTAGTAAGTAATTCAGAGAGGCGATCGGTCGGCGCCAAGGAATGTCGTTAGTAGTTTTCAACCACTTGGCGTGTTGGTTGAACATTGAATCAATGATGTGAATAAACGCCTCGTAACAAGAGAAAAAGCCGTGGCGTCCCGTCAGCAAATAGCCTTCCAGCCATCCCTGACACATATGTTCGCTGAGGACTTCCATCACGCGGCCGTCGGGGGAGATGTGGTCGTCTTCGGGCAGAATGTCCGCCGCCCACACCCGGTTCGTCACTTCAAACACCGGATCGAGGCGGTTTGAGGCTGTCTCGTCAGGCCCGACAATGCGGAAATTGGCGTTTTCCTGATTGATTTTCATCACCTCTCGCAGGAAACGACCAGTGACGCGGGTGGCTTCGGCCATTACAGTGCCCGGTTTTTGCACGTCAACGGCAAAGTCTTCAAATTCCGGCATTTTCAAGTCTCGCAGCAGCAGGCCGCCGTTAGCGTGGGGATTTGCCCCCATCCGCCGATCGCCCTTGGGTGCGAGTTCCGCCAATTCGGGAATTAACTTGCCCTTTTCGTCGAAGAGTTCTTCCGGCTTATAGCTTTTCATCCAATCTTCCAGGAGTTGGACGTGTCCCGGCTTAGAAGCCATTTCCGAAAGTGGGACTTGGTGCGATCGCCAATAATCCTCAGTTTTCTTACCGTCAACTTCCTTCGGCCCCGTCCAGCCTTTGGGAGTTTTCATCACAATCATCGGCCACTGGGGACGACCCGAATAGCCCTCCGTCCGGGCTTTTTCCTGAATCGCCTTAATTTCGCCAATGACTGTATCGAGAGTTGCAGCCATCAACTGGTGCACGGTTTCCGGGTCTGAACCTTCCACCCAATAAGGTTTGTAGCCGTAACCGACCATCAAACTTTCCAATTCCTCGCGCGGAATGCGGGCCAACAGCGTCGGATTGGCAATTTTGTAGCCGTTCAAGTGCAAAATCGGCAACACGGCCCCGTCGCGAACCGGGTTGAGAAACTTGTTAGAGTGCCAGCTAGCAGCTAGCGGGCCGGTTTCCGCCTCCCCGTCGCCGACAACGGCCGCCACAATCAAATCGGGGTTATCGAAGGCCGCCCCGTAAGCGTGCACCAGGGCGTAGCCGAGTTCGCCGCCTTCGTGAATCGAACCGGGGGTTTCCGGGGCGACGTGGCTGGGGATACCGCCGGGAAAGGAGAACTGTTTGAACAGCCGCTTGATACCCTCTTCATCTTGGGAAATGTTCGAGTAATATTCGCTGTAAGTTCCTTCGAGATAGGTGTTGGCGACCAAGCCCGGCCCGCCGTGTCCGGGGCCTGCGATGTAGATGGTGTTGAGGTCTTGGGCTTTGATGATGCGGTTGAGGTGAACGTAGATGAAGTTGAGGCCTGGAGTCGTGCCCCAATGTCCGAGGAGTCTGGGTTTGACGTGTTCGATTTTAAGGGGTTCTTTGAGTAGGGGATTGTCGAGGAGATAGATTTGTCCGACGGATAGGTAGTTTGCCGCCCGCCAGTAGGCGTTCATTTTGTGTAGTTCTGAGTCGGAAAGCGGCTTTAATTGCGGGATCTCGGTTGTTCCTAGCATCATCAGCGATTGCCTCCTGAGTTTTGGTTATTTTGTAAAGTGCGATCGATATTAATTTTTTATCTGTGACATTTTGTATTTAAACTCGATGTCTTCCACGGAAACTATAGAATTCTAGCTCGTTTATGCCTACCTAAAAGTTTAAATCAATGTTAATTTCTGGCTAAACATCGCACAGTTCTGCTCGAATAAAGGCGACCAATTAGGGGGATCGAGGAATTAAGCAATATAAAATAGGATTTACACAAAATTTTTTGTAGGGTGTGCACTGCCCACTGATCCGTAGTATATGTTGGGAGTGGTGGGATGTGTTGTGGAAGTCCCGAAAAGATATTTCTTAAGGTAGATGTCAGAATTAATAATAAATACGAACTCAAATTTAGTTGAGGCAGGGCGATCGTCCGCTGACTCCTTTTCTGCTAAAGTTTTGTATGTTGGTCATATCAAAGTTCTCGTTAGTTTAGCTTGTAGACGTACTTAAATCATACTCATCTTGAATATTCTTGATTCGGAAACTCGCATTAAATTTTTTCTTAAACAGACTTTGTAGCTGTTGTATGCTTGTTGTTTGTTTTGGCACACGTGTAGACACGACAAAACATAGCTTCTTAATCTTTTGGGGATTTTCCGAAATTAATTTAATAGTTGATTCTATTTGTTTAACCGCCTGTGCAATATCGCTTCCTTTCAACTCTACATATATTTCTACTGCATCAGAAGGAATGAGTGCGTAGTCGCAACGCAAAGTCTCATTGTCACTAATAACGCAGCCATCAACCTTAATTATTAATATTTCGTCTTTATTCGGGTTGAGGAACGTTATTTTACTTTTGTTCTCCTGCAAGACAATCTTGGTGTCGGATCTATGTTCCTCACACTCTGGAAGACTTTTCATATACGATTCAAACTAAGTTGAGAAGTTGATCGAATTCAATAGCTAGTTCATCAGAAACAGAATCAATCACTCGCGCATCAATCAACCCAGTATCAGGACACACAATACTATTGCATTTTCCATCGCTCAAAACATAGGCTGAGAGATCGGAAACATCTAATGATTTGTATCTAGATACAATCTTTTCTAGTTGATGTTGTATATCTTCGCTGGATTCTTCATAAAGAAGCCCAGCCTGGAGCAGATTATTAAGTGCTGTCAGGACATAAGGACTATGGGTAGTTATGAAGAATTGAAGTTGCTCTTTGCGAGAATTAAAGACTGTAGCGATCAACTCGACAATATTACGCTGTGCGCTTGGAAATAAATGCGCTTCCGGCTCCTCAATATACACTGTCTGACCGACTGGAGGGGAAGCTATAAAAGGTAGTGCAGCTAGGATAATTGTCAGAGGTAATGTTTCCTGTTGACCGGAAGATGAGTTCGCAATACTAATACGTCTTCCATCTGCCACCTCCAGAAAATCTTTGCCTTTTTCCTGTATATGCTTACCACATAAAGACTGCTCTATTAGCCTGTTTATTTCCTCTAGTATATCTTTTGTATATTTATGTTCAAGGTAAATATTATATTTTATACGCAATTTTTTTATCGTTTCGTATGTTGAGCCAAAGGATCTTAGAAATGGATCTAAGGTATTATTGCTTGAAAGAAAAGAAAAAATATTGCTCTGAAGATTAGCGAAAAATGAGCGGCCAGCAGGAATAAAAAGCTGATTGAAGGCGGCCTCTCGACCAATGGATCTGCCTAAACTTTCTACTAAGTGATCTTTTAAAAATTTATGGCCAAACAATGAACTATTAATAATATTATTACTCAAAGTTATTTCAGAGCTTTCCTCTCTTGCTTTTTTGAGTAAATTGCGTAGGTCTGCCAATTGTTTCTTGAAAAAATCTGAATAGCTGAGGGAAATTCTACCTTTGGTATCCTGTTTTCTACTAACTTCTATAAAAACATTGCAAATTTCATACCTGATGAAAAAATCTTGTTTTCCCCAACTATCAGGAGGAAAATATTCCTCAAAAGTCTTGGAATAGTTTGAATCTAGATTACGTTTTGTCTGCTCATTATTTACAACCGATAAAATTTCCCATACAAAGTTTTTAAAATAAAATAGAAGTTTAGCGCAAACGCTTTTACCACTAGCTTGAGGACCAATAAGTATATTTATTCGTTTGATTTCAATCTCCAAATCCTTGATGCCAGCAAAGTTTCTAACTATTAATTTTTCAGCCATAATTGAAATCAAGTATGGTAAGGGCTTGTGTCATCTTAACATACCAATTTAACTTTTCTGGTTAAAGTTGTCACTTTTGTGTTAATCAAGCGAATTAGTCACCCTAGGAAAAACCTCAAATAACTCTCATTAATATCAAGATGGATTTCTACCATTTGTACCAATATACTTTTGGATTACCGCAGTTTTTTCGTGAAAGTCGATCGCCCATATCGCCTTTCTGGTCGCTGAGGAGATTTTAGACCAACGTGCGGTTATTGATAGGGAAAGGAATTACCGAAACCCTAAAATAATACCATTTTTACAAAGTTTGGCTAGACAATAAGTGTTGGGTTTGTTTACCTCGGCTCTCGATGGCACAGGTGCGGATCTGTGAGATTGTCGATATGCAAGTTAGGGGTTGTTCATGGCGGCGCACCCTACGACTACTTAGCCGATCGCCGCAAAGTAAACTACAGCAATCTCAATCCGAAAATCACTGCATCGGTTTGATTGCTTGCTAGATGGCATCGCCGATATTTCCCGCTGAAAAAACTTAGGACGCGACTAAAACCGGGCACTCTGAAATCCGGCAACTAACAGTAGGTTGCTGCGAAACGACTTGGAGTTCGTGAGGATAGCGGGGACGCGGGTCATTTTCTAACCAGATGGGCGGTACCATCATTACTTCATAGTAAGCGATCGTATGCAAAACCCCTGGCTGGGACTTCAACTCGACTGTCAAGCCCGCTCGGTACTCAAATGCTTCTTCCCAGTCTAAGTTTTCATTGATACCCATTACGATCGCGCCTCTTAATCTTGTTTCTTTTCTCAATTGTAGAGCGCTACATAAAACATTGGGTACTTTCTGTTGCTTATGATACAATTTTTAACCTTATATGTTCGTTCCCTGACAATTTAACAGAGAAGAGCAATTGTCAATAAGTAAATAGGATGATTTTGCCGATGGGTGACAAGTAAGCTGAAAAGGTAGGCTTGAGAAGAGTTTGAGTTGATATGTCTCAAAAAAATAGGGGCGGGCGAAGCCCGCAGACGCTGATGACAAATACCTAAGAGAAGAAAATTGTCAGGACTAAACTCCTTACTACAAACCTATTTTTGTCATGTTGTCTAGTATTTGATAAATAAAAAAACCCGGTTTTTTGAATAAACCGAGTTTTTGGGATGAGGGAAAACTCAACTAATTTTACTTAGTTGTTTTCTTGGCTGTTGTGGCAGTCGCCGCCTTCTTAGTCGTGGTTTTCTTCGCCCCAGTCGTCGTCTTTTTAGCAGTGGTTTTCTTCGCCGCAGTCTTCTCAGTTGCAGTCTCGGACTTCGCCGCCGCAGTCTTAGTAGACTTCTTCGACTTGCTGCTAGATTTACCGCCTCCCGCTGCTTCCTTGGTTGCTAACAATTCCAGTGCTCTTTGTAAGGTAAAATTCTCCACAGATTCATCCTTCGACAAAGAAGCATTGATATCGCCGTGTTTCACGTAAGGGCCATAGCGGCCATCGTAAACATTGAGGGGTTCTCCCGATTCTGGATGCGCGCCCAATTCCTTCAAAGGTGTGGCTGTTTTGCTGCTGCCCCGAACGGCTTTTGGTTGCGCTAACATTTCCAATGCCCGATCGAGCTCGATCGTCAAAACATCATCCGGCGGTTTGATCGATCGATAATCTTTCCCCAGCTTACCCTGGTCGTGCACCACATAAGGCCCGTACATCCCCAAATTAGCTTGCACCTTCGCCCCCGTCTCCGGGTGAGTGCCCAACAAGCGGGGTAAAGTCAACAAACTCACCGCCATATCCAGCGTCACGCTATCCTTATCCGTCCCCTTCGGTAAAGAAGCCCGCTTCGGTTTCTTGTTCGTTTCCGAAACTTCCCCTAACTGAACGTATGGCCCATAACTGCCAATAAGCACATAAATCGGTTCCCCAGTTTCCGGGTGAAGACCCAATTTTTCCGGGCCTTCGGTTTTTTGCTTTAACAGAAACTCCACTTGTTCCGGGTCTAAATCTGCCGGCGTCAAATCTTGGGGAATCGATGCTTTTACCAGGCCTTCTTCGCTTTCAGATTCCAGGTATGCGCCGAATTTGCCGATGCAGACTTTAGCAGAAATATTCTCCAATACCACAGTTCGGGCAACTTTCGCGTCAATCTGGCTTTCCTGTTCTTTGACTTGGGTTGCGAGTCCGGTTTCCCCTGTATAAAACTTTTGCAAATACGGCAGCCATTTCGCCTCGCCGGTGGCAATTTCATCGAGGGTTTGTTCCATTCTGGAAGTAAAACCGGTGTCTACTAAATCGGGAAAATGTGTTTCCAATAAAGTCGTGACGGCGAAAGCGGTGAATGTCGGAATTAGGGCGTTAGCTATTAATTTGGCATATCCCCGATCGACAATTGTACCGATAATACTCGCGTAGGTACTCGGACGGCCCACCCCTTCGCTTTCGAGCATTTTGACCAGAGAAGCTTCCGTATAGCGGGCGGGAGGTTGAGTTTCGTGACCAACTGCCTCTAAATCCTGACAATTAGGTTTATCCCCCACCTTCAGCGCCGGCAAAATCACCTCTTGGTCTTCCAACGCCGCATTCGGATCGTCGGAACCTTCCACGTAGGCCCGCAAAAAGCCTGGAAAATCAATGCGTTTGCCGCTGGAACGGAAACCGGCATCTTCTACCTGAGTTAATACAGTGACGTGAGTTTGGCGGGAATCGGCCATTTGAGAAGCCACAGTCCGCTTCCAAATCAAATCGTAGAGGCGGAAATCAATGCCATCCAATCCAGTTTGCTGCGGAGTCCGAAAAGTGCTGCCTGCGGGACGGATAGCTTCGTGGGCTTCCTGCGCGCCTTTGCTTTTGGTGGTGTATTTGCGCGGTTGGGGGCTGAGGTATTCGCTGCCGTAAAGTTCTTGCACGCAACTGCGCGCCGCTGCGATCGCCTGTTCGGATAAATGCACCGAATCCGTCCGCATATAGGTGATAAAACCGCGTTCGTAGAGACTTTGGGCAATGCGCATCGTTTCCCGCGCACCCAGCCGCAGCTTGCGGTTAGCTTCTTGCTGCAAAGTCGAGGTCGTAAACGGTGGCGAGGGTTTGCGGGTGACTGGCCGTTCTTCGAGATTTGTGACAGTCCAAGGTTTGTTTTGAATGCGTGAGAGTAAAGCCCGCGCCTGTTCTTCGTTCAGCAAAAGTACGCGGCGGCCGGAGATAATTTGCCCGGTATTTTCATCAAAATCGCTGCCGTTTGCAACTTTCACCTTGCCGACTGTCACGAGTTTGGCATCAAAGGAAATTTTGCCCTTTTCCAAAAGGGCTTTCAAATCCCAGTAGCTACCTTGGCGGAAGGCGCGGCGTTCCCGTTCCCGACGCACCAACAGGCGTACAGCGACTGACTGCACTCTACCGGCGGACAAACCCCAAGCGATTTTTTTCCACAGTAGCGGAGAGAGTGTGTAACCGACGAGTCGATCGAGAATTCGGCGAGTTTCTTGGGCTTGTACAACTCGATTGTCGATATCCCGGCAGTGAGTTAAGGCGTCGCGGATAGCTTCGCGGGTGATTTCGTGAAACACCATCCGCTTGATCGGAACTTTGGGTTTGAGGATTTGCAGCAAATGCCAGGAAATGCTTTCGCCTTCCCGGTCTTCGTCAGTGGCTAGAATCAGTTCTGTGGCGTCTTTGAGGGCGTCTTTGAGTTCTTTAACAATTTTCTTTTTATCTTTCGGGATGACGTAGAGGGGTTCAAAGTCTGCCTCCACGTTTACGCCGAGTTGCGCCCATTTTTCTCCTTTAACGGCTTCTGGTATTTCTTCGGCGGAGGATGGTAGGTCGCGGACATGGCCCATCGATGCCTCTACACGGTAGGTGGAGGGCAGGAAGTTGCGGATGGTACGGGCTTTTGTGGGAGATTCGACGATGACTAAGGTTGACATGGCATCTTTTAAATATGGATGGCAGCGCAGCTAGAGGGTCTAAGTTAGAGAGTGTAGGTCAGATGTCAAGGCTTCTTTCAACTTTGGGCGATTATTTTCAAACTACCTTAATTTTTAAGTTACTGCCGATCGGGTGGCAGGTAACAATGTGATGAGATTTTACTGCTTTCGGGGCAGAGGCTGCGAATCGCGTCTCTACAAGATGCACCGGATGATGACCTGACTCTAGCAGAATTGCCGGTAACTGGATGTTGAGACTGCTGGATGCGGGCGGATGGTTCCTCAATCTGGTTGTAACTTGAAGCTTGGGAATTTTGGGCGATCGATTGCGCGATTTTAGATTTTAGATTTTAGATTTTAGATTGGGAAAGATTGACTCAGTAGAGGTTTGGGACTATCGATTGCGCGATTTTAGATTTTAGATTTTAGATTTTAGATTGGGAAAGATTGACTCAGTAGAGGTTTGGGACTTTGGTACAGTACGCTGTGCAGTATAAGCGTGGCGATCGCAAAAAAAGCAATCACAGGGGATTAAAATTACTTGAGCTAGCGATCGATTCTCTGAACAATGCTATGACATTTGAATTTGACCATCTTTTCATCCTTACTGATATTGGTGCTTCGGAAGCTAATCATTTATCATCCTTCGGTTTAGTTGAGGGTTCATCTCGCATTCATCGCGGACAAGGTACAGCCAATCGCTGTTTCTTTTTCCATAACGCAATGTTGGAATTGTTATGGATTCACGATCCAGAAGAGGCGCAGTCTGAGCCAATTCATCAGACTCGTCTTTGGGAACGCTCGACAAATCGGAATAATGGTGCGTGTCCATTTGGCATCTGTTTGCGTCCAGCCCAAGGTTCTGAGGACACAGTTGCATTTTCAAGTTGGGCATATCGTCCACCTTATTTATCTGAAACGATGAGTATCGCAGTGGGAACAAATAGTGATGTTTTGACTGAGCCGATGCTTTTCCAAATTTCCTTTGGTAAACGTCCAGATCGATACTCTGCTCATAAGTCACAGCCTTTGGATCATGGTGTGGGTTTCCGCGAAATTACTCGTGTAGAATTAGTCAGTCCTGCTGCCAATAATCCGTCACCTGAACTTCAAGCAGTGCTTGAGACAAATCAAATAAAGTTACGGATAGGAACCGAGTATTTTGTGGAGCTTGGTTTTGATGGAGAAGTGCAGGGACAAAAGGTAGATTTTCGACCTGGATTGCCGCTTATTATTAGTTGGTAGTTTGAACCCGCCAGCTAAAAAAGAGTTCTATAAGCTGCAGAAGTCATACCCAGATGGCGCCGAAACTGTTTGCTCAAATGGCTGTGGCTATTGAAGTCTCACCAATCAGGCAATTTCCATAATCGATCGCTCTTTTTGTTTTAACAACTGCTTTGGCCTATCAATATCCGCTGTTGCAGCAGATATTTATCAGGAACCCTGCCGATCGCTTCTTTGAACAGATGACTAAATTAAAATTTACTCATGCCTAGCAATGCAGCTAAATCAGCAAGTTTGAGGTCTTGGCTTAGATATTTATTGATGTATAGTATTTATCAGGTTTGTGGGGTAACTGTCCATATAAATAATAACATGAGAAAATTCCATTTCACTTTACCTATTGGTTTGACTCCAAAAGCTGTAATCTTGTTTTTTTCAATTATTTTTAAGCAAATTTATTCTAGTTTCATCTTGCAACCAACATTTGAGTTTATTTTTTTGCGGGATTTGCGGTAGTCGACTCTAACCATCAAGCTACTTTGAGGAATTTTCTTGAGCTTTTTTTATTTTCAGCTCGATGTCGGCATCCTGAGCTTTTTCGTTATTCACAGGCTTCGATAGCTTTAATTTGGCTTTCATGCGATAGTGTAATTGCTTGTGTAATGTTTGATATTTAACTGATACGTGATAGTTATCTTCTACCCATTGACCGATTTCTTTATAAGTCTTAAAATCACAGGATTCTTCACTTAATTTTTGTGAAAGTCCGGCTATTACCGCTGAGGGAATTACTCTGGGTCTACCAGTTGGTTGGCGTATTTTTAACAGTTCTGACAGACCGCCCGCCATATATTGTTTTAACCATCTATGTACAGTAATTCTATGTACACCTAAACGTTCAGCTACATCTGTAAGGCTTTGACTCGCTCCAGCTTTTAACCAATAAAGTGCCTGAATTTTTTGTCGATTAGCTAGAGTTCGCTCCTGCGACAGAATTTTTTTTAACTCGTCTGCTGTTAAATCAATTCTTTCTTGGTAGTTTACTTTCATAAAGTATTCCTCAAACTTTCAGCTTGATTGTAGCATAGTTTTGGAGAACTGATATTATTAACTAAATTTCCCTTTTCAGTAACGTCCGCCTGCCGCTTAAAGACTAGCAACGTAATATCATCAAACACTTTCTGCTTACCGATATGTTGCCGTACATCTACAATCACCGCATCCTTAACTTCTGCAGCAGACTTGTGCCAATTTTGACCGATCACTTCACAGAGTTGCTTAAGTCCATACTGCTTTTTACCGATGTTATAGGCTTCTGGAATGCCATCCGTATATAGCACCACGCCATCTCCAGGTTCTAGCTCAATCAGGATGTGACTGATGAAGCGTGCGATATCATCATCTAAAGCGATCGGCAAGCCTAAATCCATCGTGTCGATGCGCTCAACCTCTCCATTTTTTCGCACCACTAGCGTTTCTTCATGCTGGCCGCTGATGCTGATCAGTCCTTCGGAGTAGCTCAAAATCGCCAGCGTCAGACTTTTTTCAGAATTCATGCGCTGCACGTTTTTGTAGAGGGTACGGTTGAGTACATCCAGGAATCGAACGGGGTCGAGTTCACGAATCTCTTGCAGAGTGCGAACTGAGGTTTGCGCCATCAGCATCAGAATGCCGCTTTCCAGGCCGTGTCCGGTGACATCACCGATAGCCAGTGTGACAATACCATCGATCTGTAGCACGTCGTAGTAGTCACCTCCTACTTCATCGGCGGGTTCCATGTATCCGGCGATATCTAGTCCGTCAATTTCCAGTTCCTCAGGGTTGGGCAAAATCATTTGCTGGATCTGACGCGCCACATTCAATTCTGCACCTAAGCGGAGGTTGTCTACTTTGAGTTTGTCGTTGAGGGCAATGATTTCCTCATTAGCATTAGCGAGTTCTGCTGTTCGTTCTTTAACTTTGTCTTCCAGGGTTTCAAAGGATTCTTGGAGTTGCCTCGCCATGCTGTTGAAGGATCGTGCCAGCAGACCGATTTCGTCTTGCGATCGCATCTTCACACGGATGTCTAAGTAACCCGCCGTAAACTGGGCAACCGCTTGGGTGAGGTCAATCAGAGGCTTTGTTAATAGTTGTGCGATCGCAAAAGCGATGATAGTTACAATTCCGGCGATGATTGCTAATAAAACAAGTGCATCGCGTATTTGTTTTTCTACAGGTGCTAGGGCAACGGCAATCGGCTGTGCGAAAACGACTGACCAACGTTGATGTTTCAGGTGGGCGATCGCTAAAAGGCTCAACTCATTATTACCCGTAGCTGCCAATCGTGTGGTTAGATAAGGCTGTTTAGTTTCTAATGCTTGCTTGAGGTCGGGCAAATTGATTGCAAGTTCTTTCGTTAGATTCTTAGGCAAACGCCCTTCGCGTTGCAGTTTAGCTACAACATTGGGTGACAAAGGCACAATCGATTTGAAAAGGAGTTCGGGTTTAGTGCTATGTGCCAGATGAATATAGTGCTCATCTAAAAGAACTGCTAACGATTTCGCACGTGCGTGTTCAGTTTCCCTAGTCACCAACTGCTGGACAGATGTGGCATTGTATGTCACCCGCAATACACCCAATGTATTTCCCTTCGCATCGCGAACAGGACTGCTAAAAAAAAGCGTAACTAGGTTGGGAATTGTCGGCGATTGCCTAATACTAGAAACAAAAGGTCGTTGAATTTTGAGCGGTTCTTGGAAGTAATCTTGACCGGATTCATCTCGTCCAACATCCGGTGTATTCGTATCGAGTACATTCCGTCCCTTTAAGTTGAGCAAGGCATAGGAGATAATATTAAGCATATCTTTGCGACTGAGCCTGGTTAAGGTTTCAGTCGCTAACATCTCTTGGGGACTACCATTTCGCCGTTCTGGAGGTAGGCCCAGATAGGCAGCCAAACCTGGTAAAATCGCTTCTACGCGCACGGCATTGAGATTCGCATCGATAAACCCATCTATTCTGTTAGCGGTTTCGTTAGCCTCAGCAGATAGGGCTTGTCGTGCGTTGTCGGTCAAGGCATTTTCAGTTGTATGTTTGTCTATAAATGCTAACAGCAGCAATGGAATCAGAGCAACGACGAGAAACGACACGATTAACTTTGTACGAATGCTGTTGAAAAAGGAGCGCTTCATGGTTTCAGACTAGGAAGGGGGGTTAAGAAAGAAGAATTGAACAAGGTTTCTAGATTGGGAAGGCGCGTCACATTGCCAGCGCGAATAAAAAAGTCCGCATATTTCTTGGCGGTTTTGTAGATATAATTAGGACTGTCTGATTGAAAGAACTTTTGATTTTCTGCAAAGTTAGTGAGGTCTATTCCCTCGAAAGAGATTGTCTTGCTGGGAATATTCAACGCTTTGCTCACGATCTCGTTTCCTTCGGGAATATTGGCTTCCCAATATGACAAGCCTTGAAGCCAGCCTCGCACAAAGGCGCGAACATCTTCGGGGCGATCGCGTATGGCCTCACCCCGAAACGCGAGCAAATCCAAAATTAAGCCTGGGGTTTGTTTGCTTGTAAACAAAATTTTTGCTCCTAATTTTAATGATTCAGAAATATGCGGTTCCCAAGTGTGCCCTGCTTGGATAGCATTGTTTTGTAAGCGCTGGGGAACTTGTAAACCATCAACTTTAACCAGGCTAACATCATCGCTCGTCAGCTTAGAGATTTTCAACATCTCAGTAACGAAGACTTCGCTAAAGCCGCCTAGATTTGCACCAAGCTTTTTTCCTTTCAAGTTAAGAATTGTTTTAATCTCCGATTGCGCGACTACCACATCTGCACCTGTCGATTCATCCACAACCATCACAGCTTGGATATCAGGATTTGTGGCACTCAAGATCATGAAATCTCCCAAGGTTAATCCAATCCCATCATACTTCCCTGCACTGAAATCTGCTTGTTGCAATTGTAAGTAGTCTACATAGCTCAGTTCCACGTCTATCCCTTGCGCTTTGAAGAATCCTTTCTCTTGAGCAATGATGCCAGGCATATGGCCAACAAAAGAGATAAAACTTACTTTCAGGGGAGGACGTTTTACTTTTAGAGATTCCGGAGAATGACAAGAAAACAGCAGCCAGCAGGTAATAATAATAAAGATGCTGTTGAAAAAGAAGCGCTTCATGGTTTCAGACTAGGAGGGGGGGTTAAGAAAGAAGAATTGAACAAGGTTTCTAGATTGGGAAGGCGCGTCACATTGCCAGCGCGAATAAAAAAGTCCGCATATTTCTTGGCGGTTTTGTAGATATAATTAGGACTGTCTGATTGAAAGAACTTTTGATTTTCTGCAAAGTCAGTGAGGTCTATTCCCTCGAAAGAGACTGTCTTGCTGGGAATATTCAACGCTTTGCTCACGATCTCGTTTCCTTCGGGAATATTTGCTTCCCAATATGACAAGCCTTGAAGCCAGCCTCGCACAAAGGCGCGAATATCTTCGGGGCGATCGCGTATGGTCTCACCCCGAAACGCGAGCAAATCTAAAATTAAGCCAGGGGTTTGTTTGCTGGTAAACAGGATATGCGCCCCTAATTTTAATGCTTCAGAAAGATGCGGTTCCCAAGTGTGTCCTGCTTGGATAGTATTGTTTTGTAAGCGCTCGGGAACTTCTAAAGCCTCGACTTTAACCAGCCTAACATCATCGCTCGTCAGCTTAGAGGTTTTCAACATCTCAGTAACGAAGACTTCGCTAAAACTGCCTAGATGTGTACCAAGTTTTTTTCCTTTCAAGTTAGGGATTGTTTTAATCTCCGATTGCGCGACTACCACATCTGCACCTGTCGATTCATCCACAACCATCACAGCTTGGATATCAGGATTTGTGGCACTCAAGATCATAAAATCTCCCAAGGTCAATCCGATCCCATCATACTTCCCTGCACTGAAATCCGCGTCTTGCAATTGTGAGTAGTCTACATAGCTCAGTTCCACGTCTATTCCTTGCGCTTTGAAGAATCCTTTCTCTTGAGCAATGATGAGAGGTGTATAGCCAACAAAAGGAACACAAGATACTTTTAGGGGAGGACGTTTTACTTTTAGAGGCTCCCGAAAATGACAAGCAAACAGCAGCCAGCAAGTAATAATAAAAATACAGATGTAATTGAGTGGTTTAGACATACTATATAGAGCATTCCTGGTGTAGAAAAGGCGACTCATATTTTCTTAAGCCCGATCGACCTAAGTGCATCCTGCGCAATCGCCGCTAAACCTGTTCCGGTGGCGATATCTAGAACTTGCTGGCTCGATCGCACTTTTATCAATTTTACTAACCGAGTTGCAGCCTGTTTGTGAAATTCATTCTCGTAGTCGCGACGGTTGTTGAAGTCATTGAGAATCTGCTGTTTGTAGGCACTTAGCGAGTCAGTCATGCCGAATTACTGGTTTAACTTTCTACATTGTGGCAGTTATGGTCGATCGCGACGATAGCCGCCGGTGACATCAGTCAATCGATTTTAGATTTTAGATTTTAGATTTTAGATTAAAGAATTGAAGGATTGACCCCACGGATAAATTCGGGGGCTCCTTTATCGGATACAGGTTTTTTATTTCTGGACGGATGAATCCGGGGGCTTGTATCCTGGATGCTTTCGGTCAGCAATCTCTACAATGCCCGCAAATGTATGCAAAACCGCTACCGAGTATCCACTCCCCCGCAACAAACACCCGCTCAACTCGGCTCGCGAAGCTCTAATCCGCTACAATCTGTGTTTGGTAAAGAATTTTTACGAGTTCGCTGCCCATTACAGCCTTTGCGGCTTGTACTACCCAACCTGCGTGAAAATATGGATTTTGCTACTCTTGCCGCCCAGCTAAATGCTGGAACTATCTTACCGGAGGGAATTGTCATCATCACCCTCTTGGTTGTTCTCGTCGGCGATTTAATCGTAGGCCGCAGTTCCTCGGGTTGGACTCCCTACGTTGCCGTTGCGGGTTTGCTGGCCGCCGTCGCTGCTTTATGTTTGCAGTGGGATAACACGGATACCATCTCGTTTCTGGGCGGTTTTAACAGCGATGCCTTGAGTTTACTGTTTCGCGGAATTATCGCTTTGACTGCGGCTGTCACTATTTTGATATCCGTCCGCTATGTACTGCAAACGGGTACTGCTTTAGCGGAATTTATCGGCATTTTGCTCAGCGCTACTTTGGGGGGAATGTTCCTCAGCGGCGCTGATGAATTGGTGATGATTTTTATTTCGTTGGAAACTCTGAGTATCTCGTCTTATTTGCTGACTGGTTACACAAAACGCGACCCGCGTTCCAATGAAGCTGCTTTGAAATATCTGTTAATTGGTGCATCTTCTTCGGCGGTGTTTCTCTACGGTATTTCGCTGTTGTACGGGTTGTCTGGCGGCGAAACTAAGCTGAGTGCGATCGCAGCTAACCTTTCTACTGTGAATGAAGGTCAATCTCTCGGTTTGGTGATTGCTTTGGTTTTTGCGATCGCCGGAATCGCCTTCAAAATCTCTGCGGTTCCCTTCCACCAATGGACTCCTGACGTTTACGAAGGTTCTCCTACACCCGTTGTTGCCTTCCTTTCTGTCGGTTCCAAAGCCGCCGGTTTTGCCCTAGCAATCCGCTTGTTAACAACTGCTTTCCCCGCACTTACCGCACAGTGGCACTTCGTATTCACGGCCTTAGCCATTCTCAGCATGGTGTTGGGCAATGTGGTTGCCCTCGCCCAGACTAGCATGAAGCGGCTTTTGGCTTATTCGTCGATCGGGCAAGCCGGTTTTGTAATGATTGGTTTGGTTGCAGGAACAGAAGCCGGTTACTCCAGCATGATATTTTATCTGTTGGTTTACCTGTTCATGAACTTGGGCGCTTTCGCCTGCATCATTCTGTTCTCCCTGCGGACTGGAACCGACCAAATTAGCGAATACTCGGGTTTGTATCAAAAAGACCCGCTGCTAACTTTAACGTTGAGTATTTGCCTGCTTTCTCTCGGCGGAATTCCGCCCCTGGCTGGATTTTTCGGCAAAATTTATCTGTTCTGGGCCGGCTGGCAAGCTGGACTTTACGGCTTAGTTATCCTGGGATTAATTACCACCGTGGTTTCGATTTACTACTACATCCGCGTTGTCAAGATGATGGTAGTGAAGGAACCTCAAGAGATGTCAGATGCGGTAAAAAATTATCCCGAAGTTCGCTGGAACCTTCAGGGAATGCGGCCTTTGCAGGTCAGCGTTGTACTCACATTAGTTGCGACAAGTTTGGCAGGCATTTTGTCTAATCCTTTGTTTAATTTAGCAAACGATTCTGTTATCAAAACTCCCCTGTTGCAGTCAGCATTGAGTCACGTTATACCGATTTCTGCTGCGAAAGTTGAATCTAATTTGTTGTCTCACCGGGATTAAGTTTACCTGGTTTTGCAATATTGAAAAGCGCCTAACTTTGTGAAGTTGGGCGTTTCTTTTTTGTTGTGATATACTGTCAAGTATGATTTTTAACCGCAGATTTAGGCAGATTAACGCAGATAAAATTTAGTGCAGAGGCAACCATGTTAGTACAAACTAAAGAAAAGTTTTATACTCCAGATGAGTACCGGGAGTTAGAGGAAAGTGCTGAGTTTAGAAATGAATACCGCGATGGAGAAATTGTACAAATGAGTGGTGGTAGTATTAATCACAGCCAGATAATCGGTAATATTTATGCGTTCTTAAAATCTGCTTTGCGGGGAAAGAATGCCAGACCATTTATGAGCGATTTGCGGTTGTGGATTCCTCGGTATCGACGCGGGACTTATCCAGATGTGATGGTAGTTGGAGGAGAATTAGTTTGCACAGAGGGACGGAAAGATGAAATACTCAATCCTGTGCTGATTGTGGAAGTGCTTTCTAAGCCTACCAATAATTTCGATCGGGAGGATAAGTTTCGGTTTTATAGATCGATCCCTGAATTCCGTGAATATGTGTTAGTCTATCAATCTGAGTTTTTAGTCGCACAATATATTAAAACAGAATCAAATGAATGGTTGTTTCGGGAATATGAGGGAGAATCAGCAATAGTTTCCTTCGCTTCAATGGAAGTGCAAATGTCCATGCTCGATATTTATGAGCTGGTTGTATTTGAAACCCAGGAAACGGAAGTACAGGAATGAAATTCATCCTAGTGGGGGATGCGAAGCTTAACTTTATGACTGGCAAACCAAAATATAGCTATGAGGAAAGGAACATGACAATTGGAGAAAACCTCCAAGAACAAGTTGATTACTACCGTGCCAGAGCTAGCGAATATGATGAATGGTTTTACAGAATAGGTCGTTACGATCGCGGAGCGGAAATTAACCAGCGTTGGTTTAATCAGGTTGCCGTTGTTAAAAGTGCTTTCCATAAACTTGGCAAATTTGCAAGTGTTTTAGAGTTGGCTTGCGGTACGGGTATTTGGACTGCTGAACTTTTGCAGGTGGGCGAGGAACTCGATGCTTTTGATGCCGCGCCAGAAGTTATCGAAATTAACCGCCAAAAGCTAAATGCTTCTCAAGTTACTTACCGACAGATCGATTTATTTTCATGGGAACCCGATCGCGAGTACGATCTAGTTTTCTTTGCTTTTTGGCTTTCTCACGTACCCCCAACTTTAGTGGATGAATTTTTGGGAAAAGTTTACCGATCGGTTCGCTTTGGGGGACAAGTATTTATCGTTGACTCTTTATTTGAAGAAACATCTTCAGCCACAAATCATATTCTGAAGGATGAAACCTGTATTTCCCAAAATCGCAAGTTAAATGACGGTCGAGAATTTCAAGTTTATAAAGTTTATTACCAGTCGGATTCGCTTTTAGAAAAATTAACTAAAATCGGGTTTAAAGCCGAAGTTAAGGTGACAGAAAGCTATTTTACTTACGCTACCGGGATTAAGATTTAAAGTTTTCGTTCCTAATCTGTCGCGCTATGTTTAGAGAAGATGAGGACATTTTTGGAAAAAATTGGTCAAATAGACAGTCATGGACGCAGAGTGTCCATATATAGTTTTTTGTATGGGCAATCCCCCCGTGGTTGCCCCTAAATCGGGAAAAATTTGGCAAAATAGGTAAGGGTGCGATCGAGCTCTGACTACCGTCAAAAATCAACCTAAATAAACTTCTATGAATGTAATTTGGTTACTGTTAAAAGCTTCTTGGTTAAATGTTTCTATCGCCATACTCACAGGCTTAATCAGCGGCGGTTGCAGCGCTATGTTAATTGCTCTAATCAACCGCGCCATTAGCGACAATTCAAATCAGAATTTAGTCTGGTATTTTGCCGGATTAGCAGTTTTGGCTCTCGTCGCCGGAGTCATCTCGCAATTTTTGTTAATCTACCTTTCTCAAGAAGCTGTTTACAATCTGCGGCTGAGTTTGAGCCGTGGCATTTTGTCTACTCCTTTGCGGAATTTGGAAGAGTTGGGCGCTAACCGCTTGCTGGCAACTCTCACAGATGATGTGGGAACGCTTTCTAATACTATATTTTTGATTCCTTTTCTCTGTGTTGATATCGCCGTTGTTATCGGCTGCTTAACTTATTTAAGCACGATTTCGGGTACAGTTTTTGTTGTTGTATTTTGTTTTATGGTGCTGACGATTTGCACGGTGCAGTTGTTGCTCAATAAAATGCGGAAATTCTTCGATTTAGCTAGAGAAGAACAAGATATATTGTTTAAGCATTTTCGCAGTATTACTGATGGAATTAAGGAACTAAAACTGCATTCCTTGCGGCGCCAAGAGTTTTTTACGGAAGAATTGCAGGGGAGTGCTGATGCTTCCCGCAATTATAACGTGACTGCTTTGAATACTGGTGCAGTTGCGATGGGAGTTGGGCAGTTGCTGTTTTTTATGCTGATGGGTTTGTTGTTATTTGTCTTACCCAAATTTGTGCCGGTTTCTACTCCGGTTTTGTCAGCTTACATTCTGACAAGTACCTATTTGATGTCTCCGTTTAACAATATTTTGCAAAGGTTGCCGGCGCTTTTTCGTGCTAATACTTCTGTGGAAAAGATAGAGAGAATGGGATTGGCTTTGGCGAGTCAAGCTGAGATAACTTCAACGGTTAAACTGCCTGACACGGCTCAGTGGGAGACGCTGGAGTTAAATCGAGTAATTCACAGCTATCCGGGAGAAAAAGAAGACAGCAATTTTAGTTTGGGCGAGCTTAATTTGAAGTTTCATCCCGGTCAATTGGTGTTTATAATTGGCGGGAATGGCAGCGGTAAGTCTACTTTAGCTAAGTTAATCACTGGTTTGTATATTCCTGAATCTGGAAAAATTATACTAGATGGCCAGCCGATTACTGAGGAAAATCGAGAGTGGTACAGGCAGCATTTTTCTGCGATTTATTCGGATTTCTATCTGTTTGAAAGGCTTTTGGGGATGACTAATCACGATTTGGACAAGCAGGCTGCTGAATATTTGCGAGAGTTTCATTTGGAAAATAAAGTTGAGGTGAAAGACGGAGTTTTGTCAACTACGGCTTTGTCTCAGGGACAGCGAAAGCGGCTGGCTTTGCTGACGGCGTATTTGGAGGATAGACCGATTTATTTGTTTGATGAATGGGCTTCGGATCAAGATCCTTTTTTCCGGGATATTTTTTACAAGCAGTTGCTACCGGAGTTGAAGCGGCGGGGGAAAACGGTGTTTGTGATTAGTCACGATGACCGCTATTTTGATTTAGCCGATCGCGCAATTAAACTAGATTACGGTAAAGTAGAGTATGACCGATAAAATCGATAAGTACCGAATTGTCGAAATTTTGACCGAAAGCCAGGTTTCCGACTTGATGGATTTATACAAAAACGAGTTTTGGAGCGACAAGCGGACGCGGCAGGATGTTGTGAAAATGCTGGCTGCGACTGATGTTATCATTGGTTTTGTCGATGATAGCGATCGACTAATTGGCATTAGCCGCGTCATTACCGATTTCGTATACAGAGCCATGATTTTTGATCTCATTATCAAGCCGACACACAGAAAGATGGGACTGGGTGCGAAGTTGATGGATGCTGTTTTAAGTCATCCTGAACTGCAAGCTGTCGAGCATTTTTATCTTAATTGTTTGCCGAACATGATGCCGTTTTACCAGCGTTGGGGTTTCTCAGATGATGTGGGCGAACTTAAGTTTTTGCGGCGAACAATAGGCTAAACTCAGCTTGTTGAAAACCCCAATTTTTCTCTAATGGCGTCTTCTTTGAAACCTACTAAAACAGCAGTTCCATCTTTAACGAAAAGAGGACGTTTCAGCAGCATCGCATCCTTTGCAAAAGCCTCTACCCACTGTTCGCTAGTCCAATTATTTTTGTCATCGCCCAAAGCGCGATAAGATTGACCGGAAGTATTTCGCATAGGTTTAAAACCCAAAGCAGCTACCCAGCTTTGAATTGTTTCGCGAGTCGGCGGCTGTTCTTTTGTGTTAATGAACTCGTAAGTAACAGCGCTATCTTGGAGCCACTGGAAAGCTTTTTTGCAGGTTCCGCAGTTCGGGATTCCGTAAACTTGAATTGACATAATAATGATTGTTGACTGTTGATTGTTGACTGTTGACTGTTGGCTAATACCAACTGACAACTGACAACTAATAACTGACTACTGACTGCTGACTAATCTAGCTTGTTGAACCCATTTTTGCACGCGATCGACTGAAGGAGTTAAGTCATTGCGCTGCATTGTCGCTACGTGCAGCCTTAAAATTTGTTGGTGCAATCTCTCCACGGGCATTTGAGCCAATTGAGCCGGAGAAGCAACTCCGGCGTGAAGTAACAGCCCGCAATACTGACACCCTACACTCGGAATTCGAGCCAAATTTGCCATCGCTACCCATTTATTAACATATTGAATGTTAATCTGTAATTGATGCGCTAGCAACACTTTCGCAGCCTGCGTTTTCGTCATGCGAATTAGTTGTTCGGTTGTGGTGATGCTGCACTCTTCCAGTTGAGACTGGTTTTCCTTGCTCAATCCCGGTAAGTGTGCGATCGGCCAGTCGCGTAGTTGCAAGGAAGTTTGAGGAGCTTTGTGAACAGTTTTCATGTTTTTTTATGTACATTTTACTTATACTTTAAAGTCTAAAATATAAAATAGTCAATAGATGCGATCGCTCATGTCACAAAATCAACAAACACCCGACAAACAAATTTGGCTGATTGCGGGTATTGCCACCGACGATGCTAATTGTCGGCGGAGTCGCACTTCCAGCTTTTTTGTCCTAGCAGTCTGACAGTGTTATTACTGATGAACAAAATCATGCAGACGAACACGACAAATACGATCGAAAAAACCGCCAAACAGATGATAGCAAGGAAGAAGATAAAGACGAAACTTTTTCCAAAAATGACGGCAAACTTGGCAGTCAGGACTTTAGTGCTTTAAGGCAGAAAACAAAAAAACTCCCGGCTTACTGCAAACCAAACTCAAAATAATTGGTTTTTACCCATGAGAATTACAAAAAGTGATAAGTTTTTAGCAAATAGTTTACACGAACGGCGGCAAAAACTAGCCAGTTTAATTGATTTTCCTACAATTCTCTGGTCTGGTTGCAGCATTCCTCGCAATTATCCGGCACTTACTTATCCCTTTCGCGCCAGCAGTCACTTCCTATATTTTGCTGGTTTGCCCTTAGAAAATGCTGCCATTCGCTTAGAATCTGGCAAATTAGAACTGTTCTTAGATGACGCACCTGCTAGCAGCACTCTTTGGCACGGAGAGATGCCTAAAAGAGCAGAAATTGCCGAACTAATTGGGGCTGATGCTGCTTTCCCAATGGCCGAATTGAAAGCGCGTTCGACAAATGCAGCAACTATCGCCGTTCAGGATTCTTTGACTCAGTTGCAACAGTCTCAAATTCTCGATCGCCCTCTGGCACCGCCCAAATCCCCAACCGGAATCGACCTAGAATTAACTCAGGCGATCGTATCTCTGCGCCTGAGCCACGATACAGCCAGTTTGGCCGAATTGCGTCAAGCTGCGGCTGTCACCGTAGAAGCTCACAAAGCGGGAATGGCGGTCACTCGAAATGCTCAAATTGAAGCAGGGGTGCGCGCTGCAATGGAAAGTGTCATCATCTCCAAAAATATGACCTATGCTTATCCCAGTATCGTGACTGTGCATGGGGAAGTCCTGCACAGCGAACATTATCACAATCCCCTACAAACAGGAGATTTGCTGTTAGCAGATGTCGGTGCGGAAACATCAACGGGATGGGCGGCTGATGTGACTCGCACTTGGCCAGTTTCTGGCAAGTTTTCTCCGACTCAAAGAGCGATTTATGATGTAGTTTTGGCAGCGCACGATGCTTGTATCGATAAAATTAGTCCGGGCATGGAATATCAAGACATTCACCTGTTAGCTGCTCGAATTATGGCGGAAGGATTGGTTGATTTGGGCATTTTGCGGGGGAATGTTGAAGATTTGGTAGAAATGGACGCTCACGCGCTGTTTTTTGTCCACGGTATCGGACATTTAATCGGTTTGGATGTTCACGATATGGAAGATTTAGGAGATTTGGCTGGCTATGAAGAAGGAAGAACTAGAAGCAGTCGGTTTGGGTTGGGATTTTTGCGGCTGAATCGAGTTTTGCGTCCGGGAATGCTGGTATCGATCGAACCGGGATTTTATCAAGTTCCGGCAATTTTGAATGACTCTGAAAATCGTGTCAAATATAAAGATTTTGTTAAGTGGGAGGAGTTGGAAAAATTTGCAGATGTGCGGGGAATACGCATAGAAGATGATATACTTGTCAGCGAAGAGGGTAGAGAAGTATTGACAGGGAAATTGCCGACAAAAGCTCTGGAGATTGAGGAGTTAGTTGCGGTAAGTGCATAAGTATCGATTGAATTAGATCGATCGCCCTCAGTTCGATCGGGTATGAAAAAAGATAAATAAAGATGAATAAAGCTTGGCAAATAGGTCTTTTGGTGCTCGTTGAAAAACTTGCCGCGCAAGTCCAAAAATTCGCAGCACAGAGACTTGCGCGCATTTTTCAGAAACGTGTATCCTCGCCACCGCCGATGCAAGCTGCACCTTTGCCCAGCAACGAAGAAGAGAGGCTAGAAGCACTTTACCGCTACCACATTCTCGATACAGATGCCGAAGCAGCTTTTGATGACCTAACAGCTTTAGCCTCTTATATTTGCGGCACTCCTATTGCTTTAGTCAGCTTAATAGATTCTAACCGACAGTGGTTTAAATCAAAAGTCGGTCTGGAAGCGCCAGAAACTCCGAGAGAGTTAGCTTTTTGCGCCCACGCTATTTTAAATCCCAACGAATTGCTAGTTGTACCGAATGCTCTAGAAGACGATCGCTTTGCCGGCAATCCGCTAGTAACTTCCGAACCCAATATTCGATTTTATGCTGGAACCCCGCTAGTAACTGCTGACGGTTTCCCGATCGGCACTTTGTGCGCGATAGATACAGTTCCTCGCAAACTCACTCCAGAACAGCTAGAAGCGCTGCGGACTTTAGGGCGGCAAGTTATTACCCAAATGGAGTTGCGAATTAATCTGACTAAATTAAAGCGCGCACAGGTTCGGCAGAAACAAGTTGAAGCAAAACTCCGTTCAACTGACGAGCAAATTGTCAATTTTTTGGAAGGGATGAGCGATGCTTTTTTTGCTTTCGACCTCCAGTGGCGATTTACTTACGTCAATTACAAAGCAGCGCAATTTCTACAGCGATCGCCGGAAGAACTTTATGGTAAAAATTTTTGGGAAGAGTTTCCAGAATTAGTGAATTCGGATGTTTATGAAGAGTATCATGGAGCTGTAGCAAAACAAGTTGGAGTGGCTTTTGAACAATATTATCGTCCCTTAAAAGTATGGGTGGAAGTCCGGGCTTTTCCTTCTCATGACGGCATTTCAGTGTTTTTTCACGACATAACCAAGCGCAAGCGGATGGAATCAGCACTCAGGAAAGAACAGAAAAAAACTGAAAGTTTACTGCTAAATATTTTGCCAGAACCGATCGCCGACAGGTTGAAGTACCAACCGGGGTTGATTGCAGATAAGTTTGAAAAAGCAACAATTCTTTTTGCTGACTTGGTGAATTTTACCCAAATTTCTACCACCATGTCCGCAACTAAATTAGTGTACTTACTGAATGAAATTTTCTCAGCTTTTGACCAACTCAGCGAGAAGCACGGCTTAGAAAAAATCAAGACGATCGGGGACGCTTACATGGTAGCAGGCGGTATTCCCATTGAACGCCCAGACCACGCAGAAGCGATCGCCGAAATGGCGCTGGATATGCTAGCGGCAATTAAGGAATTAAATGTGAAGCTAGACGCGAAATTTGACCTCCGCATCGGGATTAATAGCGGCCCGGTGGTAGCGGGCGTAATCGGCACTAAAAAATTCATTTACGATTTGTGGGGAAATGCCGTGAATACAGCCAGCCGCATGGAATCTCACGGCATAACAGGTCGCATTCAAGTCAGCCACTATACTTATGAGTTGCTGCAGGATAAATATGAATTTGAAGATCGCGGCGAGATCGAGATTAAAGGTCAAGGGGAAATGCGGACTTATTGGCTGACGGGCCGAAAAACAGCAAGCGATCTCAAAATTTGAGAGTAAATAAAACTCAGAGTTGAAAGTACCCGATCGTTGAGAGAAACTCCGGAGGCTGCGATTAATCGCCTCTTCGGCGCGATCTTCCTGTGGCAGAACGGCTGCTGCAGATCCACCAAATAAGATTATGCTATAGACAGAGATATCCGAGCAATCCTAGGCGCGGTACTCGACGTTATAAAAATACTAAGTTGAAGTCGTCGGAGCCTTTAATAATGGTTCAATTTCATATTCAAACCGATAGCGATATTCCAGCATCCACCCAACTATTCAATCAAATCAGGTTTGCGATCGCCTCGCGACAATTTCCGCCCGGACACCGCTTGCCCAGCACCAGACAGCTAGCCATGCAGACGGGTTTGCACCGCAACACCATCAGCAAAGTATACCGCCAGCTCGAAAATACCGGACTCGTAGAAGCCCAAGCAGGATCGGGCATTTACGTCCGCGCTCAAGGCAACGAAGTTGTAGGCAACAAACTCAAATCTCCGATCCTCGAAGAATATCCCCTTGCCAACAAAATAGTGCAAGGAAGTATCGATCAACTGCTGGAACAGGGCTGTACGCTCAACCAAGCGAGGGAATTATTTTTGGCCGAAATTGACTGGCGGCTCAGGTGCAGCGCCCGAGTGGTCGTCACAGCCCCCACAGAAGACATCGGCGTGGGCGAGCTGATGGCGAAAGAACTCGAACAAGCTCTCCGCATTCCCATACAGTTAGTGCCGATGGAACAGCTAGGTACTTTTTTGGATCAAATCTCTTCGGGAACTGTGATCACGAGTCGATATTTTATCGGAGAAGCAGAATCGATTTCGGCACCGCGTTCGGTGCGAGTTATTCCCGTAGACATCTACGACTACAGCCAGGAAATCCAGTTAGTGGGGGGTTTGCCTAAAGACAGTTATTTAGGGCTCGTCAGCCTGAGTCCGGGAATGCTGCGATCGACCGAAGTCATCATCCACAGCATCCGGGGAGAGGATTTACTGGTGATGACGGCTTTGGTGTCAGACGAGTACAAGATTAACTCGATCGTGCGATCGGCCAGAACAATTTTTTGCGACCAACCGAGTTTTGCTACAGTAAAAGCTGCCATCAATGCCGCTAGAGAAGATATTATTCGTCCCCCGCAACTGATATGCTCCGAAAATTACATCGGCTCTAAGTCCATTAATTTGCTCAAGCGCGAGTTGGGCTTGGGATGACGAAGGAAGAAGGAAGAAGGAAGAGGGAAGAAGGAAGAAGGAAGAAAAACAATTCAACTTTTTTAAGTTACCAATCCCAATGCCCAATGCCCCAATCCCAATGCCCTGTTTGGCCAATGCCCTGTTTGGCCAATGCCCAATTACCAATTACCAATTACCAATCAATCCATGACAATTGAAATCCAACCTTCAATTAATGTTAAAACGGCGATCGAAAGCCGACGGGCCGCGCGCAGTTTCAAACCCGATCCGATTCCCCCAGCAATATTGGCAGAGATTTTGCGGTTGGGAGTGCGATCGCCCTCCGGTTACAACTTGCAGCCTTGGCGGTTTATTGTACTTCAAGACCCAGCCAGCAAAGAAAAATTAAAAGCTTGCGCTTTCGATCAGCGCCAAGTGGTAGAAGCCCCAGTAGTATTAATCTGTTGTGGCGATCGGCGCGCCGGTGAACCCGAAAACACCGAAGCTGTCATCGAATTGGGCAAAGCTGCAGGCGCAATGAATGACAATTTAGCAGGTTATATGCGACAAGCAATCCCGCAATTGTTCGAGAACCGTCCCTGCTTCGAGTCCCTAGAAACTTGGACAAACAGGCATACAATGCTCGCAGTAGCTCACTTAATGATTGCAGCTAAAAGCTTTGGGGTAGACAGTTGTCCGATGGAAGGTTTTGTCGGCGCTAAGGTGAAAGAAGCCTTTCAAATTCCCGAAGAAGTAGATGTTTGCTGTTTGCTGCCGCTTGGTTATGCAGCAGAACCTTTGAAACAATACGGCGGGCGTTTTGAGGTGACTCAAGTTTATTACAGTGAAAGTTATGGAGAGACTTTGCAAGTTTAGATTTGAGAGTTAAGATTTTGTTGCAACTTGAATTTTAAGAGTTAAGATTTGGGATGAATTGGTGTCAAAGTTCAAACAAATCAAAAATCCCGACAGTTCTGCAATCTAAAATCTAAAATTCCCAATCAAAAATCGAAAATGGTGATCTCAGACAGAGGAAAAATATGACAGTAGCAGCGCGACAAACCAACGCCCAAATTCTAGAAGTAAAGTTGCAGCAGCACTTGCAAGCAGCCGGATTTAAAAATTTACCGCTTTATATTAGTTGCGATTTTCGAGATGACTCTTTAACGGTTGTGGGAGAACACCCGCGCAGTTTAGTTCTCAAAGCAAAACCGACTTTTGCGGTGCTAGAAGCAGCAATTATCGAAATTGAACCGGAATCTATTCAACAGATTGGACTTTGCCTAAAAATTACCGGGCAAAAACAGCCTTATGCTTTCCATTCTTTTACCATGCACCAGCCTGTTTTGTCTAGAGCCAAAACAGTGCAGTTGTTCAAAAAAACAGAGAATATCCCCGCAGCAGAAACCGGGATAGTTTTAACAGAAAATGCGGCACAGACGGCGGATGTAGAGGAAGAGATACCGTTAGGAACGGATGGGAAAGATGCGTGGGATGAAGAATATTTCCCCAATTTTTCTGAGAGTTCCAGCAATTCCGATCCGATCGCCTTTAAGGTAGCTGCAATACCGACAGATTTTGCAGAAAATCCCTTCAATCCGCTGGATATGGAAGCGGTAACAGTTGCCCAAAAAACCAAGCATTCACCGTTTGCGATGCTGGCTGCTGCAGGAATGGTCAGCATGGCGGCGCTAATTTTGGCAGGCGGTTATTATATGCTGAGCCGCCCCTGCGTCATCGGAGAATGTACTGCATTAGCTAATGCCAAGCAGTTGAGCGAGAATTCGACGAAGACGCTGAAAACGTCAAAAGTTGCCAACAGTCCCCAAGAAGCGCAGCGACAGTTAAAACAGGCGATCGCCCTTTTAGAACCGATTCCCTCCTGGTCAATTCATCGCGGTGAAGCTCAAAGCGCCCTGGAAAACTACCGGAAGCAAAATCAAAATTTAAACTCTGCGATCGATGCAGCGCGCTTCGCACAGTCGGCAGCCCAGAAAACCCAAAATCCGCCTTATTCGGCCGAGAACGGTCAGGAAGCGCAAGCTCTGTGGCAAAGTGCGATCGCCGAACTCGGAGAAATCCCCACAGACAGCCCAGTTTATCCGTTTGCTCAGAGAAAGTCAAAAGAATACCGGAAGAATGTAGCAACTGGAAATCGGCAGTTAAGCACAGAGAAACAAGCCGAAAAAACGCTGCTCGCCGCCAAAAATACAGCCCAAATAGCAGAAGCTCGCGAAGCCGTAGCTCAGACAGCCGAGACTTGGGCTCAAGTGCAATCAGGTTGGGAAGAATCCCTCGACATCCTATCAGAAATTCCCACGAGCACGACATCTTACCAACAAGCTAAACTGCTAGTTCCCAAATACGAAACCAAACTTTCAGAAGCTCGCGAGCGCAAAAATGTCGAAGGAATTTCGGA
The DNA here is from genome assembly GCF_013179805.1 of Microcoleus asticus IPMA8. Taxonomy (GTDB): domain Bacteria; phylum Cyanobacteriota; class Cyanobacteriia; order Cyanobacteriales; family Microcoleaceae; genus Microcoleus; species Microcoleus asticus. Next base: position 36,845 of record NZ_SRRZ01000012.1, on the reverse strand, counting down.
AAATGCGTATACTCAAGCTGTGACTTTAGCAGCGGAAGCTCGAATTTTTGAGGGCAAAAACGCCTGGTTTAAAGCATCAGAATACTGGCGGAGAGCTTTGAGTTACGCGGAGCAAGTGCCGGCGGCAACTTCATTTTCCGAGAAAGCCCAACCGCTGCTCGCTTCCTACAAAACTTCCTTGCAGCAAGCAGAAGTAAGGTTGCAGGAAGAAAGAAACCTGCAAAAAGCCCGCACCGATTTAGATAGAACTTGTAAAGGCAACCCCAAGATTTGCGACTATACTGTTAGCAAAGGTTTGATTGCCGTGCAGATGACTCCTAATTACGTGCAGAAACTGCAACAAACTTTCATCCAAGCTGAAAACAATAACGCTACCAAGACTCGCCAAGCCGTAGAGAAGCACGTTCAAACATTGCAAAAAGCCTTGGAGGCGATCGCCGAAAACGCCAAAATCCCGATGCAGGTGTACGATGGCGAAGGCAAGCGCATTGCGAGTCACGAACCGAAGTAGTTGTAGTTGTAGGGTGCGTGAGGGCGAAAAATTTGTCAGTCAGAACGATCGCAATATTTACACTCACGCATCACCAGCAATTTCACCCGCAGTCAATCCAGCTTGAAAAACTTGTTGCGCCGTCAAATTCAACTCTGGAAAAGCTGCGGATTCGATGTTGTCATCTCCCCGAAATTGACTAACTTCGTACTCATCATCAATCAACCGATAAATCGAAATAGTCGGTTGCTTGGGATTTCCGATCAACCTGCGGCCACCCAACCCGAGATAATCCACAATCCAATATTCAGGAATCCCGATTAGTTCATATTCGCCCACTTTCCTGATGTAGTCATCTTGCCAGTTAGTGCTAACTACTTCAATAACCAGCGGAATTGATTCGCCTTGAGTCACAGTTGAGAACTTTTGCCACAGAGGTTCTGATGCTAAATTTTGGCGGTTTAATATCAAAATATCTGGAGAATAAGCAGAGAGGTTTTCGATCTTTTTAACTAAGGCTTGTTTGGGGAAAATGTACGGAAGTTTTCGCCTTCTGGACTCAGCGTTTAACTCTGAACCTAAAAAACTGATAACTTCTTCATGCTCTCCTAATGGCTGTGACATTTCAACAATCTCTCCATTGTGCAGTTCATAACGTGCATTTTCGGGCTTCCATTCCGCAAATTCTTCAAAAGTTAGCGGTTTAGTTGCAGTTTGAATCATGGCTATTCTCCTTAGTGATGACTGGGGCGGGCTATTCTGCTCACCCCACAAGATAACTCACTCTGTGTGGAACAGGCCGGAAAGCCTGTTCAATAAAATAAGGCTAAATGCAAGTTCCTACATACATTATATTACCAATTATCAATGCCCAATTATTAATGCCAAATTCCCAATAACCAATGCCAAATTCCCAATAACCAATTACCATTTTATCAATTGTGCATCTTGATTGAAAAACTTCCGGGACAATCCCTCTGTCAACAGCAGAGTTGCGATTACAGTTGCCAGCGCTAACACAAACATAATCAAAATCTGGTAAGATGCTGCATCGAGAGGACTGACACCGCTCAGCATTTGACCTGTCATCATCCCGGGTAAAGTTACGATTCCTACCACCGTCATTGTGTTTAATGTCGGGATTAATCCAGCTTTGATAGCATCTTTGCGGTACTGCTTTACTGCTTGCTGCGGCGTCGAACCTAAACTTAAATGGGTTTCTATTTCTAACTGGCTGCTATTAACTGTACTCACAAGTCTTTCGCCCGCGATCGCCCCGGAGTTCATGGCATTGCCCAAAATCATACCCGCTAAAGGAATCAGGTATTGCGGTTCGTACCAAGGGTCAGGTTGCAAAATTAGCAAGTTTGTATAGGCGAGAGTCAAGGCCGTACTGATAAAAATTGAACCCCAAACTAAGGGCAGTAAGTTCTTGATTTTTTTGCTGATGCGGTTGCTGGCCACCATGCTAGCTGTTGTCAGCATGATTGCTAAAACTGCTAAAACTAGCCAAGGATTTTTCCCCTCGGGGTCAAATACGACTGCGAGTACGTACCCGACTAAGATTAGCTGGATCAGGGTGCGCCCCGCGGCGATCGCGATCGCCCCCTCCAATCCCAATCCTTGCCACGCCGAAAGCCCGATCGCGATCGCCACCATCCCCAAAGCCCAACCCAAATCTGTAAAATCTAGCAGAATTAACACCGGAGAACCCTTTCGATAATGTGATTGTTTGCCTGTCCAAATATAAGATATTGCAATAAAGGTTTCTGAGAAACAGTTTTGCTGCAAGAATTTGCTTTGATAATGGTTGAAATTTGTGGTGTGAAGAGTGAATAATGTCCCCCCCCTCGACTTAACCCGCCAATACGCGCAGATTGGCGATGAGATAAGCGCTGCAGTGCAAAAAGTGCTTGCCTCTGGCGGCTACGTAGGCGGCCCGGTCGTAAAGAGTTTTGAACGAGAGTTCGCCGACTACACGGGAGTTTCCGAGTGCGTTGGCTGCAACTCCGGCACCGATGCCCTGATTTTGGCCTTGCGAGCCCTCAAAATTGGCCCCGGCGATGAAGTGATTACCACTCCTTTTACCTTTTTTGCTTCGGCTGAGGTAATTAGCGCCGTCGGTGCAACTCCCGTATTTGTCGATATTGACAGCGGGACTTTTAATCTGGATGTCGAGCTCCTCGAAGCCGCAATTACCGACAAAACTAAGGCAATTATGCCAGTACACATCTTCGGCCAACCGGTAGACATGACTCGGCTGATGGAAATTGCGACTCGGCACAATTTAGCCGTAATTGAAGATTGCGCGCAGTCTGTCGGGGCCGAGTGGCAGTCTCGAAAAGTCGGCAGCATTGGTCATGTCGGCTGCTTCAGTTTTTATCCGACCAAGAACTTAGGCGCTTGCGGTGACGGTGGGGCGGTGACGACAAATGATCCAGCCCTCGCAGCTTCGATGCGAGTGCTCAAAGAACACGGACAGTCTTCTAGATATTTCTACGAAGAAATCGGGTACAACAGCCGTTTAGATGCCCTGCAAGCGGTGATTCTCAGCATTAAATTGCGGTATCTCGACAGTTGGAACGCTCAGCGGCAGGAGAAAGCGACACTTTACAGCGAATTTCTCTCCCGCGTGCCCGGAGTTGCCGTTCCCAAAGAATTGCCGGAAGCAAAAGGAGTTTGGAATCAATACACGATCCGGCTGACAAGTCCAGAAGACGCGCAAAATCCCTCTAGCAATTTTCGAGATTGGATGCGGGCTCAGTTGCAGGAATCCGGCATCGGTTCGATGGTTTACTATCCGTTACCTTTGCACCTGCAACCTGTTTACAAATCTTTGGGCTATCTCCCCGGTCAGTTGCCACAGGCCGAGCAAGTTTGTCGCGAGGTCTTGTCTTTGCCGATGTTTCCCGAACTGTCGAGGGATCAACAAGAGCGGACGATTTATGGGCTGAAAGATTGCTTGGCAAAGGGCGATCGCATCCGGTAGCTTTGGCGCGATGGCAGAAGCGAGGGAAATGCAGGAGGAGAAAAGAATTGCAGGGTTGCAGTGCTGTGAGAATGTGCAGCGGTCAGTCGATTTTAGATTTTAGATTTTAGATTTTAGAATTACTCCACAGATAAATCTGGGAGCTTGAACTAGGGTCTAAAATTTTTATCTTTCCACGACTTAAGTACGTGGCAGCGTATCCGTTTTTGGGGTGGGTCAGGGAGAGCCGTTAAGTATTTTGACCGATCACTTGTACTTTTATGTACTATATTTAATGAAAAGAAACAAATTTAGGCTAGCAATCCGCCTCGAACGGGTGCATTTTCCGCTCGCCTAAAACTTGCAATGCGATCGGTCAATGATGAAGAAGGAAGAAGGAAGAAGGAAGAAGGAAGAAGGAAGAGGAAGAAGGAAGAAGGAAGAATAAAGAATGTTTGAACTTTCGACTTCCCATCCCCGATGCCCGATACCCGATGCCCGATGCCCGATGCCCGATGCCCAATTCTCAATTTAACCTGTAATTTTCAGAAGATAAGAGGAAAATAAACGAGTGCCTCAGTATCAATTCACTCAGGCTAGACGCTACGATCCACAAGCGATCGCTCATTATTACCGCAACCGTCCTTGGAAAGCAATTTGGCGCGCAATTACCGTTATTTGGTCTTTTGCGGGCTTCGTGCTGGGGATGCTGTGGGACAGTTGGCAGCACGAAGTCGCAGCACACCAGCCGGAACGGGCCGCCCACCTGCGACAAATACTCACTCGCTTGGGCCCAACTTTCATAAAAGTCGGCCAAGCCCTTTCTACCAGACCGGATTTGATCCGCAAAGACTTTCTCGAAGAATTGATCAAACTTCAGGATCAATTGCCGCCGTTTGACTCGGTGCGCGCTTTCGAGATTATTGAAGCGCAACTCGATCGCAAAATTAGCGAAACCTATAGCGAAATCTCCCCCGAACCTGTCGCAGCGGCAAGTCTCGGTCAAGTCTACCGAGCTCGCCTCCTCACCGGAGAAGCAGTAGCAGTCAAGGTTCAGCGACCGAATTTGCTACCAGTCTTGAGCCTCGATCTTTATTTAATGCGCTGGGCGGCTGGATGGTTGGGCCCATTGTTGCCGCTGAATCTCGGTCACGACCTTTGTTTAATAGTCGATGAATTCGGTATCAAATTGTTCGAGGAAATTGATTATATCAATGAAGGACGGAACGCCGAGAAATTTGCTACAAATTTTGCCGACGACCCGACAGTAAAAGTTCCGAGTATTTACTGGCGTTATACATCAAATTGCGTTCTGACTCTCGAATGGATTGAGGGTATCAAGCTGACAGATATAGAACGTGTTAAAGCCGCAGGTTTGGATACCGATAGTTTAATTGAAGTCGGAGTCCGCAGCGGTTTGCGGCAGTTGCTGGAACACGGATTTTTTCACGCTGACCCCCATCCGGGAAATCTGTTTGCCTTAGCGGACGGCCGCATGGCTTACATTGATTTTGGGATGATGGATCAGATGGAAGAAACAACTAAAGAAACTTTGGTTGATTCTGTCGTTCATTTGATCAACAAAGATTATTTAGAGTTAGCCAAGGATTTTGTCAAACTTGGCTTTTTGACTCCAGATACAGATATTATGCCGATCGTCCCGGCGTTGGAATCTGTACTCGGTGATATCGTCGGCGAAAAGGTGTCAGATTTTAACTTCAAAACGATTACAGACCAGTTTTCGGAGTTGATGTACGATTATCCTTTCCGAGTGCCGGCGAAATTTGCCTTAATTATTCGCTCTCTGGTGACAGAAGAAGGTTTGGCCCTGACGCTGAATCCCGATTTCAAGATAGTCGAGGTGGCGTATCCTTATGTAGCGCGGCGTTTGTTGAACGGAGAATCTCCGGCACTGCGGCGGCGTCTGATTGAGGTATTATTCAAAGATGGCAAATTCCAGTGGAACCGGTTAGAGGACATGATCGCGATCGCCCGATCCGATCGCAGTTTCGACTTGCTCCCCACCGCCCAACTAGGCTTGCAATATTTGCTGTCAGATGAAGGGTCGTTTTTGAGACGCCAATTGATATTGGCTTTGATAGAGGACGATCGACTCCACACCGAAGAAGTTCGCCGCCTGTGGAACTTAGTCAAGGAAGACTTGCAACCAGGTCGCCTGTTTAACGTTGCTCTAGGCGCTTTGGCGGATTTTTCCACAACAGGAGCAGCGGCGCTAACTCGATTTTAATTAGAAGGAAGAAGGAAGAGGGAAGAAGGAAGAGGGAAAAAGAAATAAAAATAATTCTACTTTTGCCAATTCCAAATTCCAAATTCTCAATTCCCCACTCCTAATTCCCAATTTCCAATTACCCAAATTAAGGAATTATTCGTGTATTATTTTCCAGAACCTCCCTATTTTTTAATGTCGGCTGGATTACTAGCAGGTATGGCTTCCGGCCTAGCATTTGAAGCAACTCTCAAACAAGCCGTACAACTGTGGTCTAAAAATCGTTCTACTCGCACTTTGGCTGACCTGCAAGGGCTGCAATTGCTGATACCTTTTCTGGGAATGGCTGGCGGAATTTGTGTATTTTTAGCTTCGGGGATGGAGATTTTTGCCTTCCCAAAACTACTTTGTTATGCGCTAGCTTTGCCACTGACGGTACTGACTGCCTGGCTAGTTTGGACTCAGCTAGGCAAGCTTTTGATCGAGCTAGAACGGGGAGGTTCCCAAGCGCTGGATCTGGATTCTTTTGAAGGATAAGAGTTAACTATCAACCTCTTTTGTGAGAAGCAAGGGGGTTGATAGTTATCTAGTTATCTAGGATTATCCTAATTAGAGGCTTTAGGAACCGCCGAGCAATCAGATGAAGAGAAAGAAGAGAATGACAACTTATGCAGTAATTTGTGTAAAATTTTCAAGATTTAAAATCTAAAATCTAAAATCTAAAATCTAAAATCGAATGAGTATTTTAATTGTTACGGGTGCGGCTGGATTTATTGGGTCTAACTTAGTAGAAACTCTTTTAAATCGAGGAGAAACGGTGATCGGTGTTGATGAGTTCAACGATTATTACGATCCGACCCTCAAGCGCAAGAATATTGCACGATTTGAAAAGTATCCTGGTTTTGAATTGGTGGAAGGCGATATTTTGTCTCTAAATTGGCGAGGTCTTTTATCAGAGGTTAAGGTAATATTTCATCAGGCGGCGCAAGCAGGAGTTCGTGCTAGCTGGGGCGACGGTTTTCGCAGCTATACCGAACGCAATATTAACAGCACTCAAGTATTGTTAGAAGCAGCAAAAGATGCGCCAAAATTGCAAAAGTTTGTGTATGCTTCTTCTTCTTCAATTTACGGCAATGCTGAATCTTTTCCCACGAATGAAAACGCTTGTCCGCAGCCAGTTTCTCCCTACGGAATTACGAAATTAGCCGGTGAACGTTTGTGCGGACTTTATTACAAAAATTTTGGCGTTCCGACTACTTCGCTGCGCTATTTTACTGTTTACGGGCCGAGACAGCGCCCCGATATGGCTTTTCACAAGTTTTTTAAGTCTATTTTGTTTGATGAGGCGATTTCAATTTTCGGTGACGGATTGCAAACGCGGGATTTTACGTTTATCAGCGATTGCGTTGCTGCGAATTTAGCGGCGGCTGAGGTTCCGGAAGCTGCGGGAGAAGTTTTTAATATTGGTGGGGGAAGTCGGGTAGTTTTGAGAGAAGTTATTGATACAATAGAGAGAATTGTCGATCGACCAATTCGGATTGATTTTACCGAAGCTGCTAGGGGAGACGCGCGGCACACTAGCGCGGATGTGTCTAAAGCCAATAAAATCTTAGGCTATCAGCCGCAGGTTGCTTTAGAAGAAGGTTTAAGGCGCGAATGGGAGTGGATTCAGTCTTTGTACAGTTAGATTACAGTTAGATGCTATAGCAATCCTCAATCATTTGTGAATTTCTTACTCCCTCCCCTTACCAAGGGGAGGGTTGGGGTGGGGTAAAAAATTTACGACTCATTTAGGATTGCTATATCTATCCCAAAAATTCCGCCACTTAAATTGAACATTGTTAACTTTTTGAATTCCCCAACTTTTGAGATTTCTCTGCAAGCGAACCAACAAATTTGGAGGCGCGAGTTTTGGCTGTCTTTCCGGTGAATTCAAATAGCGGTAGTGCAGAAATACCTCCCGATACGGAATCTCAACATCTTCGCCAGCACACAATTGAGTAAACTTTGCAGCCGAAATACTCATGTAGTGCAAGTAAGTCAGCCGCCGCCCTTTATCATATAAAACATCATCTATCACATCAAATTGAGAAGACCAATGATTTCCCGTTACCTGTTCGGGTTGAGCATATGCAAAGTTGTAAAAAGAGATTTTGCTGCGGGCGACTAAATAGTTAAGTAAAGATTGGTCAGCGCCCCGTAAAGACATAATTTCCGCTTCTCCTGATGTTAATTTTTCTAAAAGTTGATAGCAATTATTTCGATTTAAAACCCCGGCTTTCGACGCAAACCAACCCGCACAAAAAATATGAGATTTCAATTCGTCAAAATTTAAAATTTGAGGTAATTTTGGGGAGGACAAATCAAATATATAATTGAGGTCTGATTTGTATTGAAAATCGTTTGCTACCCAATCAAAATCATCAACCTTTTGATAAATGTAATCTAGAGAACCCATTAACAGAGTGTCTGCGTCAAAATAGATAAATTTATCAAAAGGACCGTCGAAACAACATAATTTGCGGTGCATTTCCAAACATTGAACAGGTTTCAAACCTTGAGATTGCCAAACTTTTTGAGCTTTTGCATGAGTTTTCCAAACTTGAGTTGCAAAGTCTTCCCAGAAAATGATTGAATCGGTATTTTCAAACAGGGTTACATTGTGTAGGCGGGAAATGTGCGATCGCACTTTTTTCAAGTTATCATCATAGGGAATGATGCAAACTGGAATATCTTTGGCCCCATTGACTTCGAGACTGTTCAATAAAGCGACTAAGTGGTCAAAAACAACATCGTTTGCTAGAAGATAAATGCCATCAGTCATCGGATTTTAGATTTTAGATTTTAGATTTTAGATTGAAGAATTCTACTCGTTACTAGGCTCAGTCTGGAAATCAGTTAATTTATTAGTCCGCGTGGACTTTGTTTGTGTGCTTGCGTTGCTAGAGATTTCAATCGCCGTGTGACTACAAACAATATTATTTATCCATGCCAATATCGAAATATTTTTTGCACTAAATTTTGTTTTTCCTCTTCCTCATTGAGATAACGATAATGTTTCCAAAGTTTCCAATAAGGGCTACCGGATTTAATCGGTATCCCAGCCCAGTGAAGATATTTTAACCTTTTGCCTTTGTCATAAAGAACATAATTTATTTCTTGAAAATGCTTGGAACCAGCCCAGCTTCCCGGTTCTATGGCTGAATCTTTAACAAGATTACAGCGCTTGGGAATCAGTTTAAGAATGATATAATTTAGTATAGGTTGGTCTGTGACATTTTGAGTAAAGTCAAAATATTCTCCATGCTGCGAACATTCTCGCAAAATTTCATACATTTGCGATTCTGTAATAGTTCCTTTTCTGGAAGCCCAAAAACCGCTGTTGAATACATCTTGAAGCTGGGAGTCTGTAAAGATATTTTGTTCTTTTACAAGTGGTGAAAATACATTTCGCAGTTTTTCGCTGAGGTGGTGGTAGTCGCAGCAAAAAAAGTCTACTTCTGATAGTTTGTTAAGGTTGGCTGCGATGTCTTCAAAGACGATGATATCGGTATCGATGTATAGAAATTCATCAAGCGGGCCAAACCAGGCGGCGAGTTTTCGCATTTTATTAGGCAGTGCTAAAAAGTTGCGATCGAACATTTGGCCAATTTCTTTGGTAAACTGTTCGACAAACTCCACATTTGGGAACAATCGCACCCCGTGGAGACTGCTGAGTGCGGCTGCGACTTGCTGATAATTGTCGTCGAAGGGAATCAGAAAAATTGGTACTTGACAATTGTACAGACGTATGGTGTTTAAAAGGGCGATCGCACTTTCGATCACCTTATCATTCGCAACAATATAAATACCGCGACTCATACATTTATCCTCAACCTTCTCAATACCCTTTTTAACAAATTCGGCGCAGAAACCTCAGTATAAGACTTTGGCGCTTGGGCAAAAATCGGACGCTTGGACGGTTCGCGGAGATAGCGGTAATGCAGGAACAAATCGCGATAGGGAAACTTAATATTTTCCCCCGCACAAACTCTCCGAATTAAATCCGGCGGCACACCAATATAATGAATGTAAGTAAGTCGGTTTCCCTTGTCGTACAAAATCCGATCTTGCTCTTCAAAATGTTTAGAAGTGACGCTACACCCAGTTTTTTCGCCATCCGGGAGGCTATAAGCAAAATTATAGCTATTTATCCCCGTTTTCATCACCATATAATTGAGCAACGGCTGTTCTCCCGCACCTTCATAGAGAATTTCCGCCTCGCCCGATTGCAGTTGAGCTAACAGCCATTCCCTAGTATCTTGCTCAAACAATCCTTGCTTGCTGGCGTAAAATCCAGAACAAAATATTTCCGAGTCTATCCGATTTTGCTCAAAAACTTCGAGGAGTTTTGGTGACTGAATTTTGTATACTTTAGTTGGGTCGCAAAACTGAAAATCATAAACCACAAAATCCGATGACTCTAACTTCTGAAAAACCGCATCAAGGGAATTCATCACCAAAGTATCCGCATCCATATAGATAAACTTTTCAAACGGGCCGTCGAAAGCGCAAAAGCGCCGGTGTGCGCCGTAAAGCCGAAACTTTTTGCGGTTCAAACGCTCTGGTGCGGCTGCTTGCATGAATTCGTCCCATTGCTGAATTGAGGCGCTATCTTCATAAATAAAGACCTTGGGACGGTTAACAATTTCAGTTTTAATTTGCTCTATCTGGTCGTCGAAAGGATAAATACAGACAGGAGTATTTGAGCCTAAGATAACTTCAATACTGTTGAGCAAGGCAATTAGTTGGTCGTAAACTGTATCGTTGGCTAGCGTGCAAATTCCATTCATATCTATAGTCTCGCGAAGGCGGACTTTGTTTGTGTCGTTGCGGTTTCCACCGCCGAATTATCTAAAGGTAGAAAACGGCGCGATCGTAAGAGACTAAGACGATGGAGAAACCGACGCGATCGCCACGCGAAAACCGATGCTTGAGTCGCCACTACCAGCACAATCCCAGTGACGATGAGCACTGCGGCAATCGACCGCATTATTGAGCCAGGAACCGCCACGCTGCACCCGGGGATAACTTGTGCCAGAAGCCCATGAACTTCCGTCAGTTGGTGAACCATTATAGTTCGTGTGCCACCTATCGCTGCACCACTCCCAAACATTGCCGTGGATTTCGTACAGTCCAAAGGCATTCGGGGGAAAACTACCTACATCGGTTCTTTCTCGGCGGTAAAGTCCTTTGGGGGCGTTTGCGTAGGGGCTGTTTGCGTGATAGTTGACTAAATTTGCGGTAATGGTTTCCCCAAAATGAAATGGGGTTGTTGTACTGGCACGGCAAGCGTATTCCCATTCTGCTTCACTCAAAAGACGATATGGTTTCCCGGTTTTTTGGGAGAGTTTGCCACAGAATTTGACGGCCAGATTCCACGATACATTTTCTACAGGACGTTTTTCGCCTTTGAAACTCGATGGGTTGTTTCCCTTTCCCATCACTGCTTGCCACTGTGCTTGGGTGATGGGATATTTGCCTGCAAAAAAAGCGGATACTTTTACTTGATGCTGCGGACTTTCACAACTGTCTCTACCTTCCTCTGTTGCTGGCGAACCCATCATAAATGTGCCACCGCGAATATAAACCATTTCTAGCATAACTCCTTTCCCTAAGTCTTCAGGAAAAAAGCGAGCAAAGGACTTACGGTGGCTGTTTTCTTTTCCTTCAGCATCGACGGTGATGACATCAAAGTCAAATGTAGGGAGATAGTCTTGAGGGAAAAGGGGTTTAAGCTTTAAGTCATCTCTATCTTTCAGCAGTGAATAGGCAGCTAATTTTACTTGCATCGATTCATCTTGCAGTGCCGCAATTATTAAATCTAATCCAGCTTCTCCATATTTCAGTGCTTCAGACAGTGCAGCAATTTTCACCTCGACAATCGGTGAAGCCAAACGGCTCTTAACGCCGGAAATCCCGCCTAAAACAGCCGCCGCGAATGGCACTTGAGATTCACCGCCCTTGACGGCATCGTATTCTCTGGGTTGATTTTGGTTTTCTGTCATTGCGTTATTTCCTAAGATACAAAGTTAGACAGCCAATTGAGCAAGTTTAATTCATGGAGAATGATTTGTCTGGCTTCGGCAATTTTATCCCTGGCTTCATGCCAATAATCCGCATTAGCCACAACCTCTTTAATAAATTCTACTCCTTTCTTATCCAAACTCGGCAGCCGCAGAAAACTCCCCGCCGGCAACAACTTATCCGCCGCCGAACTGCCGTAATAAATTGGCAAACACCAAGCTAACAAAGCATCCCAAAGCTTCTCGCTGACATACCAATCGTTTTCCGCATAATTTTCAATAGCTAAGTTGTAATAGTATGGCGCGACGGCGTGCCATTTATTGTTGACAGTCCCGTTACCGCGCGCCCAAGTTGGCAAGTTTCGCCCGTAAAGGTCAAAATCCAATTCTTGCGATCGCAGCAATTTGATAAAGTCTAATCTGTGGCGGTGATTGGCGGTGCGGCTAACACCTGAAGTAATCCAAGAACAGGATTTAGTTTTCGGCGGCGCAGGCATTTCATCGAGTTCTCGAAACGAGTTAGAGTGATACCAAATCGCGGGCATATAATCTGGTTTTGGTGCGAAATCGTCGGGCCCGGAAACGTAACCGCAATAAAGTTTGGCTTGTTCGTAGTTGGCTTTGGTAATTTCAATAACTTCTGGTAATGGTGGCTCGCGGATCAGGTAAATTATGCGTTCCTTGGGGACACCGCGCAATTTTTCTCGAATGTCCTTTTCTGGATTTTGGGGGCTTGGACGGCGGATTTTGTCGAGCCATGACTGCTTTTTGGGCGATCGAGGAAAGTCGAATTGATACATGAGTAAAAAGTCTGGTTCTGGGTGGTTGGCGAGCATTTGAATGTTGCCCCATTTGCCGAAGTTGTGGGGGGTTTGTTGCCACAGCCAGTCGCTTTGGTTCATGCCTGGATAGGTGGTGATTGTGCCGATGATTTTTGGGTTCATTTTTAATAATAAATCTGGTTTTCGCGTGGGCGGGGCGGGTTTATGAACTTATTAATTTTAGGCGATGATTGTTGGTAAAACCCGCCCCTACGAATTTTAAAATTATCGGATGAGGATTAATGAATGATTTGCGATCGCACTTGCTTACCCACATAACTCAAAATTCTCTCGATCCGATTTTCCCACGAAAATTGCTTGACAAAATTTAATGTTTCTGCATAACCTTCGATTTTCCTCGGATATTTGGTTAAACTATCTCGAATGCTTTGCGCGAACAGGTGCGGATTATCCGGTTCGCACCAAGTTGCTGCTATATTTCCCGATTTAAATTCCATTAAAGATGCAATCTCCGTCGCCACAATCGGAGTTCCCGATGCCATGTAATCAAAGAATTTTAAAGGAGATGTGAACGTCGCGGCCTCTGTCAAACTGTGCGGGTGAGTCAAAACATCGGCTGCTTGCAGCAAGCTAGCCAGTTGATTTTGAGGCAGGTAGCCGAGAAATTTAATGTTGTTAACTTGCTTGTCTTTGGCTAACTGTTGGTAGGCTGTTACTTGGGATAAATCACCGCCCGCGATCGCAAATTGAACCTGCGGCAATTCCTTAGCCACATCCACCAACATATCAACACCTTTAAACGGGTAAAGTCCTCCCGCATAAACTGCTAAATGCCGTCTTCCATCTCCTAATAATTGGTGTCGCCAATTCTGGGCTGCTTCTGTTTGTCTGGCGAGAAACAAATGGTTAAAACCGTTGTGCAGCTTAATTACTTTTTCGGGTGGCATCCCATTCTTAATCATGCTGTCTCGGACAGTATCTGCAACAGTTACAGCAATTTGAAATAGAGGATTGCGAACGACTTCTGGTTGAAAATTTTTGTCTTCGTGGTGGTGCTGTTCGTAGATAGCGGGAATTCGGTTTTTAATGGCAGCTTTGACAAAGTTCCAGTCGCGGGTGTGGACAATTTTAGTGGATTTAACCAGGTGAATCGGTAAATAGTATTTTGAGACGATCGTACTCGAACTCGTCCACTTGCTGTCCCAAAGGTCGATCGGCCACGGGACGGGCAAATCTGCTACTTTTAATTGTTCCTGAAGATTATAAATTTTTGCAAGTTGGTCATCCGGTTTCCTCGGTGGAAAAGGACGAAGTAAATCAACGGGATTCCAAGCATTCCATCCTTTTCGGAGGTATACCAAAACTGCTGGATAACCTAGATTTGCTGCGGCATTGGCAGAGTGCGCAACTTGAACTAAGCTCGCTACATTGGGTTGCGGCAAGATATTTCTGGTGAAAAATACATAATATTTAGACATGGTAATTGGTAATTGATAATTGGTAAATGTTGACTGTGCAGACTGTTGACTAATGACTACTGACTGCTGTCAACTGCCAACTGACTACTTTTTAACAGCCTGACGCTTAATAGTATTTTCTATAAATTCTAAAGTCGTGAAAATATTAGCAGCAGAGTGAAATGATTCTCTGATTAACTCGTCTCTTTCTTCGGGAGAGTCTACCATTTCATCTACTAGCAATTTGAGGTAAGCTATCATAGGAGTCAGGCGAGTGCGAATTTCGTAAGAACCTCTAATTAGAGCTTCATCGCGAGCGGTTTCTTCGGCAAATTGGACTGAATACAAGCGAGTGTAGTAACCTCCTTTTGCTAGCAATTCTTCGTGGGAACCCATTTCTACGACTTGTCCGCGATCGATCACGGCGATTTTGTTGGCTTTTTGGACTGTGGAGAGGCGGTGGGCGATGACTAAGGTTGTGCGATCGCAGCTCAATTTCTCGATCGCCGCTTGCACGTACCTTTCCGAAACCGTATCCAGCGAACTCGTTGCCTCATCTAAAATTAAGATTTCCGGGTTTTGCAGCAAAGCTCTAGCAATTGAAATTCTCTGACGCTGCCCTCCCGATAAGATCACGCCCCGATCGCCAATTTGAGTATCAAACCCCTCCGGCAACAGTTGGATAAACTCGTAAGCATTCGCTCCCTTCGCCGCTTCCACAATTTCTTCCTCAGTCGCTTGGGGCCTAGCGTAAGCAATATTTTCGCGCACTGAAGCATTAAACAAAAACGTATCTTGGCTAACAATACCCATCGCTTGTCTGAGACTTTTTAGCTCAAATTCGCGCAAATCCCTGCCATCGATCGAGATATGACCTTCAGTAGGATCGTAAAATCTCGGCAGTAAATCTGCCAAAGTTGACTTGCCAGAACCCGAAGTTCCTACCAAAGCCAACGTAGTGCCGTGAGGTAGAAATAAATCTACTCCTTTAAGAACTACATTTTTGTGATTCGGATAACTAAAAGATATTTTATTAAAATGAATTCCCGATCGCAAATGAGTGTAGGACACAGAACCGTTCACCATAAATGGCTTGTCGTCGCACCTCAAAAATTCATTAACCACCTCTACACTAGCCGATGTATTTGCAAATTGACTGCGCCCGCTATTCAATTGAGAAATTAAAGGAATTAACCTAAACATTACCAATAAATAGGTTAATAAAATTGTAGAAATAGACTCTATCTCATTCGCAAATATTGTGCGACCTATAAATACAATCAAAATTATAACTATTAAATTAACAACTTCGTTAATTGGGGCGATCGCCGCATAATTTACCTGAGCCTGAAAATCCGCTTGTTCTCGCCTTTGAATTAAATGCTTGATCCGCTGATACTCCCTTTCCTCGTTCCCTGTTGACTTGACCAGCCGAATCCCAGTAATGGTTTCCAGCACCCTAATCGAATAATCTTTCGACATTTCAGAAAGCAGATAGCCAAAATGCTTGGAACGGTTAATAATATATTGATTTGTCCAAGCAACTAACGACAGCAAAACTGTAGCTGTCACCGTCAGTTTCCACGAAAGAGAAAGCAGCAGACCCACAAACACCAAAACAGTGATTGAGGTAGTAAACATTCCTATCGCCGTGCCAACTGCACTAGCAGTCCGACCAATCTCTCCGCCCAATCTATTAATTAAATCCCCGACTTTAGTTTTAGAGTAAAAATCTAAATCTACTTCTAACAACAACCGCAAACCTGCTTCTCGCAAATCAAAAGTCAGAGAGCGCGTCAGAGAAGTAGCTACTAAAGTATTGATATAACTCGCAATATTTTTCAAAAAGATTGCCAGAACAATCGCGCCGGTCATCACCATTAAACGCTGATTTCCTGGCATTCCCTCAAAGGGATACATCAAAGTTTTAATTAGAGGTGGAGCGCCGCGCAGCTCGATAGCTTCCTCTAAAAAACTTAAAAGCACTGGTACAATCAGAGTAGTGCTGATACCGTTGAATAAAGCGCCAGAAAAGCCCAGAATCACGGTTAAGAGAATCCTGCCGGGATATCGTCTGGCAAATTTTAGGAGTAGCTTATTGGCAGACATGAAGCATTCCCAGCTAAACAGTACGGCATCTCAAAATATTCTTTAATAACAGCCAGTTTTTCTTCCTCCATTGAGTAGTTTTAAAATAACCTTTACATACCTGCAATTATATCTGAAAGTATCGGTTTCATTGCTTGAATACTATATTCTTTTACACATCTTTCCCGAGCTTTCATTCCTTGTAAATTAGCCACTGTAAAATTTTGAAATATCCATTTAATTTTTTGTGAAATTTGAGCGGGAGAACTCGGATCGACTAAATAACCCGTTCCCCCTAAAATTGCTGGAATATCCCCCACTCGCGTAGACAAAACAGGCTTAGCCATTGCCATGCCATCTGTCAGCTTGAGCGGAAACTGAGCCACGGCTGTGAGAGTGTCTCGCTGAGGAACAACGACAACATGAGCCCCCGCTACAACGGACGGCATCGTCTCGACTGGAAACCGTGGCAGTTTCACAATCCAACGCCCCCATTGTTTCACAAGTTTATCATCATAATCATCATAAGGACTTCCGCCGACGATAACTAATTTTAAATCGGGCTCATTTAACTGTTCCAGAGCCATCAAAACATCCTCAACACCTTTATGAGGTCGTGGTGCTCCGGGAAACATCAGAATTCTATACCCGGACAAGCCGTAACGCTGTCTGCTCAATTCAGGATTGTATTTAGCAGGGTCGAACATTGCAGTATCCTTGCCATTAGGCAAATATACACCACCAAAACGCTGTTTTAAAAACTCAGTATCAACAGTGACTGCATCAGCACGGTGGATGAGACTTTCCATCCACTTGAGATAGAGGGGATGATCGGGTTCTCTCAATTGACCGTTGTGTTTGAAAATATCTCGATAAATTTGTTTGAAAGAGGGACGGTATTGCCATTCATCTCCACTGTACCAGCTCAGTTCCCAGTCGTCTATATCTAAAATTATAGAGTGGCGATTTGCCAGTTTTTTTAGCAGCGATAAACCAAAGCTTGTAGGTTTAGGTTTGACTGCATAAATAATATCCCCATCTATTTTTTTCAAAAGTTTTTGAGCATCCATCAAAAACCCCGGATAATTTTTACCCGGTATCGCACATACCGGGATGTCTCTGGGAGGAATAGCATACAATTCCTTGCCCAACTGAAATCCAACAACTTCTACATCACATTTAAGTTCGATCAGGACTTGAGCTAAAAGAAAAGCACGAATTGCACCTCCTCCTGACAAATCGCTTACTACTAATGAAACTTTCACTGAGTATTTTGTTTAAAACATTTGTTTGATTTTCCTGCTTAACCGAACTTTTGTCAAGGCAATCGGGACTTCCGCGCCCCAGACCAAAGAAACCTGGTTTTTAACCAGGGAAAAGGGCAGCAACGAAATATTTTGGTAAAAAAAACCCAGTGACGCATCTAGGACTTTTATTCAAGCCAGCAATACTTATTTTAGGTAAATATTCGGATATGTTGAGGCTAATTTTTTTGAATTGTTGGCTGAATTTTGTTGCTTTTGATGCAGTTTGCCAACAAACTTTAATTATTTTAAACGCCAGGGATTGTTAAGTTGATTTGGTAAAAATATTTTAGCAATGCGATCGACTATTCTAGTAAAGAGCGATCGCGTCACGTTCTTCGCGTACTGAGGGCGGTAAGGATAAGTGCAGTGCATTACTTTAATCGGTTTCTCGATCGCATAAACATCTTTCCACTTATCCAAGTAGTTGTAAACAGGGGACAAAGTTGTCATTTTCGGTTTCACAGATTCAACAGCCGCCGCAAAAGCACCCTGGTCTTTTAAGAGTAGCACATTTTGATGCGCAACTACCCTCTCGAAATATTTCTTAAAATTTGTGAACAATTCCTGAGTTTTACTGCTTTTCGTAAAAGCGATAAATCCGCCATTGTATTGAATGCTATTTTCATTTAGCGGCAACCCGACAGACTGCAAAGTTGACAGAATATCCTGCTTGACTCTTAATAAATTTGCAGCTTTAGCAATCGCAGGCTGCACATCTTCCGTCACCAACAAATCCACCCCGTCAAGAAAATCAAAAACCTCATCTATTGGCGACAGCAAACAAATATCACAATCCATATAAATAGTTTTCTCAAACAGAGATTCCCCGTACAAAGCCAGCTTAGCTAGCCGCGACGCTAAAACAGGATTTTCATGAGATGGTGCAGGTTTCAATATGACATTTCCAAACACCTGAAGTAAAGGGTATAAAATTTGAGGAACTCTATCTATTAAAACAATAATGGGTTCGCGGTGAAACTTCCTGACAGACGCCAGAAAATGAACGCAATCCTGGAAAGAGTAAAGACCAGTTAAAATAGTGATAAATCCCTTAACTGCTAATTTATTATGTGAATTCATTAATTTACTTATTGAGTTACTTATTTCCCTCAGTGTGTCCACTCCCAAAAGCTCTCACTCCACTCATCTCGATCGTGAAAAACTCCTTGCCATTCATAAAAATGTACAAAATCTTTTAGGTTAATTGTTTTATTGACATTGCGGATCATATAAAGAGGTTTATCTCCATAAAAAGAAGCCCACATAGTATAACTGCTAGGCGGCCCGACAACATAGTCGCACTCAGCCAAAGCATACATATCTTCAATTAAATGACCGCTGCCAAATCCACAGTTAAAATTATCAAATAAACTCTGATTTTGCGGAATATTAGAACAAATCAAAAACTTATTTTTTTTTTCTTCAAATAGCCTTACCACAGAATTCATGACTTCTAAATATTGCTCAGTTGTGTAAAAGTACCTTCCGTTTTGATGCTGAGCATAATCCCCTTGGCGGATGTGAATTCCGACGAGCATATCAGAGTTATTTTTTAAATTCAATATCAAACGATCTACATTGATTCTATATCGCTCTAATGGTTCAAAGTAGGCTCTAATCGGGTCGGCGTACTTGTGTAACTTGGGGACATCTTCTACAAACCAGCCATCTCGAAATAGCCAGCCTTGAAAAGCAACAATTGAACGGTGCTTAATTTCTTCTATTTGCTGATATTTGAGCCAACTAAAAGGTTCTTTTCTGGTTATTTTTTGCGTTTTTAATATTATTGTTTTGTTGCTTAAATACTTAATAAAATTATAATATTTACTTCTGACAAACTTGTTACCTGCTGCGGTAAAAAGTGGAGGAGGATAACAACACAAAAAATCCCCAGCGGTTCCCACAAAGAATTCTGCATATTCGTCAAAAGCAGGATTGAGAACAGTCAAATTATGCTCGATAGCCCAAGCAATGAAATTAGCAAAAAGCAGCAGTCGGTTGCCGAGTTGTCCCGATTTAGCAGATATTATTAGCATACTCACTGTTTTTTGTTAATATCAGGTGCTTAGGGCGCACGCTACACAATGGTAAGGTGCGCCCTAAGCACCCTACAGACTAAGAATTGTGGCGTTTTTGGTGCCACTGCCAAGCATGGGAGATAATGTTCTTAATGTCGGGATATTCTGGAGACCAACCCAAGGTTTTGATGGCTTTCTCGCTGCTGCCAACCAAAGCAGGCGGATCTCCCGGACGCCGATCGCATTCAACAGCCTTAATCTCTTTTCCCGTCACTTGGCGAGCCGTTTCTATCACCTCTTTCACCGAAAACCCGCCGCCGTTGCCCAAATTAAAGAAATCAGATTTGCCACCATTTAGCAAATATTCTAATCCTAAAATGTGAGCAGATGCCAAATCGTTAACGTGAATGTAATCGCGAATGCAAGTACCGTCAGGAGTATCGTAATCCGTGCCAAAAATCGCGATCGAATCTCGTTTTCCCAAAGCAGCGAACAACACCAGCGGTATAAGGTGAGTTTCTGGATTGTGATCCTCTCCTAACAACCCGTTCGGATCGGCCCCAGCCGCGTTAAAATAGCGGAAACACACAGACTTAAAATCGTAGGCAGCGTCAAAATCCGACAAAATCCTTTCTACCATTAACTTAGTAGCGCCGTAGGGATTGATCGGGTTTTGTGGGTGGTCTTCTGTGAGCGGAATTTTCTGCGGTACGCCGTAAGTCGCGCAAGTAGAAGAAAACACAAATTTCTTCACGTTAGCAGCGAGCATTGCTTCCAAAAGAGTAATAGTACCGATGACATTGTTGCGGTAATATTTAGCTGGATCGGTAACAGATTCGCCAACGTAGGCGTATGCAGAAAAGTGCATTACCGCAGCAATATTGTGCGTAGCGAACAGGTTGTCCAGAAGAGTGCGATCGCTCGTATCGCCAACTACCAACTCCACCTGCAAAGCCCGATCTACTATATCTCGGTGACCGTAAACTAAATTATCCAAAATCACCACACCGTAACCGGCGTTTTTCAGTGCTAATACCGCGTGAGAGCCAATATATCCGGCTCCACCCGTCACCAAAATAGTTTGTTTTTCTGCACTCATTTTATTCTGCCTGTTTTTGTAGCTGGGATTGCCAAGAGCCTTGTTAATTTGAGACTTCTACAACTGACGCTTTCAAACTCCACGCGAGCCGGAGAAATCAAGCGAGATATATAGACTTTCCTGTGCGACACGATCGCACTCCGACAAAACGCTTTTTACACTCCAGAGGGATGCTGACTGCGCCACTTTTCAGTTCAATCGATAAACTTGAGGCGACCAATTTGGAGATAATCAAATATCCGATTAATTTGGTGTCGATCCTCTTCTGAAATTTTATCATCTGACAGGATAGCAGAAGTCAAAACTAAATGTTCCCGGCGAGTAATCTTGCCAGACGCTACAATCCGATCGACCTTTTGAGAAATTGTTAAGTTCGATTTGTTGTGAGATGTTCGCATTTATTCGATCGCTTATATGTCACAATAGTTAAACGGGATTGCAGTTTTTGACCCAAAACCAAAAATCGTGCGTACCAGACTGTAACTCAATTTGCTCAACAGCAGAAATAAGCTATCCGAGTTTTAGTTCCAAAGATAGATGTGCGGACTTGATAAGTCTGCATTTAGGCTTCGGATACCGTTCAGACTAATTTAATTATATAATATTTTTCCTAGAGAGGTAGTTTTCTATGCAGGTTTATAGGCTTCCGGTACTGTCCGACAATTACATTTTCTTGCTGCACGACCCCGATCGCCGCACAGCAGCCGTCGTCGATCCAGCCCAAGCAGAGCCGGTCTTGCAGCAACTGCGATCGCTCGGAGCCGAATTAACCGCAATTTTCAACACGCACCACCACAGCGACCACGTAGGCGGCAACCAGCAACTGATCGATCGCTTTCCCCAAGTTAAAGTTTACGGCGGCGCAGAAGACCGAGGCAGAATTCCCGGACAGCAAGTGTTTTTACAAGCGGGCGATCGCGTTGAATTTGCTGGCAGAAGCGCCGAAATCTTCTTCGTACCCGGTCACACAAAAGCTCACATCGCCTACTATTTTCCCCCCAGTAACCCAGGGGAAACCGGCGAATTGTTCTGCGGCGACACTTTATTTGCTGGAGGCTGCGGCAGACTATTTGAAGGCACTCCAACTCAAATGCTAGCCTCCCTCGGGCAACTGCGAAACTTGCCGGACAGTACGAGAGTCTGGTGCGCCCACGAATACACGCTGAACAACCTACAATTTGCCTTGAGCGTGGATGGCGACAATCTAGATTTACAGCACCGCTTGGGCGAAGTCAAAGAAGCGCGCAGTCGATCGCAACCTACAATACCATCATCGATCGGCATCGAAAAAAGCACAAACCCATTTTTGCGCTGGGATTGTCCCAACCTCCAATCAGCCACAAACAGCCGCGATCCAGTGCAAACCTTCGCTCGATTGCGCGGCATGAAAGATCGATTTTGAGCGCAAGCATCCAGGATACAAGCCCCCGGATTCATCCGTCCAGAAATAAAAAACCTGTATCCGATGAAACTTGCCCCCCCGAATTTATCCGGGGGTCAACTCTTCAATCTAAAATCTAAAATCTAAAATCTAAAATCGATTGACCTTAACGTTTTTGTTTTTTCAGGTAACTCTTAAACTTGAGTATCGGTTCGCTCAACCACCGATCTAATCTTCTATATTTTACCTGAAAGCTCGACAGCCCCTTAAACTTATT
The DNA here is from genome assembly GCF_013179805.1 of Microcoleus asticus IPMA8. GTDB lineage: Bacteria > Cyanobacteriota > Cyanobacteriia > Cyanobacteriales > Microcoleaceae > Microcoleus > Microcoleus asticus. Next base: position 14,686 of record NZ_SRRZ01000012.1, on the reverse strand, counting down.
TGGAATTTTTTCCAGTTCGTCCTTAAACGGTGTCTTAGACAACATATCCAGCCATAATTGATTGGGGGCGGAGCTTTCCCACGGTTTCGGTCTTGACATAAAGTGCATCACTTTACTTGACTTATCATCAGTATCGTGGTTGTTCCATATTTGCCCTAATTGCTTCCACCTTCCCACTAAAACAGAATTTAATGCACCTTGATCGCGATCGCCCCAAACGTGAACCCTAGCGTTTTGGAGCAACTTTTCGGACAGTTTTTCTTCCTCCCAAAGCTTCATGTTGTAAACTAAAACGCCACTATTGAAATAAGGGTTTCGATCTTGATAATTGTTGCAATTTCCCCAGACGTTAGCTGCAGCTGCTACCGGCATAGTTTGAAAATCTAGGTTCCACAGCGGCTCTAAACTCCCCAAAACGATCGTGTCGCTGTCGAGCCAAATCAGCCTTTCTGTTTCTTTCGTATATTTTCGCGGCTCCAATTTAACGTAAGGAAGTTTAGAACCTGACACCGAAAGCAGTTGGTCGTAATTAGATTGCAATTCTTGCCATTCAATCTGGTATTTGCAGCAATACTGTAACTGTTTCTTTTGCTGTGGATCTATCCTGGTAGATACAATGCTAATTTTTACCGCCTGCTTCCCAGATTCGCTAACATTGAGATCTACAGACTTGAGAAGTGCTGCTAACCCCAGAATATAGGTGCGATCGGCGGCTGTGAATATGTGCATAGGATTAAGTTTGTGAAATGAATGGCAGTAAAAGGCGCGCGGTCAAACGCGATACAAACGCTGGGACTGGAGCAAGCAGGCGGCCCTGTATTGGAGTAAATGCGATCGCTAGTTTACCGTTGAGACGAACATAATCTTGCCTCAATTTACGAGCGGGTTTACACGAAGAAACGGGGTTTCTAAGTAGGTAGGCGGAAATAAAGTTTACAATATAACAGAATGTAAGAAGGGCGTAACAAGAGCGATTGCTTCGTTTCACTCGCTCCGAGAGAGACCTTATGTATTTTCAAGCTTCATCCACTTATTTACCTGTGCGCAAGTTTCATCTGTTCGCGCCCCAAAACGAGCAACAGCCGTCGGTAATATGCAGCAACGCCGAAAACTGATGAGACTTACTGACCTGGCATTTGAAACAGCCAGAAATTTGCCCGTCGCCTGTGCTGAATCTCGCAACTGGTTAAGACGTGGGACTCTACGATAAAATAAATTGTCTAGATCTAGATATTCCCGCAGGACGATCGACATCCCTCTGAGGTGTGAATTGTCACCCTGATGCAATCAAAAGTTCCTCTGAATTATTTCCCTATTCATTGATGAGCGCGATTGGCTTGGCCAAAAGTAAAATGAGCGTTGTTAGAAACCGATGCAAAATCCAGGCAACACTGAACCTCAACCGAAAATCGACCCCTCTGTTTCAACGGATTCTCACAAAGTGTTCTACCCAGCCGCGCCTTTTCCCACAGATGTAGGGATGGTTCTGCAATTGGCAGATGGTAGCATTCAGGGGTGCAATTCTCACGCCCAGGAGCTGTTGGGGATGACAGCCGAACAGATGCAGGGCAGCACTTCAATCAATAGTCTGTGGCAGACAGTGCGTGAAGATGGCTCGGATTTTCCCGGCGAGAAGCATCCGGCGATGGTGGCGCTGCAAACCGGGCGATCGTGCTCAAATATCATCATGGGCTTTTATCGGTCACAGGGAGAATTGATTTGGTTGACGCTCAATTCTCAACCTTTATTTCAGGGAGATCGATCGACTCCCTATGCGGTAGTAACAACCTTCACCGAGATCGCTCAACCTCAGCCACAAGCAGTCTGTCACGCGACCGCCCAACAACTGTCAGACACCCTCGAAAGTATTTCGGATGGATTCTTTGCTTTGGATCGAGACTGGCGATTTACCTACCTCAATTTGCAAGCGGCGCGGTGGCTGAATCGACTCCCGGAAGAGTTGATTGGCAACAGCATTTGGGAAGAGTTTCCCGAATCTGTGGGCAGTTTGTTTGAAAAGAAATATCGCCACGCCGCGACCTTCCAAGTTACGGTTAGTTTTGAATCTTTTTATCCGCCGCTCAATGCTTGGTATGCGGTACGAGCCTATCCGATCGCATCGGGACTTGCCGTTTATTTTCAAGATGTGACCGAGGAGAAAGCGGCTCGGGCTATTTTTATTCAACAAGCGCAAACTGTGCAGCAACAACTAGCAGAAATCGAGGCGATTTATGCTAGTGCGCCGATCGGACTTTGCTTTATCGATACCGACTTGCGGTTTGTCCGCCTCAACGATCGCCTAGCAGAAATTAACCGAGTTCCAGCCGCCGCCCACATCGGCAAAACATGGCGCGAAATCTTGCCCGAAATGGCAGATGATTTAGAGCCGCTTTACAGACAAGCTATTGAAACTAAAGTTCCCCTCCAACAGCTCGAAGTTCGCAGGACGAACTCAGCACAGCCAGAACTAGAACAGGATTGGCTGTTGAGTCTCTATCCGCTGAGGGCCGAGGACGATCGCGTCCTGGGAGTGAATGTGACGGTGCATGAAATTACCGAACGCAAAGCTACCAAAAAAGAAATTCAACGGCTCAACCAAGAACTAGAGCGGCGAGTTAATGAACTGCAATCGATACTTGATGCTGTACCCGTCGGTATTACGATCGCCGACGACCCACAGTGTAAAGTAATTCGCGCTAACCGGTTTGCCGAGTCGATGTTGAAAGTACCGCCCGATACCAATGTTTCTGGAACCGGAGAGCAAGCCGCAGTCCTTCCGTTTAGACAACTCCGCAACGGACAGGAAATTCCGGGAGAACAACTCCCCATGCAACTGGCCGCGGCTTCCGGCGTCGCAGTGCGAGATGTGGAAATTCAAATGGCGCGCGAGGACGGCGCGGCCTTTGATTGGTTGGTGAATGCGGTGCCGTTATTTGACGAACAAGGTGCAGTTCGCGGCTGTGTGGGGGCGTTTGTGGATATCAGCGAGCGCAAACGAGCTCTTGCTGCTTTGCGCCGTTCCGAGGAACGCTATCGCACTTTGTTCGAGTCCCTAGACGAAGGCTTTTGCGTCATAGAAATGCTGTTTGACGAAAACGACAAGCCGATCGATTACCGCTTTTTGGAAGTCAATCCTGCCTTTGTGAAACAAACCGGACTCGAACAAGCTGTGGGCAAAACGGCGCGACAGATGCTTCCTGAACTCGAAGATTATTGGTTTGAGATTTACGGCAAAGTCGCGCTGACGGGGGAGTCCTTGCGCTTTGAGCACGGCTCGGAAGTCATGAACCGCTGGTTTGAGGTTTCGGCGTTCCGCACTCCTGAGCCGCAGAGCCGAAAAGTCGCCTTACTTTTCAAAGAAATCAGCGATCGCAAACAGTCGGAAAATCTGCTGCGGCAACAGTCCGAGCAACTGCGGCTGTTCGTCAAACATTCGCCTGCGGGGGTGGCGATGTTTGACCGGCAGATGCGGTATATGCTGGTGAGCGACCGCTGGCTGGCAAGTTACGGGCTCGGCACTCAAAACATTGTAGGCCGATCGCACTACGACATCTTTCCCAATTTGCCCGATCGTTTGAAACAAATCCACCAGCGCTGTCTGGCGGGAGCAGTCGAAACCTGCCAAGAAGAGCAGTTTCCCCGCCCTGATGGCTTAATCGACTGGGTGCGCTGGGAAATTCACCCTTGGCGAACCAACACCAATGAGATTGGCGGCATCATGATTTTTTGCGAAATCATCACCGAGCGCAAAAACGCTGAACTCGCGCTGCAAGCGGCCTCCCAGCAAGTCAGCAATATTCTAGAAAGTATTACCGATGCTTTTATGGCGCTCGATTCGCAATGGCGCTATACCTACGTTAATGCCACTGCTGAAAAATTGCTTTCTCGATCGAGAAACGACTTGTTAGGTCGATCGATCTGGGAGCTATTCCCCGCCGAGAAAGAATCCAATTCAATGGCATATCAAGAATTGCATCGAGTTGTTTCCGAACAAGTTTCTGTCAAATTTGAAGAGTTTTCCCCGTCGCTCCAGAGATATATAGAAGTGAGCGTCTATCCTGCGGCCGAAGGACTTACGGCTTATTGGAGCGATATTAGCGATCGCAAACGCACTGAAGAAGAACTGCGGCAAAAAAATGCGATTTTGAATCTAATTAATGAGTCAGCGCCCACGCCAATTTTTGTCAAAGATCGAGAAGGACGGATTATTTATGCAAATCCAGCCACCTTGAAGGTGCTGGGTAAACCTGCTGCTGAAGTAATTGGCCGGCGCGATCGCGATTTATACCCAATAGCAGAACTTGGAGCCACAGTCACGGAAAACGATCGGCGCATTATGGAATCCGGACAAACAGAAGTCGTCGAAGAATCTCCCGATGGCATTCGGACATTTGTGGCAATGAAAGCTCCCTACCGCAATCAGGCGGGAGAAGTCATCGGCCTGATTGGCATCTCCAGCGATATCACAAATCGCAAACGAGCAGAAGTCGCCATGCAAGAACAAACTAAGTTACTGCAAGTAATTATTGACAGCATTGGTGACGGTTTGATTTTGGCCAATCAACAAGGGGAGTTTGTGCTGTTTAACCGAGCCGCCGTGCGGATATTCGGTCAGCTATCGAATGAAAAATCTTGTGAGGAATGGTCGAGTACCTACGGACTTTTTACGACAGACAAAAACACTCTCTTCCCCGACGCTGAACTACCTCTAGCCAGAGCAATCAAAGGTGAATATGTCAATGATGTAGAGGTATTTGTCCGCCGCGAAGATTCCGAAGATCGCTGGATCAGTATCAGCGGTTATCCAGTAGTTGATGCTAGCAGTGAAATCAAAGGCGGAGTGATTGTCTGTCGGGATATCACAGAACGCAAACAAGCTGAAGCAGCGATGCAAGAAAGCGAAGAACGATTCCGCAATATGGCTAACAACACTCCTTTTATGGTATGGGTAACAAACTCCACAGGCTATTGCACTTTCTTGAGCAAAAGCTGGTATGACTTCACAGGTCAAACTGAGGAAATAGGTTTGGGATTGGGTTGGGTAAACGCGCTGCATCCAGAAGACAGAGAATACGCCAAGAAAGCATTTTTGACCGCCAACGAACGCCAAGAACCTTTCCGCGTGGAATATCGCATCAGGCGCAAGGATGGCGGATATTCTTGGGCGATCGATGCGGCTGCTCCCAGATTTTCCGAAAGCGGACAATTTGAGGGTTATATCGGCTCTGTCATCGACATTACAGAGCGCAAACAAGTGGAAACCGAGCGCGATATGGTTCTGCAATTAGAACAAACTGCTCGCGCGGAAGCCGAGCGAGCTAACCGCATTAAAGACGAGTTTCTGGCGGTGCTTTCTCACGAGTTGCGATCGCCCCTGAATCCGATTTTAGGCTGGTCGCAACTGCTCCTCGGCGGCAAGCTGAACGCGCCTAAAACTGCCCAAGCCTTTGAGACGATCGAGCGCAACGCCAGACTGCAATCTCAATTAATCGAAGACTTGCTTGACGTGTCTCGGATTCTGCAAGGGAAACTCACATTGAATGTTGCTCCGGTGAATCTGGCAACGATTATTCCGTCTGCGGTGGAAACCGTACAATTAGCAGCCGAAGCCAAAAAAATTCAAATCCAAACAATCTTAAATCGCGATATCGGGCAAGTTCTCGGCGATACAAGTCGCTTGCAGCAAATTGTGTGGAATTTGTTATCAAACGCGGTGAAATTCACTCCCGAAGGCGGTCAAGTTGAAGTTCGATTAGCGCAAATCGAAAGCAAAGCTCAAATTCAAGTCACGGACACGGGTAAAGGTATTATTGCCGATTTCTTGCCTTATGTTTTCGACCATTTCCGACAAGAAGACAGCGCTACAACTCGCAAATTTGGCGGCTTGGGATTGGGATTGGCGATCGTCCGCCAACTCGTCGAACTTCACGGCGGAACGGTGTTTGCAGAAAGCAGCGGAGAAGGCCAAGGAGCGACGTTTACGGTGAGATTACCGCTATTAAATGATGATTCTAGAAGGCAGGAGGAGGAAGAACGTCATTGGGCTGCTAGTCCCGATATCTCATCCTTGCCGCTAGCTGGATTGAGGATTTTGGTGGTAGATGATGAGCCTGACTCGCGAGATTTTGTCGCTTTCGTGCTTGAGGAAGCGGGTGCAGAGGTGATTTCCCTGTCATCTGGTGCTGAGGCGCTACAGTCGATCGCACAAACTGCACCGGATTTGCTCGTCAGCGACATCGGAATGCCCCAGATGGACGGATATATGTTGATCGATCGCATCCGCACTCAACTTGCACCTGAGTATCGGCAGTTGTTGGCGATCGCCTTAACTGCCTATGCTGGAGAAGCGAACGAGCGCCAAGTTTTGCAAGCCGGATTTGACAAACACTTAGCCAAGCCGATCGATCCGACTGAGCTAGTTGCTACTGTAACGCGAGCGATCGTCAAGAGCGATCGCTCTCGACGCTTTGGTAGATAAGCTTCAAGACCAGCACCTCCCCGTTTGGCGAATTTCCAACTGAATTTGCCACTTAAAAGATATTATGCCTGTCTTCCTTCTTCCTTCTTCCTTCTTCCTTCTTCCTTCTTCCCTCTCCCTTGCGATCGCCCCTCAAACTTCGCTATTATAAAAAGTTGCAGTTAAAACCCCACAAGCAACGATCATGGCCAAGCGCGTCCAATTAGTTTTAAATAAAGATGTCAGCAAACTCGGCAAAGCTGGCGACGTAGTAGAAGTAGCCCCAGGCTACGCCCGCAACTACCTAGTACCCCAAGGAATGGGATTTAGAGCCACTCCGGGCATTCTCAAGCAAGCAGAGCGCCGCCGTGAAGAAGAAAGACTGCGCCAGCTAGAGCTCAAGCAGCAAGCTGAAGTCCGCAAAACCGCCCTCGAATCGGCCGGGCCTTTCATTATCTCCAAGCAAGTCGGCGAAGGAGACGCGATTTTTGGTACTGTCACCAACCAAGAAGTAGCAGAACTGATTTTCAACTCTACCAGTCAAGAAGTCGATCGGCGCGGCATCACCCTACCCGAAATTCGCCAAACTGGTACATACAAAGCTGAAATCAGACTACACGCAGAAGTTACCGCCGAAGTTGATATTCAAGTTGTTCCGATGTAATTAAGAGTTATCAGTCATCAGTCATCAGTCATTAGTTGTTAGTCATTAGTAATTAGCTAACAACTAAGCACTGCTAAGTAATGACCCAGTAACGCTAACTTGCAGATTGAGAACGGGAGCATCTCTGCAGAGAGTAAGAAGCATTTTTTCAGGAGTGCGAGATCGAGAGAGCGTGAGTCTGGTATAAACGCGAGATCGCGACAGATCGCACTCCTACAAAAGCTTACACTAATAATAACTAATGACCCCGCCGGAAAAACGGACACAAGCCCCGACGATCCTGATGGTCGAAGCTAAAATTTTAGGCTCTTGTTCAAGCTCCCAGATTCATCTTTAAAGTAAATATAAAATATAAAATATAAAATCTAAAACCTAAAACCTAAAATCTAAAATCTAAAATCTAAAACCTAAAATCTAAAATCTAAAACCTAAAATCTAAAACCTAAAATCTAAAATCTAAAATCTAAAATCGACTGACTGAGGACTATTGACTAATGAGCGATTTGATGCCGACAAATATAGAGGCAGAAGAAGCAATTTTGGGCGGGATTTTAATTGACCCCGAAGCTATTTCCCGAATAGCCGAACTTCTGCGGCCGGAGTTTTTTGCGATCGCCGCTCATCAAGTCATTTATCGATCGGCATTAGGGTTATTTTTACAGGGTCAACCTACGGATCTAATGACGGTAACGACTTCTCTAACCGACCGCAACCAGTTAGAGCAAGTAGGAGGACTAACTAAATTAGCACAATTAGTCGATCGCACAGTTTCCGCAGTCAACATCGACCAATATGCCGTTTTAATTGAAGACAAATATCAGCGCCGCAAATTAATCGAAGCTGGCAACAACATAGTACAATTAGGTTACGAGACAGCAACACCGCTAGAAACAGTCTTAGACCGCGCCGAACAAGAAATTTTCAGCATAACTCAAGAACGCCCGCAACAGGATTTAGTGTCGATCGGCGAAACGCTAAACCAAACATTTCAAGACCTAGAAAATCGCAATGAAGGCCTCACACTTCCCGGTATTCCCTGCGGTTTCTATGACTTAGATGCTATGACAGGAGGCTTTCAGCGATCGGATTTAATCATCGTTGCAGCCAGGCCGGCGATGGGCAAAACCGCTTTCTGTACCAACATCGCCCACCACATCGCCGCTGGACAGCAGAAATTGCCGGTTGCCGTTTTCAGCTTAGAAATGTCGAAAGAACAGCTAGTGCAGCGTATCCTGTCCAGCGAAGCCAAAATAGAAAGTAACCGATTGCGATCGGGTAGAATCAGTCAAAACGAATGGGAACCCATCAGTACAGCCATTGGCAACTTATCAGAACTGCCACTGTTTATTGACGATACTCCCAGTATTACCGTCACAGAAATACGATCGAAAGCCCGCCGCCTCCAAGCAGAACAAGGCGGAGCCCTAGGATTAATCTTGCTAGATTACCTGCAATTAATGGAAGGAAGCAGCGACAACCGCGTGCAAGAATTATCTCGAATTACCAGAAGCCTTAAAGGTTTAGCCCGCGAACTCAACGTGCCGATTATTGCCTTATCTCAGTTGAGTCGGGGTGTGGAAGCGAGGACAAACAAGCGGCCGATGATGTCTGATTTGAGAGAAAGTGGCTGCTTAACAGGTGATAGTTTGGTAATGCTAGCAGATAGTGGTGTGCGCGTACCAATTCGTGAATTAGTAGGAAAATCTGGCTTCACAGTTTGGGCGCTCAATGAAGCCACCATGCAGTTAGAAAAAGCCGTTGTTAGCAATGCCTTTGCTACAGGTGTGAAGCCTTTACTACGACTGCAAACTCGTTTGGGACGAGCAATTAGAGCCACTGGCAATCATAAGTTCTTAACCATTCACGGCTGGCGGCGATTGGACGAGTTAAAAATAGGCGATCGCATTGCCCTACCTAGATACGTATCAAGTTCCTTCATCCAATCGATGGACAATGCCGAAATAGCCTTGCTAGGACACATGATTGGAGACGGATGTACTCTACCTCGACACGTTATTCAATACACTACTAGAGAGGAAGATTTAGCCAATACAGTTGCAAATCTTGCAATAGAAGTCTTTGGAGAGCGAATCATACCTCGTATTTGTAAAGAACGTGATTGGTATCAAGTTTATCTTCCTGCCGCCTATCATCTCACACATAATGTGAGGAATCCTGTAACTGAATGGCTAGATGCTTTAGGTGTTTTTGGTCTGCGTTCTCACCAGAAGTTTGTCCCTAATCAAATATTTGAGCAGCCTAAAGAAGCAATAGCTTTATTTTTACGCCATCTTTGGTGTACTGATGGTTGCATAAAAACAGGTAGGGGTAAATGTCATTACCCTAGTATTTACTATGCTTCCAGTAGTGAAAAATTGGCAAGAGATGTTCAGTCGCTTTTACTCAGACTTGGTATCAATGCCCGCTTATTTTTAAGCCCCCAGCCAGGGAAAGGGCGAGATCAACATCAAGTTTGGGTTACTGGAAGACCTGATTTAGATAAGTTTATTCATTTGATTGGTGCAGTAGGTAACTACAAACAGCAAGCTCTGACAGAAATTGCAGAATACCTTGAAATTCGTTGTAGCAATACTAATAGAGATGTCATACCGCGTGAGGTGTGGAAAATGTATGCTGTTCCTGCTATGCAGCAATTTGGTTTAACTACACGCCAGATGCAAGCACAGCTTGGCAACTTATATTGTGGTACAACCCTTTACAAACACAACCTTGGTCGAGAACGAGCATTCAGATTAGCTACAATTGTTAAATCTGATGAACTTGCCCTCTTATCTAAAAGCGATATTTACTGGGATGAAATCGCCTCAATAGAAGTTGATGGCGAAGCTGAGGTTTACGATTTAACAGTGCCTGCACTGCATAATTTTGTCGCTAATGACATCATAGTTCACAACTCGATCGAGCAAGACGCAGATTTAGTAATTATGCTGTACCGCGATGAATATTACAATCCTGATTCGCCCGATCGCGGAATTGCAGAAGTAATTATTACCAAACACAGAAACGGCCCCACAGGAATCATCAAACTATTATTTGACGCCCAATTTACCTGCTTCCGCAATCTGGCATCTCCGAAGCGATCGTAAATCAACTACGGCTGATATTATGTCCGTGGAATTGGCAGTTATAAAGTTTGGTCGATTAAGTGGGGGCGGGTTTATAGATATTTTCGTATCGATGTGAATGAAAGATTGTTGGTGAAACCTGCCACTACAAATATTGTAGTTATTTACCAGACGCGATCTTACACAGAAACCCGGTTTCTTAAAAAAAACCGGGTTTCTAAACAACGTAAAAGAAGTTTTACGTTGAATTAGATTGAGCTACCTAGCCAGCGATTTTCAACAATTCCACATCAAAAATCAGCGTAGCATTAGGAGGAATCACCCCGCCCGCACCGCGAGCGCCGTAACCGAGTTCAGGAGGAATAATCAACTTGCGGCGGTCTCCAACTTTCATCGTACCGACACCTTCATCCCAACCCTTAATTACTTGACCCACGCCAATTTTGAACTGAAAAGGAGAATTGCGATCGCGCGAACTGTCAAACTTCGTGCCATCCTCCAAAGTTCCAGTGTAGTGCACGACAACCGTCTGCCCGGTTTTTGGAGTCGCCCCATTACCCTCTTTCAATTCAACATATTTCAGACCTGAATCTGTGGTGACAGTTTTCTCACTATTATCAGTCATATTATTGCCAGCGATAGTAGCTGGTACCTCCGGTAAAGTAGCATCAGCTACTAGCAAGCTATCTTCTTCCAAAGACGGCGCTGACAACTTCTCAATAGCAGTCTCGGGTAAAAGATTGTTCAATTCGGCGGCAACTGCTTGAGATCCTGAACCGCCCATTTGAGCGACTATCAAAAACACAAAGCAAACCAGCATTACCCCCAAACTCACTAGAACTCCTCGCAAAATTAATCCTCCTGATAATTTTAACCGCGATATCTCAGATCTCTAAGACATCTAGTACAACAATAACTAGCAAATTTTATCTGAACTTTTCCACCAAAAGATGGCCGGTTCCAGATAATTTTAAAGGCAAAAGTATGAAGTCAGAATGTTTGTAATTATACATAAGTGGCTTCTACATAAGTGCCTTTTTGAGCCTTCTGCCTTCGGGTGACAATCTTATCACAAGATAGCAGCAAACCGGCAGACCCGATCGAACTCAGCGCCAGTTACGGTTTTCTAAATCCCGCATCTGACGTTCGAGACGATCGAGCCTTCCCCGCAACTCATCCATTTCGGATTGTCGGGGGACTCCCATATCCTGCAGCATATTCCGTAGTTGCCGCTGCAACTGCGCATCCCAATTGCCCTGTTCAGACTTGAGATGCTCAGTCATGTCATCGACAAAGGTTTTGGCTTGGTCGGAATTGATTTTGCCATCTTTGACCCATTGCTCGCTGACTTCCTGCAATTTCTCGGCCACCAGGGAGGTAGTACCAATGCCGAGCATTACCAGTTGTTTGAGTAAGTTGCTATTGTTATCCATATATTTTTCCTACTGTTTGCCCCTTCATACTCGATCGGCTCAGGTCGCCTGCTGTCGCTGCGAAACTATCTGTACACTTAAAGTTACATCAGCGCACACCTACCTTTCTATTTTGGAGCATCCAGCCGCCTGATGGCGAGTTGAGCGTGTCGAGCAGCGTTCGGTAAACCCCCTAATGAGCTATCGACAAAATTACCCAATCACATCCTATCTATGCCTGATTGCCCCCGCTGTCACCAACCTGTAGACGCCCGAGCGATCGCCTGCGCGCACTGCAAAACCCCTCTCAAGGCTTTCGGTCATCCGGGTATCCCCCTTTATCGATCGCAAGCCGAAGAATTTCTGTGCACTACCTGTATTTATCACGAAGATGACACTTGCAACTACCCGCAACGTCCTTTTGCCAAAGAATGCACGCTTTATCACGATCGAGCTGAGCCGCTTGTGCCGCAGACGAGCCGTTACATCAGCGGCGGCTGGCCGCAATCAATCAAAAATTGGTGTCAGCGCCATCTCGTTTGGTTAGCTTTATTAGGTTTAATTCTTATTAGCATTGCTCTGTCGATTTAATCGAATTATAGAAAGCGTAGAATAGAGATATCTGCGTTGAGCGGGGTTGCTCAGCGGTTCATTCTCTAAATTATCCATGAGTTATGTATTGGGCATCGACGGCGGCGGCACAAAAACTATCTGCATCTTAATGGACGAAAACAGCCTTGTTTTGGGACGCGGCGAAGCAGGGCAGTCAAATTATCAAACGCTGGGAATTGAGAGAGCCAAACAATCGATTCAATTGGCGATCGAACGAGCAGTTCTGTCCGCTAAAATCGAGGCGAATAGCAATTTCAACATAGAAGCTATTTGTCTGGGACTAGCAGGCGTGGGGCGTCAAAAAGATATTGAAATAGTGCAATTTCTAGTGCAGAACTTGCAGTTGACGAATACTTTACCAGTAACCCGATCGTTCTTGCCTAGGAATATAGTAATTTGCAGCGACTGCGTGATCGCACTTGTTGGCGGCACGGGCTATCCAGTGGGTATCACCGTTATTTCAGGAACCGGTTCGATTGTTTTCGGGCAAAACAGTCAAGGGAAAACGAAACGAGTCGGCGGTTGGGGATATCTTTTAGGCGATGAAGGCAGCGGATATGACATCGCCGTTCAAGGTTTGCAAGCGGCTTTGAAGTTCTATGACGGACGCGGAGACTTTACAGCACTTGCAGAAAATTTTCAAAACCATTTAGGCCTAAATCACCTAGAAGAATTGGTAGAAGTCGTTTACCGGCGCGGTTGGGGAGTGAAAGAAATTGCAGCTTTAGCGCCGATTGTCGATCGAGTCGCAGCAGAGGGCGATCGCGTCGCTGACGGCATTATCAATAGTGCCGTGGCAGAATTAACCTTTTCAACAAAAATAGCCATTTCAGCGCTATTTAACCCCAGAGAAGAATTTGAAATTGTGCTCGTAGGAGGTGTGTGGGGTGGCGAGGCCAATTGCCGAGGTCGGTTTGAAGCGGCAATAACTGCGATCGCCCCGACAGCTAAGGTAATTTTGCCCCGATACGAACCAGCTTTCGGTGCTGGATTGTTAGCCTTAAACGCTCTCAACAATTAATTGTTGACTGTTGACTGTTGACTGTTGACTGTTGACTGTTGACTGTTGACTATCTTCCTTATCTTCCCGATCGCCCCTGTCTTGCGGGTTTTCTCGATTTTTCCAAATTTTCAAATTCTGGATTATCTACCTTATCTTCCCAACTTGTAGAATTCCAGCCTGCCATAATTAAAACATCAGATGAAGGCGAAACCAGAAACAAATTTAGCAGTAATGCGTTCCTAAGTAAACCAAAACCGAAGCAAGGAGACAATTTATATGATTACTTCTCAAAAATTGCGTTCAGCAACAGCAGCAATCCTCGCACTGGGCATTACAGTTGCAACCAGCGCGCCGCTGGTAGTAGCTACTCCCGCAGAAGCTCAACAACGAATTTCCCAATTTGATAGCATCCGAATTCCCTCGGGCAGTGTAATTCCAGTTAGCTATGAAAAAGACAAAATTATTGTCACGCGCGAAGAAACTGCACCTTTAACTTTAACAGTAGCGCGAGACATCCGCACAGGTCAAGGCAGAGTATTAATCCCCGCCGGCAGCCAGATAGTCGGGGTATTGCAACCTGTCAGAAGGGGCAATCAAATTGGTACTCAATTTGTTGCCAGAGAGTTAATTATCAGCCGCCGCCAACGCTATCGGATTGACGGAAATTCAGGAGTTATTACCAGAACCGAAAGAGTCCAAAAAGGTGCTGGCACAGGTTCATTAGCCCAAGGTGCAGCATTGGGTGCAGCCGCAGCAGCAGCACTAGCAGGCATTACCGGCGACAAAGCGATCGCCACTGAAGAAGTATTGGGAGGTGCTGGGATCGGCGCTTTAGCTGGAGTCTTGTTGGGGCGGCGCAGCGTTGACGTGATCGTGATTCGCCCGGAACAAGATTTGGCAGTGAGATTGCGATCGGACATCGTGCTCCGCTAATATTGATATCTTCCGATCAATTATTTGCAGCAAAACTTTGTCGATCGCTAACTTGTGGTCTCCCGATAATTGGCTAGGCATACTGTTAAGGTTGTGCCTAGCCATGTTTGTTGGCTATCGGGTGCATCTCACTTTGGCACATACATCAAATTGAAAGTTGACCGTTGAGATAAGCACAGCGAAGAGCAAGCATAGAGGAAACGTTCTCAATATTCCATTGCGCTCCCGATATTTTCACCCTTAATCCAATGCGTTTTATTGTTGATTCAACAGTTCCCGAACCAATCGAACTTATGGATTCTTCTTTGTAGTATTGGTAATTTATTATTCGGCAGCGATGGGTTTCTAAATAATTTACAAACCTTTTAAATGCTTGAGCTTTAAAGTCTTTAAATAAATTTATAACTTCATCAACTTTGCCTTGCCATCTGGGGGGGTGACAAATATAGCTAGGAACCTTGCCGGAGCAAGGTTGCAGCTCTGAGACCACGTTGATAAAAGTGACGCTTATTACGAGTT